>NZ_ATXL01000050.1 GCF_000421665.1 Bavariicoccus seileri WCC 4188 | reverse complement strand
ATCGCTAGACAGACCTCCCCAGGTAAGGTGCGATAACCTTCCACTCATGTCACTGCCTCATTTACTAAATGGGATTCGTGCAGTATTGGACTTTGCTTTGTGTTGCAAGCTCGTCCGTCCCAATCCAGCCTCCATATGAGATTTCTGTTCGTCAGTGCGAGTATTTGCTTTCAGCTTCCTTCAGATTCCACCTCACGGTGGACACCCTTGCCTTCAGCTAACAGTTCCTACTGCCAAGCCTGTAGTGGACTTTCACCACCAAGTTATCGCCCATGCTGGGCGCACAACAAATAAAAAAGATGCCACCCGGCATCTTTTTTATTTACGCTTATTTGTCTTGTTCTTTTTGGTGTAATTCATTTATGAGTTGATCAATTCGACTTCCATAATCTACTGAACTATCACGTTCAAAAGTGATTTCTGGAGCTTTGTATAGCGTTAATCGATTCGCTAATTCTCTTCTAATCAGACCACCAGCTTTAGAAAGACCTTTTGCTACTTTTTCTCGTTCGGATGCTAGTTTATCTAATGTCGAGTAATAGATGGTTGCGTGTTGAAGATCGCCTGTCACAGATACATCTGTGATTGTGACACCACTAACTCGAGGGTCTCTTACTTTATGAGCAAGGATATCAGAAACCTCTTTAAGAAGTTCTTGTTGTAATCTACCTACACGATAGTTTGCCATTATTTCCACCTTACCTTATAACTTTAGTACTAGAGTAATCTGCAAACTTATAAAATTGCGAAATAAGTTTAGAAATGCTTAAACTTCAACCATTTCATAAGCTTCAATCACATCATCTACTTTGATATCATTGTAGTTTTCAATCATAATGCCGCATTCGAATCCTTTAGAAACTTCTTTAGCATCATCTTTGAAACGTTTAAGCGAAGCTATATCGCCTTCAAAAATAACGATACCATCCCTAATCAAACGTACCTTGCTAGAACGTTTCACTACTCCATCAGTAACATAAGCTCCAGCAATAGTCCCTAATTTGGTAACATGGTAAGTCTCACGAACAGTGGCTTGACCGGTCACTTGTTCTTTATAGACTGGGTCTAGAAGACCCTTCATAGCCGTTTCAATTTCATCGATTACTTTATAAATGACACTATGTAAGCGAATGTCAACATCCTCTGCATCTGCTTGTGCTTTTGCTTGCGGAGTCGGTCTGACATTAAATCCAATGACAATGGCGTTACTTGCTTGAGCTAAAGTTATATCGCTTTCGTTGATGGCACCGACAGCCGAATGGACGATTGTAACTTTAGCACCCTCAACTTCGATTTTCTGCAAACTTGAACTTAATGCTTCAGCTGATCCTTGGACGTCTGCCTTAATAATCACGTTGACTTCCTTTAAATCGCCTTCTTTTAGACTTTCAAACAGATTATCTAATGTGATTCTTTGAGAGAGATTCCTTTTGGCAATTTGAGCTCTTTGAGCTCTTTCTTCGCCCGCTGCTCTAGCCGTTTTTTCATCATCAAAGACTACAAATCGATCTCCAGCTTGAGGGGATGTATTTAAACCAGTAATTTCGACCGGTTGTGCAGGTGAAGCAGTTTTGACTCTTCTGCCTTGATCATTGACCATGACCCGAACTCTACCAAATGTTTCCCCTACAACGATAGGATCGCCTACTTTTAAAGCTCCCTCTTGGACAAGCAATGTCGCTATTGCGCCCTTAGATTTGTCTAAGCGAGCTTCAATAACTGTACCTAACGCATTCCGATTTGGATTTGCCTTTAATTCTTGCATTTCAGCAACTAAAAGAATCATTTCAAGCAATTCTTCAATATTTTGATTGAATTTGGCCGAAATATTAACAAAGATCGTTTCGCCACCCCAAGCTTCAGGAATCAAACCATAGTCGCTTAACTCTTGCATGACATGGTCAGGATTTGCATGTGGTTTATCAATTTTATTAACTGCAACTATAATAGGAACTTTCGCTGCTTTTGCGTGATTGATAGCTTCTACCGTTTGCGGCATAACACCATCATCTGCAGCCACAACAATAATACAAATATCAGTGATATCAGCACCCCGAGCACGCATTGTCGTGAAGGCAGCATGACCAGGAGTATCTAAGAAAGTGATCGGCTTACCATTGATTTTGATTTGATAAGCACCTATATGTTGAGTAATCCCGCCTGCTTCATGTTCAGTGACATTAGTATGTCTTAATTGATCTAGTAAAGTTGTTTTACCGTGGTCAACATGACCCATAATCGTTACGACAGGCGGCCTAGAAGTCAATGCTAATTTTTTGTCTTCTTCTTTTGCCTCTTCGAAGTATTGGTCTAGATCAGAAATATCGCGATCTATTTTTTCTTTCGTTTCAATGCCGTAATCAGCTGCTAATAATTCAATAGCATCGTTTGACAAAGATTGATTCTGAGTTGCCATAACACCCAGCATGAACAGTTTTTTCACTAATTCGGCTGGTTCTCTGTGGAGTCTCTTTGCTAAATCTGCTACTGTCATACCATCCTTATAGACAAGCACTTCTGGTAACTCTTTATGTTTTCGTTTTGGAAGAGGCTTACTATAATCTTTCTTATCACGGCCACGATTGTTACGACGCTTTTTTTGCTTAGAGTGGCTATTATTCTTTTTCTTAAATACTTCATCATCGTTAAATTTAGATTTTGTTGTATTCGTATTTCGATTTGCTTGGGAATTATTAGCTGTTTTTACTTTTTGATGGTTATCAACACTTGCTTTTTTATCTGAGCGAGTCGTTGTATGAGATTGACTGTTCTTGGTTACGCCAGCTTTTTGAGCGTTTTTGCTCGATCCTGTAGAGGAAGTATTCTTTTGTTTATTAGTATTATTTTTAGTCTGATTCAAACGGTTTCCTTTATGTTCTGATTTAGGCTTTTGTTTCAACAGTTGATCAAGTCTCTTGATTTCATCATCAGTCATTGATGACATGTGACTGTTATAAGTTATTCCCGCCTTAGTAGCTTTTTCTAATAGATCTTTACTTGCTAATCCATGTTTCTTAGCATATTCATATACACGTGTTTTCGACATATTATCGCCCTTTCTTCTATTCCATATGCAAATTTCCTTTCGTCTTTATAAAATTCTCTGCAAACCCATCATCAGTGAATGCGCCGGTTGAACGTTTTCTTCCTAGAGCTTGCGACATTTGCATCGTGTTGCCAAATACGACAAATTTGATCGCATTTGTTTCACATTTTTGAATTATTTTGTGTTGTGCTTGCTCACTCATGTCAGAGCTAAGTATCACAAGTGTAGCTTTTTTATTTTTGATAGCCTTCAGAACCAATTCGGTACCGCTGACAAAGAGAGAAGCTCTTTGAGCTAGGCCAATTAATTGATACAACTTACGTTCGATGGCGTCATTATTAGTTGTCATTCTTAAATAACTCTTTTCGTGCTAATTGATGATCTAAATAGTGAAATAATTCTTCATAAAAGGCATCAGGCACATCCACGCCAAAGACTTGCTGAAATACATTTTTTTGTTTAGCTGTTTCAACTAATTGGGGATTTAACGAAATATAGGCACCTCTGCCATTTTTTCTTCCGCTTGGATCAATCTCTATTGTACCTTCAGGTGTTCTCACTAATCTAACGAGTTCTTTTTTTGGAAACTGTTGTTGTGTTACAACACATTTTCTCATCGGAATTTTTCTTTTTTTAGTGGGTTTTGCTTTGGCCATGATCAATCATCCTCAGGTTCGATTTCTGCTATTTGACTCTCAACGTCATCTGGCTCTAAAATACCTTCACCCTTTTCAGTTTCCGAGATATCACTATCAGAGCCTTCGATTTCAGCGGTGTTAAATGCATCGTCTTGTACGACTTCTTCAGTCTCTTTTTCAATTAATTCGCCTGTAGCTGTATCAACTGATTCTTCTAAAGACTCAGCACTCTCCTCAATACTTTCATTATACTCAGTTTCCGACTTGATATCGATCCTAAATCCTGTTAGCTTAGCTGCTAATCGAGCGTTTTGGCCTCGTTTACCAATTGCTAACGATAATTGTGTATCTGGTACGATTACTGTACAACTACGATCATCATCTTTAAAAAACACATCGGATACTTTAGCAGGATTAAGAGCATTTTTGATATAGATTTCTGGACTTTGGTCCCATTTGACAATGTCCATATTTTCGCCGTTCAATTCATCGACGATCACTTGAACCCTTTGACCTCTCGGACCAACACAGGTACCCACAGGATCGACCTTTTCGTCCCGTGACCGAACAGCAACCTTAGAGCGATCTCCCGCTTCTCTTGCAATCGATACAATTTCCACAATGCCATCGTAGATTTCTGGAACTTCCTGTTCAAACAGACGCTTAAGCAGATTAGGATGTGTGCGACTAACGAAGATTTGAGGTCCTTTTGTCGTATTATCAACTTTAGTGACATATACTTTTAAGCGGTCACCCACATTATACGTTTCATTTGGTATTTGATCATGCTTAGGTATTGCAGCTTGGATTTTCCCCAAATTGACAATGACATATCTAAAATCATTACGTTCTATAACTGCAGTGAGAACTTCGTCTTCGTATCCTATGTATTCTTTATAGATCATATCACGTTCAGCTTCACGAATGCGTTGCATAATTACTTGTTTAGCCGTTTGTGCAGCAATACGACCAAAATCACTTGGAGTTACTTCAAATTTGATTTTATCGCCAACTTCATAAGCGCGATTGATTTTCAAAGCATCCTCTAAGCTCACTTCTTGAGTATCGTCTAAAACCGTATCAACAACTTCTTTAACGGCATAGACGTGAACATTTCCTTTTTTTTCATCGAAAGATACTTCTACATTTTGTGCTTGTCCATAATGCCTTTTATAGGCAGAAATCAACGCTGCTTCCAAAGCAGTAATGACGATTTCTTTTGAGACTCCTTTTTCTTCTTCTAAGGTATCTAAAGCCTGTATTAATTTCTTGCTCACAGTTCTCTCACCACTCCTAAAATTTAATGGCCAATCTTGCTTTTGCTATGTTGCTTTGCGGAATTTCAAGCTGCTTAAGACGCGTTTTATCATAATATGAGACAATAGCGACTTCATCATTTGCTTGTTCCAATATACCCTCTATCCATTTTTCACCGTCAATAGCTTGATAGAAGGAAATATTGACATATTTTCCAACTGCATTTTTGATAGCTTCGATTGTTTTTAAGGGACGTTCTGCACCAGGAGAGCTTACTTCAAGGAAATAAGCCTGCGGAATTGGATCAGGATCAGTACTATCAAGTATATCCCCTATTTTTTCACTCATTAGTGCACAATCATCAATAGTAACACCACCGTCGTGATCAATCGCAAACCTCAAATACCAATTTTTGCCTTCTTTGACGAATGACAAGTCAACTAGCTCAAAGTTTTCTTCGTCAAATAAGTTCTCAGTCAAAGCAACAACTTTATCGATCACTTTACTCATTTCGGTCCCCCTTTTATACAAGTTAAAGGAGTGAGCGTCGCCGCTCACTCCCAATAGTAACTGTCTACAAGTAGATTATAGCACGTTGTATTCAAAATAACAATAAAGTCATAAGCGTACAAACTCATCTTATTTTAGGCCACTTGTTAGCAGTTGCATGAGCATTCCTAAAACGCCTTTGATTACTCTTCTTCTAACTAATGGAGTGATAGAGACCAATAGAAAATGAACGCCTTTTATACTTAGAATAAGCTGAGTTGATTTTCATCAGGTAAATGATCAACTACTTTTTGTGCTGTAAGATAATCAATAATTGTTTTAGAAACTTTACCTCTTGTTTGTAGATCCTTCTTCGATAAGAAAGGTTTTTCCTTTCGTGCCTCTACTATTTTCTGAGCGACATTCGCCCCTAAACTCGGAACAGCTCGAAAAGGTGCAATCAAACTATTTCCATCAATCACAAAGTTTTTGGCATGTGACTTATTAATGTCTACCATTTTGAAATTTAACCCTCGTTCGACCATTTCGTTAGCCAGTTCCAAAACTGTGATTAAGTTTTTCTCTTTGGCAGATGCTTCATTCCCTTTGTCTCTCAATTCTTGTAGGCGGGCCTTGATGGCATTGCTCCCCTTGCACATAGCAATCAAATCAAAATCTTGGGCTCTGACGCTGAAATAGGCACAATAATAATAAAGTGGGTAATGTACCTTGAAATACGCGACTCGAAGAGCCATTAACACATAAGCAGCAGCATGGGCTTTTGGGAACATGTACTTAATTTTAAGACAAGAGTCGATATACCATTCTGGAATATTATTTTCCCTCATGATTGCTTGCCATTCGTCAGGTATTCCCTTTCCTTTACGAACACTCTCCATTATTTTAAAGGCGATACCATCCTCCAGACCATGGTGAATCAAATAGACCATAATGTCATCCCGACAACCAATAACTTCTGATAATGGAATGCCATTTTTCCGAATCAATTCTTCTGCATTACCAAGATAAACATCCGTCCCATGGGATAATCCTGAAATTTGGAGGAGTTCGGCAAATGTCTTAGGTGACGTCTGCTCTAACATTCCTCGAACAAAACTTGTTCCAAATTCAGGTATACCTAGGGTCCCAGTTTTGCTTCCAATTTGCTCTTTAGTGACACCTAATACATCTGGGCCACTAAAAATCTTCATGACTTCAGGGTCATTTGGCGGAATAGTTTGCGGATCAATGTGAGAAAGATCTTGGAGCATGCGAATCACTGTCGGATCATCATGACCCAGAATATCTAGCTTTAAGACATTATCATGAATAGAATGGAAGTCGAAATGACTTGTTTTCCATTCTGCATTTAAATCGTCCGCCGGATATTGTATAGGAGTAAAATCATAAACATCCATGTAGTCTGGAATAACAATTATGCCACCAGGATGTTGTCCAGTAGACCTCTTCACCCCAGTTGTCCCTTTTACTAATCGATCCGTTTCAGCTTTGGGCCACTCCAAATTGTAATCTCTTTGATAACCTTTAACGTAACCAAAGGCAGTTTTATCGGCGACAGTTCCGATTGTACCGGCTTTATATACTTTATCTTCACCAAAAAGGACCTTGGTATAATTATGAGCTCTAGCTTGGTATTCACCTGAAAAGTTCAAGTCAATATCAGGAACTTTATCTCCATAGAAGCCAAGGAACGTTTCAAATGGGATATCATGTCCATCGCGCACCATCTCACAGGAACACTTAGGACATTTTTTACTTGGAAGATCGAAGCCTGACCCATATTCACCTTGAGTAAAAAACTCACTATGCTTACACTTGGGGCATCTATAATGGGGTGCCAGTGGATTAACCTCGGTGATTCCAGTCATTGTTGCAACTAAGCTCGACCCCACTGACCCTCTGGATCCAACTAGGTATCCATCTTGATTGGATTTTAAAACTAGTTTTTGAGCAATAAGATAAATGACTGAGAATCCATTGCCAATAATACTTTTTAGTTCCTTGGCTAAACGGTCTTTAACAATATCAGGTAAAGGATCTCCATATAGCTCTTTGGCTTTGTCATAGCTTAGTGTCGTGATTTCTTCTTCTGATCCTTTTATTACGGGCGTATATAATTTATCCTTTATGGGCGTTATAGTCTCAATCTCATGGAGCAATTGATGAGGATTATCTATGACCAGTTGACGAGCTAATTCCTCCCCTAGAAATGAAAACTCTTCAAGCATTTCTACAGTTGTTCTAAAATGTGCCTTGGGATATTGGCCAGGTTTAATATGGTTTGTTTTGATTGAAGACATCAATATTTCTCTATAGATATGATCTTCGAGATTTAAATAGTGAACATCTCCAGTTGCCAGTAATAATTTATGGTGATCTTTAGCCAGCTTTACGAGATTTTTCATAATTGATTCAAGTTGTTGCTCAGATCTGATTAACTCACTATCAATCAATGGTTGATAGATGGGTTTTGGCATGATCTCTAAGAAGTCATAAAAATCTACCAATTTTTCTGCTTCATGGTAGCCCTTTTGCATTAAGGCTTCAAAAATTTCTCCTTTTGCACAAGCACTGCCAACCAATAGATTTTCTCGATATTGCTTTAATAGCGATTTTGGGATTCTAGGGACACGATAAAAATAATCAATGTTCGATTTTGACACCAGTTTGAAGAGATCTTTCAATCCACCTTGATTTTTAGCATAGAGAGTTGCATGGAAAGGACGACCTTGTTTATAGGCATCCCCTGAACCAACTTCCTTGTTCAGTTCATCATGATAGAATATGTTTTTTTCATCGGCTGCTTCCTTTAGAAAAATCCAAGCTAGGACTCCAGTTGTTTGTGAATCATAGATAGCTCTATGGTGTTGCGTTAGATTAACATCGTATTTTTTGGCAAGTGTATTTAAACGGTGCGACTTTAATTGTGGATGTAAATAGCGAGAAAGTTCTAGTGTATCAATAACTGGTTCATCGATAGGGCCTAATTCATGTCTTTTGTAGCCTGTATTAATAAATCCAACATCAAAATGAGCGTTATGTGCAACTAATATCGTTCCTTTACAAAAGGCTTTAAATTCCATTAGGACGTCTTGCTCACTTTTTGACCCTTTAACCATCTCATCAGTAATACCTGTTAAATTGATGGTGGTATCTGAGAGTGGGTGACCAGGATCAATAAATTCCGAGAACTCTTCTATAATATTTCCATTGACCATTTTAACAGCTGATAATTCAATTATTTTATCGTAAATAGCAGAAAGACCAGTCGTTTCTACATCAAAAACGACATATTCAGCTTCACTCAATAACACATGCTTAGGGTTGTAGGCAATCTCGACGCCATCATCAACAATATTAGCCTCTACTCCATAAATCATTTTTATATGATTTTTTTCACTGGCCGCATAAGCTTCAGGAAAAGCCTGTACACCGCCGTGGTCTGTAATAGCTATCGCCTCATGTCCCCAGCTAGCAGCTTGATCAACAAAGTCAGTGATGCTATTGGTAGCGTCCATTTGGGACATATTTGAATGTAAATGCCATTCGATACGTTTGGGACCTTCTATATCATCGGTTCGTTTTGCATGAGTTGTTTTGTGAATCGCATTTGCCATCAATACCAGATCATTATCAAATGTATCATATTGGACTCTACCATATACTTTCACCCAACAACCTGCTTTAAATCCTTCAAATGCCTTTTTCTCATCAGCATTACTGTTAAACATCTTGACAACAATTGAAGACGTATAGTCAGTCACTTTAAGAATGAGCATAGCTCTCTTCGTTTTGAGCTCTCTCAACTCTGCATCGAATACAAAACCTTCAATTGCTACATTCGGAGTTTCTTCACCAATAGTCACAATTTGAATTGGATCAAAATCCTTTGGTAATGCCCGTCCAACGCTACTAACAGCAACAGATTCATTTTGGCCAGAGTCTGCTGTTTTTTGGCTTTGATCGGCAATTTGAGATTTAGCTTTTTCAATTAATGCATGATTAATTTCTTGCTGTTTTTTTTGATGATCAATGACTTTTTGATGTACTCTTTCTTCATCAATCTTGAAATTTATAGTAGATAACTGAAAACCAAATTGACTAATATAAGCTATAACATCAGCTTCACAAGCACCAGCAATCCTGTCGATTGATAAGCCTCCATCTGTTGTAATAGTCAACTCATTTTGAGATAAGGCAATCGCAGCGTGTGATAATACATGACCTATCATCGGTGAAACTTTTTGGAAATGTTTCACAACGAATGGCCAGTAAGCAATAAGATCTTTTTCAGTAAATACATTTTCTCTAGCCTTAATATTTAAACCTACGGAAGCGATATCTTTATAACTAACAGATAAAGCTTGGAGAAATTGTAAATAAGTATTTAGCGGAAGGGGACGCTCAATTTGTAAATCAAAAACCCACCTTTTTTCTGCTTTTAGAACGGTAACACGTTCAATGCTAGCATTTTGGAAATGATCATCAAAAAAATGCTGGGGTAGCTGAACTTGTTGTATCAATTTTTCAAATAATTCTTTTCCTTCCACACATATCACCACTCTCTAAAAGAATTTCATAAAATCGTTCCATGTGACTAATATCATCAATACAATCAAAAAGACTGCGCTAATTGCAGTGATGTAAAACTCTTTTTCTTTAGCTAATGGCTTTCCACGGAATAACTCATAAAGATTTAGTACAATTTTGCCCCCATCTAAAGCGGGAATTGGGATCATATTCATCATCCCAAGATTTATACTTAAAAAAGCGGTAAAACTCACTAGTGATATAAATCCATAAGAAGAAACTTGTTCCGTCATCGCGTACATTGCAACCGGCCCTCCCACGCTATTAAGTGAGAATCCACCAGTAAAAAAGCCGAGAATAGTGGTAAATAATTGAGAAGTTAACGACCAAGTCTCTTTGAAGCCATAACTCACTTTTTGTAATAGACCACTTTCGATTGTTGGTCTAATCCCGATTAATCCAATAGTTCGATCTTCAATTTCTGTTGATTCTGGAATGACAGTTACAACTTTCTCTTGATTATCTTGAGTTTGATAGGTTATTTCTAATTCTTTATCAGCACTATTATGGATAATACTCGTCATATCATTCCAAGAATGAATAGAGTCATCATTAATTTTCTCAATCCTATCATTAGGTGTTAGACCAGCTACTTCGGCAGGTGATCCGGAATCGACTTCGCCAATAATTGGTTCAGAGCTTGGTATCCCTCCCGATAGGAATGCCACCAGAATGAAAAGTATTATCCCAAGAATAAAGTTTTGGACAGGACCAGCTATGTTGATTGCGATCCGTTTTAGGACACTAACAGAACCATACTGTCTTTCTATTGGGGCGTTTTTAACCTCAAGACCACCAGGTTCCACAATAAAGGCGTCCCTTTGAACTGGAAAGGTTTTTGATTCAGAGTCACCCTCCGCAAATCCCTTTATCTCACACTTCTCTTCAAGATCGATTGATTGTACTGTTATAGGCAAGAAATTTCCACTTGCATCATCTGTCTCCAAGTATACTTTTTGGATGACACCTTCTGAGTTTAATAGTGCAGCAATTTTTTGACCAGGAGAAATGTCGATGGCATCCTCCCCCATACCGGCCAATCTGACATAACCACCTACAGGGAGTAGTCGAATGGTATAAGTTGTTTCTCCAATCATCCTTTGAAAAATTTTTGGACCCATTCCAACAGAAAATTCACGAACTAATACACCAGCCTTTTTGGCAATAAAATAGTGTCCAAATTCATGTACAACAACGATGAGGGTAAATATCAATAGGAAAGATATGACGGTTTTCAATAGGTCCTCCTTAATAGTAACTCAATAGTGCTAAAACAATTTGAAAAGCAAACATAGCAAAAAAAGTGGAATCAAACCGGTCCATTACACCGCCGTGCCCCGGAAGTAAGTTTCCTGAATCTTTGACTTTGTAATAGCGTTTGAATGACGATTCAACAAGATCTCCAATTTGCCCAGAAACTGAAATAAACAAGACCATAATAATAAAAATAATCGTTCGTAAGGCAATCGGTTGGAAGAAAAAGTTAAAAACTAGTGCTACCAATGCTGTCACTAAGCTACCACCAACTGAACCCTCAATCGTTTTATTAGGACTGATATGAGGAGCCAGTTTGTGTTTACCAAACCGTCTTCCAATCAAATAAGCAAATGAATCAGTTGACCATATGATAATAAATAATAATAAGACCGCAGAAAAACTGATATTTCTTGTAATAATTATGCCATTAAAACCAACACCGATATACAGTGCTCCTAAAATGAATACTGCAACATCATCAAAATTAATGCGGTCATAACGAAATACGGTTAGAGATAACATTAAAATAGCACTAAATAGAAACAAGGCAAATGGACTGTAATTGAAGGTAGCTTCATTACTACCCAAAAAATGATTTCCAACCAGTAGTGAAGCTGTTGCAAATGATGTCAAAACAAATTCAGGTGTCCGTATAGGATGTTTTTTCATCGTAAATAGCTCTTTTACTGCAATTATAGCTAGTAACACCAATAAAGCCTCTAAAGGCCATCCGCCATACCATAGAATCGGAAGGAAAATAATCAATGCTATAATAGCGGTTATAATACGTTGCTTCATTCGGTCTCCTCCGTTATGCCACCAAAACGTCTTTGCCTTGACGAATAGTCATTAAACGCCTCGATTAAATCTTGGGCTGTAAAATCAGGCCATTTAGTATCGGTAAAATATAATTCACTATAAGCACTTTCATAACTTAGAAAATTGCTTAAACGTTGTTCTCCACTTGTTCTGATAACAAGATCTGGATCGTTGTAAGGTGCTAGAATACCTGTACTTAAAGATTGACTGAGTTCTTGAAAAGAGACACTCTCTCCTTGATGATGCTCTATCAAATAGTTAACAGCATTTAATATGTCTTGCCTTGCACCGTAGTTGAGCGCAAAAGCTAGGATCATTCCAGTACAACTACTAGTATCATTAATGGCATTACGAACGGCAATGCGAGTATTATCAGGTAGTTGAGAAACATCACCAAGAACAACAACTTTGACATTATTTTTTATAAGATCTGGCACAAAAGTATCGAAAAATTTAGAAGGCAGACCCATCAAGTAGCTCACTTCAGATTGAGGTCTAGACCAATTTTCAGTAGAAAAGGCATATAATGTCAGAACCTTAACACCTAAATCACTTGCGGCAATGGTTATTTTCTTAACGGTATTCATGCCCTCTTTATGACCGGCAATTCTTGGTAAAAATCTTTTTTTAGCCCAACGGCCATTACCATCCATGATGATTGCTACATGGTTAGGTACTTTAATGTTTGATAACTCCATTTGATTATCTCCTAATCATAGTTGATACACTTAAAATCCTCTTCCTATTGTATCACAAAAAGGATAATCCAAAAAAGAGGTCGACACTATAGCGGTTAACGTTGAGACATAAAGCGAACTAGCTTAATAAATGATTTCAACTTGATTCACTTATCAATAATAATCGAGTAGGAGGAGCCTCACGGCTCCGACCTCTCACACCACCGTACGTACGGATCCGTATACGGCGGTTCAATATCTTGCGTAAGCAGACTCTACCATTTCGCTTAGGGATACTAAGCCCCAGTGGTGGAGTCTTTCGTTTGTAAGGGCCCAGTGAACCTCTGGTGATTTAGATAATCTCCAGTATTTCTTTCTGGAATAACCGATTCTTTTGGCACTATCTAAATTTAATCCATATTTTAATAACTTCGTTATTTTTGTTTTTGGTAGTTTCCATCTTTTGAGAATAAGCTGTCTGATTCTGTGATGTATCCAAG
>NZ_ATXL01000049.1 GCF_000421665.1 Bavariicoccus seileri WCC 4188 | reverse complement strand
AACAATTTAATAAAGGTCATTAAACGAATTGCTTTTGGGTTTAGAACCTTCTATCACCTTCGGATGAGAGTTTTAATTCAACAAGATATCTGCCAGATTATTTAGAAAAAAAAAAGAAAACGCCGAAGCGTTTTCCTTAAGTGATTTAACGGTAACAACACTATTTGACTTAGAACCAAAAAGCTAAGAAAAACCATTGTTTTTCCTAGCTTCATAATCATTCTTTACTTATTTAGCCTAACTTCTGTTGCTGTTGACTGTTCACACTGACTCTTTTTTCTAGAAATGCTATTACATCTTTCTCAGGACAATCAACTAATAACGATAGTGTATTCTTCTGTCTCGATTTATTAAACGTCACAAACGTCTTGCCTTTAAAAGACTCCACAGTTGCATCTGAAAATTGATTATATGCACTATTTAAAAACCCAAACTTCACCACTTTATTATCAGCAAGTCCTTCCTTTCTAAATAGAAACAGGATCATGAAAGAAACTAATAAGCATAACTTGATTTGTTCAATAGCAGTAGTTGGCCATAGTAAATAGAGTAATGCCCCCATCACCATAAGAAGTGCAAGCTGTCCTATTAGGGGTTTAACAGCTTTTTTAATCACGTTTTTCTGGTTTCTATACAAAGCGGCTGCTAATAGGACTTGGAAAAAGATGATTACGGCTATTTCTGCCATTTAAGTCACCACTTTCGCAAACTGTCTCTTTTCTAGCCTTTATTACCATTCCGCAATTGTACCATCATAGTTCTTCCAAGAAGGATTCGTCCACACTAAGCCTTCTTGAGCAATTTCTTCAACTTTATCTTCGTCCATCTCAAGTCCAAGACCTGGCTTCTTAGGAATATCGACATAGCCATTTTTGTATTGGAAAATTTCTTTGTTCTTCACAAAGTCTAGCAAATCAAAGCCCTTATTGTAGTGAATGCCCAAACTTTGTTCTTGAATAAAGACATTAGGCGTACACACATCCACTTGTAGGGTTGCTGCTAATGCTACTGGTCCATAAGGGGCATGTGGTGCCACAGCGACATCATAAGCTTCTGCCATAGCAGCAATCTTACGAGTTTCTAAAATCCCACCACATAAGGCAACATCTGGTTGGATAATATCGATAGCGCCTTGTTGGAAAATATTCTTAAATTGCCATCTTGTATACAAACGTTCACCAGTCGATAATGGAACTGCTACATGGTTAGCTACTTCTTTAAAATGCTCTTCATTTTCTGGCAAGACAACTTCTTCTAGAAACATTGGATGATAGGGTTCTAAGGCTTTCGCAAGAACCTTCGCCATCGGTTTGTGGACACGTCCGTGAAAGTCTACTGCGACTTGCATTTCTGCACCAAATTCATTGTAGATTGACGCAACACGCTCTACCACACCTTCAACTTTTTCATAAGAATCGATGTAATGTAACTCATCTGTGGCATTCATTTTGACAGCCTTGAAGCCTCGATTGTACCTATCTTTTGCTTGTTCCAAAACATCATCAGGGCGATCCCCACCTATCCATGAGTATACCCTTATCTTATCTCTGGCAGCACCACCAAGTAATTCATACACTGGAACGCCTAATGCCTTTCCCTTGATATCCCATAAGGCCATTTCAATCCCCGAGACAATCGTGCCATTAATAGGACCTCCTCTAAAGAATGAGCGATGTAATTCTTGGAAGATTCGTTCTATTTCGAAAGGATTACGTCCGATAATACGGTTTCCCATTTCATAAGCTCCGGATACAACTGTTTCAGTTTTAGTACCAGAGATCATTTCTCCCCAGCCTTCTATTCCTTCATCTGTCGTAATTTTGATGAAAATCCAACGTGGTTTGACTTTATAGACTTTTATCTTTTCAATTATCATCTTTTAACATCCTTTTTTAGTCGTTTTGTGTCACTTTGAAATTAACTTTTTTGACTTTGTCGAAATAGTACCAAGAAGCTGCAAAAACTGCTAATAAGATTGGAATACCAATAAGTGGTTTGTAGGTAAAGGCAATAAAGACTAAGTAGCTTTGAATCATTGCTGTTGACGCGAATGATGAAATTAACATTGCGTTTGCCCCAAGATCAATCCCAACTGATTTAGCGATTTCGGTTAAAACAGGCGCTGTCGCTGACCCACACCACAGAAGTGATGCTGTTACAACGAGACCTATTACGATGTTTTTCAACAGATTTCCTCTTGTCAACGCTACAACCATCGCAACTCTGAACGGTACGACAGCTAAATCGGCAAATGGCAACACACGATTTCCTGGCAATACCAACGCCATCGCAATCGTTAATGGAATAATGATTAATGCGGTTGTGATAACATCTTGGTTTCCTACTACAACGGCTGCATCTAAACCGATAAAGAGCTTACGACCTTTGAATTTCTTTTGCGACCATGATTGGGCTGCATCAGAAATCGGCATCAAGCCTTCCATGAATAATGAGGTCATTTTAGGAATCAGAACTAGAACTGCTGCCATACTAACACCTAATTGCAAGACTGACTTTATGTCATACCCAGCTAAGAACCCGATTGCTAGTCCAATGACTAATCCCATGATAGTTGAATCACCAAAGAATCCTAAATATTTTTGAGCATCCTTAATCGTGAACTTTGCTTTACGCATAAAGGGAATTTTATCAAGCACCCAATTTAACGGCCAAGCAATTACTAAAGATGACAAGGCTGAAACTGTTGGCAAAGATACTCCAGGAATCCCAAAGAAGTCTTCTACGAGAGGTTGTGACCAATCCGACATTTTGAATGTCACGACTGCCATCACAATAGCAGAGCCGACACCCAAAAAGATGTTATGTGTGACAAAGTAAACCATCACACCAACGATTGCCATGTGATGATAGTTCCAAATATCAACATCAAGCGTGTGAGTTTTCTTTAAAATCAGTAGCACAATATTTACTATTAAAATAACAAAAATGAGTAATGCAATAATGGGAGAAGCCCATGTTATGGCTGCGATAGAACCCCAACCAACGTCTAACGCATCCAGTTGAACACCTGTTCTTTCAACCATAGCTTTGGCTGCTGGCCCAACATTTGTTGTCATGAAGTCAAGAATCAACTTGATACCGGCAAAACCAATTCCAAGCGTTAATCCGGATTTAAACGCTTTGGTAATCTTTAATCCGAAAATTAGACCAATAATTGTGATAATCACTGGTAGCATCACTGTTGGCCCAGCATCGATAAAGAATTTGAATACATTCATTATGAGTTGCATGGCTTTAAACGCTCCTATTCTTTTACAATATCTAAAATACTTTGCATCGTTTCATCTGCACCAATACCAGTCAAGATTGGCATCCCTTTAACGGTTGGAACGCCAGCCGTTTGTCCATCAAATTGACCAGTGGTAATCAATAAATCATAGCCTGACACTTTCCCAGGAACTTCCATCAATTTGGTTTGAGTTGTTTCTGCTTGCACACCATGTTCTGCTAAATAATTTTTAACCTTTGTTGCAACAACAGTTGACGTCGCGATACCATTTCCACAAGCCACTAATATTTTTTTCATTTCGAACTCTCCTACTTTCTCGTTATAAGACAAATTTTTTTATCATTTCAATTAATTTCAATGGGTCTGTCGTTTCTAACATTTTTTGCCTAAAAGCTTCGTCTTGAATAATACTGACGATTTTTTGAAGCATCTCGACTTGTCCATGGGGTTCACCGATAGCCATCATGATGACAATTTGCACTGGTATGTGATTCTTTTTATCTTCCATGTTATTAAATAAAACGGGTGTTTCTAAGGTTGCGATTGCTAAAGACGTTTTGTTCACCAAATCATAATTAGCATGAGGGATAGCTATAGCTGGTGGTGTAGACGGAAGTCCTGTTGGATATTCTTTCTCTCTGTCAACAATTGCTTTGATATACGCTTCTTTCACACTCCCCTCCTCAAATAATTTGTGAGATAAGGTTTCCAATACTTCCTCTTTTGTGGTGGCCTTAAGACCTGTTACCACTAGTTTTTCATCCAAGTAAAGCTCAACTGACATAATCTATTATCCCCTTTTAGTGCAACTGAATTAGCTTTCGATATGTTTCCTTCAAACCAGATTGGTCCAAAGTTTCTAGAACTTCTGCGTCAAACATCTTTGATCCCATCCCTAAATAACTGGCACCATTATCCAAATATTCTTGTGCATTTAGAGTTGAGACGCCGCCAACAGCCATAAGAGGTAACTTCCCTAATGGGGCTTGAACATCTTTAAAGAACCGCGGTGTTACAACTGCTGCTGGAAATATTTTGATAATATCAGCCCCTGCTACCAACATTTGATTGATTTCTGACGGTGTCATCGCAGCCGGAATGGTTACTACTTCTTTACTGTGACAGTAGTCAATCATGTCTTTCGAGAAGGTGTGTGGACCGAGTAAAAACTTTGCTCCTTTACTAACTGCTGCCTTAGCCTCTGCTAGCGTTCGAACAGTCCCTGCTCCGATAGCAATCAAATTGCCAAATTTTTCATTTAAGTCGTTAATAATATCCAGAGCATTAGGGGTGTTCAGTGTTACTTCAACCGCAAAATGCTTGCCAAAGTCACTAGCTGCCCGAACTATTTCGGTTGCTTGTTCTTTGGTATACCCTCTCATGATAATTGTAAAACGAGGATAATCTTCTTTTTTCATAAACTCGTTCATCTCCGATCTCGCATGACGCTATAAACTTCTGATACCTTCGTCATTTGCGTTATTTTTTTAATTAATGCGTCATCACTGGCTAAATCTGACAGTTGGTTAATTGCCCTAAGATGTTGCGTTAAATTTATGACAGCAATTGGTGCAACAATATGCACTTCTTTTCCATTTGGATAAGTAATAGGTTGCTTATTGACGAGGCAAGCGATTCCTTCACCCATCACCCCATACTCTGCAGTGGCATGCGGAATGGCCACCGATTTTCCCAAGAAACTGTAATTTTGCGGATCTTCAGTTTGCTTAATGACTTCATCCACAAATTGGTCTGAAATGACACCTTGCTGGATTAATGGTGCACATGCTAATTTGATAGCTTTCTGCCAGTCTAATTTTTCATTAACTATTTGGATATAATCCTCTTTGAGATATCTGTGTAGTGGTGGTAAAATCTTAAAATCCGTGGCTTTAGAATTTTCTTTGTTACTAATAAAAAACTTCTCTAAACTACTTCTCAAAGCTTTCAAATTACTAATTTCTGCATTGTCGTTGATTATTTCTAACAACTCATTGACAACGTCTTTTAGTGACGAAATATCCACTTCTTTTAAAACCCTATATCTCAAATTTATTTGTTCCTGATACTCCATTAATGGTTTTACAACGTATTGTGGTAGAGAGGTATCTAATGGTATCGTTGTAAACACCAAATCAAAGTCTGTTTCAAATTCCATGAACTCACTGGCAGAGAGAGAGGCTAGAAAATGTAGTTCAGGAAACAGTTGAGTCAAGGTCGCCATCATCATTTTGGAAACAATCAAGCCATTCGTGCACACAATTACAGCTCGTTTTTTTGGAACCTCTTGCTCTTTTGTTTCACTTAACTGATGTCCAAAATAAAAAGATAACAATTCGAGCTCGTTGTCGGGAAAACTTTTCCCTAAATGTTGCTCAAGAGGTTGAATAAGATCTTTCATCAAGTGAATTAAGATTGCGTGTTTGTTATCACTTATGACACCACTTAACCCAAAGTTGCCAAGCTTTAAGCCATATTTGATCCGAAAGTAAGCTGGCCTTAAGTGGTTGAATAGTCTTTGTTCGAATTTAATGCGGTCATCCACTTGAATAAAGGTTTGTCGTTGAAATTGATCAACCATCTCGTGGACAAAATCAACTAAATCTAAGTCGTTTTCTCCCTCAAAATTGTTCAAGTAAGTGTTTGAGGTTAAAAACAATAATGTCAGCCATTCAATATCAGATTGGCTTAATTGCCAAGTTGGCATTAATGATCTTCTAACAAAGGTATACTCTGGTGTTTCAATCACTTGGTTCTCAAAAAAATTTTTCTCATTAACTCTATGTGAGTTGATTCTACTCAAGGTATACGAAATAACTTCCACTAAATAATCAAAAGATTCATCGGCGTACTTGACATTCATTTTCTTCTCGACAGAGCGGATAAAGTGGATCACTTCATCTTTTCGGATAGTGATATAAGCACTCAATGGTCTTTTAACATTCGTAACGCTTGTCTTTTTTTGAAGTGTGTCATTCAGGAGCATCCTTATTTGCTTCTCTGATCCTTCAATATAATAACCATCCGAGCGACTGTATTCGATAGTTAACAAATACCTTTCAGCAAACTTTGCGGCATTCTTCAAATCAGATAAAGCGGTATTCTTACTCACTCTTGAAACATCAGTAATATGAGCTAGTGATATAAACTCGTCATTAATAATCAAATAAAGAAGTAATAATTCGATCCTTTCGGTATCCGAGAAAAAAGCAACTTTGTCATTTTCAGATACCTGTGTTGCACCAGCAATCTGTACAATTTCTTGCGGTAGAAAAAAGTCACCTGCCTTATTACGTTTAAGCTCGGGAAGTTTTTTATTGCTCAACCATTCGTTAATTTGACCAATTGAATAATTGATTTGCCTTCTCGTTAAATGAAGCACACGTTCAAGATCACTGACTCGATAATCCGGCCGGCGAATCAGTATATCTAGAATTTTTTTAGCACGTTCATTCATCTCTTTCACCTCTCACATGTATTATACGTCCAAAAATGGGGCTCTGTTCACGCTTTCATCCCCACTTTTGTATGACACACTTCGAACTTTGTCTTACATTTTTTGGGATTTGGAATTTTATGATCGTTTGCGCTATTAGTTACAATACCACAAAAAAACTGCTCCAAAATTGGAACAGTTTCGCTTATCATAATATATTTTTTTCTACTCAATACCTTTAAATGTTCTCTGTTACTGGCTTTTTGCATCCGCCAATGACTGTTTGACTTGGTGACATCACGACAGAATGGATAAACAAGTGACCCTCACTAATCGTACAACTATTATAGCCAGTCCGATTGGTAAACACCGATTTATTAGGAAATTCATCCACTCCAAATGAAATTGCCTCTACCATGGTTTGTAGTTTATTCCCATAATAAGCCAATGACCCTTGATGGATATGACCCACAAAAATACCCAATATATCACTATTTTCGATAGTTTCCTCAAAGTCCGTCGGCACTTCAGTCTTAATCTCCGATTCTTCCCAAGCTAACGGGTGATGAAGTAACACTATCGTTCCTTTTTTTGCAGGTTCCGCTAACCATTCTTTTAACTGGTCTAATTGTCTCTTAGAAATGACACCTTCGTGACCACCATCCTGAGCAGAGTCTAGTGTGATAATTCTTAACCCTTGATAGTAGGTTTGGTCAATATAGTCGCCATCTTCATTCACTGAAACAGCCATTCCAGTTGCAAAAGCTTGTCTTCTATCATGATTACCTCTACAAAAGAAATAAGGTAAGTCACCCATTTTTTCCTTCCAAATCGACTTGAACAATTGATAATCTGTTGGATCTCCTTCATGAACTAAATCCCCAGTGATTAGGGCAAATTCATAGTGAGTTTCTGTTTCCTTGGCATTACGGTTGATATGATCTAGTGTTTTCTTGAAGGAATCAGTCGGATTGAATTCGTCCGAAAATATGGGACGTGTGAATGAATTAGTCGTATAGTCATTTCTAATATGTGTATCAGATAAATGTAAAAAATGCATGGTTTTCCTCCTTATTGACGACTAGCTGGATACCCGATGTTTTGTGTTGTATCGACGTTGAAGAAGTGAATTTTTGACGGATTGATGGCTAGTTGGACTGTTTCACCCAAATGATAGACATCAGATTCTGTCAGTACCACCCACTCCTGTGATGCTATTTCAATGGTAATCGCATGGCTTTGTCCCAAAAGTTCTTTATAGACAACTTTACCTGATAAAGAAAACTCATTTGAGTCTTTTAAAATAGACAAGTGTTCCGGACGAATACCTATAATAAGTTGTTTTGCTCCGGAAAGATCCAGATACTCAGACCATTCTTTTGGTAAGTCAATCTTTTGGTCATCAAATGTAACCTTTCCTTGATTATAACCAACCTCCGCAGTATTCATTCCAGGCGAACCAATAAATGTCGCCGTGAAGACATTAGCCGGTTTTTGATAGACATTATCGGGGGTATCGAACATTTGGATATGTCCTTCATGCAACAGGACAATTCGATTTGCCAAGGTCATTGCTTCAATCTGATCATGGGTGACGTAGACAAAGGTTTGATGGTACTTTTGATGAATATTAAACAACTCTTTTCTGGCATCAAGACGTAATCTCACATCCAGATTCGACAAGGGTTCGTCTAATAAGAAATAGTCAGTTCGTTTCACAATTGCTCGTGCTAAAGCTGTTCTTTGTCTTTGACCACCTGACAAATCTTTTGGCAGTCGTTTACGAAATAGTGTCAAGCCAAGCATATCAAGTGCTTCATCCAAGCGTGTTTTTATTTCCGTTTTTGATACTTTGTTTGCTTTCAATGCAAACGTAATATTATCTTCTACGGTCATATGAGGATACAGAGCGTAATTTTGAAATACCATAGCAATGTCACGATCGCCACTTGAAATGGCATTAGCTTTTTGATGGTCCAACATTAAATCGCCTTTAGTAATTTCTTCAAGTCCTGCAATCATGCGAAGGAGTGTTGACTTCCCTGACCCTGATGGTCCTAATAAAACGATGCGTTCTCCCGCATTGATCTGTAAATTAATATCATTTAAGACAGCTGTGTCACCATATGATTTGGACACATTGATCATTTCTATTTCTTTTCCCATACTCGTCTCCTATTTGATACCGGAAGATACAAAAGTTCCGATAATATACTTTTGAAAAATGATATAAAGACTTAATGGTACGATCATCGTAATCAAACTGATAGCCATCGCTACTGTAAAATTCGTACCACCCTCTGCACTAATGTAATTTTGCATCGCCAGTGGGAGCGTGTATTGTTCGGTAGATTTTAAGATTAAGACTGGCCAAACATACTCATTCCAACTCGTAATGAAAAACCAGATACCCGTAGAGGTGATTCCATGGCGTGTCAACGGCAACACGATGTGACTCATAATCCTCTTTTCACTAATATTGTCTACTTTCGCAGCTTCTATTAGCGTTTTTGGAATCCCCCTCATCGTTTGTGTCAGTAGAAAAATACCCATGCCATCTGCCACTTGAGGAATAATAACTCCCCATGAATTGTCTATCAAATTGATATTAGCCATCATCAAGTAATTAGGAATCATTGTCACCGTAAAAGGAATAAACATCGTTCCGATGATTGTAAAGTATAAGGCTCTTTTCCCTTTAAATTTGTGAAACGTTAGCACATAGGCAGCAAAAAAAGATATTAAAAGTTTTGAGAGAGTCACAACTGTAGCAATGAAAAAAGTGTTCCAAGTAATTTTTAAAATCGGAATGCTTCCAAATAGATAAGTGAAATTCTCAACAGTAAAATTTAATGGGATAAGGTTTAGAACCGTTTGATAAGCTTCTTGAAGAGGTTTAAAACTGTTCCCTAAAATAAATAACAAAGGGTATAAGATAACAAGCACCATTATGATAAACAGAACATTTGTGGCCAACTTATCTTTAGTTTTCATAATAAACCCCCTTCTCAATAAATTTGAACGTCAAACCCAATATCACAATAAACAGTAATAACGTCAGAACTGAAACTGCTGATGATTCACCAACTTTGTACATCTCAAAGGCCTTTTGATAGGAGTAATAAATCAAATTAGCACTCCCATTGTTGGGACCACCCTTAGTGATGATTTTGATTGGTGTAAAGACGTATTGTAAACCTTGAACGATTGTGATTACAAAGACATAAATACCTGTTGAGCTACTTAAAGGAACAACGATATTCAATAGTATTTTATAAGTTGGAATTCGGTCTAACTTAGCTGCTTCAATCACTTCACGGTCAATACCTGCAATAGCAGCATATAATACGATAAAGTTATAACCAAATACCTTCCAAGCAGTAATCATGGCAATCACTGCAATGACCCAGCCATCCAAATTAGACCAAAATGGCATTGTCAACCCGATTTTTTTGAGAACCAACGCTACTGGTCCAGACACAGGGTTTAAAATCCATGTAAAAACCATCGATGCCACCACTAAAGAGACAACTGCTGGCACAAAAAAGATGGGTTTATAGAATTCCCTTACTTTTCCGACGACAATATCCATCAAAAAAGCGACAACATAAGGAAAGACACAGGTGAAAATAATAAACAATAAAATGTATCCTAGAGAGTTCCAAGCCACTTTTTGAAACACGGGATCTTGAACAATTTTGGAATAATTATCAAACCCCACAAATTTTTTCACTGGAGACACCATATTCCATTCAAAAAAGCTTAAGTAAATGGTATAAATCAGTGGATACCCCACAAATACTGCTAAAACAATCAACGAGGGAGCTAATAGAGCGTAACTCCTAAACTTACTGGCATGTTCTTTCATTTTTTTCTCCTCATCAAAGGTGTCATAGACCAGTGACATGTCATAAAACAATCAACACAAAGAATCCAATAACACACAACTTAAACAAG
Source organism: Bavariicoccus seileri WCC 4188 (assembly GCF_000421665.1). GTDB lineage: Bacteria > Bacillota > Bacilli > Lactobacillales > Aerococcaceae > Bavariicoccus > Bavariicoccus seileri. The sequence continues at coordinate 3,909 of NZ_ATXL01000049.1, read as the reverse complement.
AATGCGACCACCGAGGCAGTCGCTTTTCTCACACGATATAAATCAGTGGTACCCTTAAAAAATGATCACTTTAATAACTCATTGATCTCATCTTGCGTTTGTTTCAACGTCTTTTCAACGTCTTCTCCAGATAAAATTTTATCTCTCATATCAAGTAATTTTTGTTCAGCTTCTAACCCAGAGTCTCCAGGGAAAGACGTCCAACTCACCATGCCGTCCATTTGGTCAATCGCAGGCTTCATCATTGTATTTTCAGACAAAAATTGCTTTAACCCATCCTCTGAGTCCGCAACATCTTTTCTTGGTGGCACATATCCTGTCCCTTCAGTCCATTTAGCCATCGATTCAACACTGTAAAGATATTCCAAGAAATCCCAAGTGGCTTTCTTCTTCTCGGGATCCACCGAGGTGACTGCTAACATACACCCACCAGCAGGTAACTTAATTTCCTTTGATCCCCATTGTGGCGATTCAACAGCTGTAACATTAAATTGAGAATTATCTTGAACATTAGCCCGTTGTGCGATGGTGGTATAAAGCATCGCTACATTTCCATCAATGAAACTTTGAACCCCTTGATCCCAAGGCACATGGATAGCTGATTGATCAGTCACCACCATATCTTGGTAGAGCTTGTAAGCCTCAACCCCCTCAGCTGAGTCAAACGATGCCTTCCCATCTGTCAAGATACTAGCGCCGTTACTCTCTAACAAGGCTTGAGTCGCCCAATTATCCGCTGGTTCTTGTAAGTAAAATCCGTATTTACCTGTTTTGTCTTTGACCGTCTTCGCATAAGTTGCTAAATCTTCCCAGGTTTTTGGCCCATCTTCTGAAAGACCTGCTTCTTTAAGAAGGTCAGTATTTAAATAAAGCACTGGGTTACTGATTGAATAAGGTATCCCGATATACTTTCCGTCTTGTTTAGCTAAATCCATGATATTACTAAGAAAATTATCCTTAAAGTAATCAGCATTGTCTGGATCGACTTCTTTAACCAACTCTTCGGGATCTGTGTAAGCAAAGTTTTGTGAAAAATAATCCTTAAATGCCCAACCAACCTGAACAACATCTGGAACTGAGTTTGATGCCACTGATGCTTGAAGATTTTGCATCAATCCTTTGTACATATCAGGATTATATTTGGCTACTACCTTTACCTTATCTTGAGAAGCATTGTAATCATTGACTAACTCTTCAACCGTTTTTCCTCCTTGAGTATCAGCATTAACATGCCAATATTCAATTGTGACTGGCTCACTACTGTCATCCGTTTTAGAACCTTCAGCTGTCGAACTATTAGAACATCCCATCAAAGCTACTGCACTTAGTGCGAGTGCCCCAAATCTTAAAATATTTTTCATATTTCCTCCCAGATATTTTTTTGTTATTTTTGTTTAACCCTTTTCCTACTAACTTCATTGTAGTGATTGACTATTAAACTCCGTTGAACTTTTCTTGTAAATTATGTAAATGGATTAGATCGAGTGCTACTATTTTTATTATCCGATTATCTCGAAGTCATCATAACTAGTAACGCTTTTCAGGCATCACTCTCGTTTTTTAGTCATTTAAGATATGAATGATTGATGAACTATTTACTATTCCTTTACAAAACAATGGTCTGCTCTCAAAAAAGCCCACAAAAAAAGTACCCCCATTAGGAGGTACATCTGAACGACGAAACGGCACTCACGGCTAGTCTTAAACCGCGTTGGCTGGTTTTTACTTATTCTTCATTAATCAAGTGATCCAACAATTGTCGTGCGGACTCATGGATTGCTTCTGGTGATTTGTCATACCCCAAACGCGTATAAATTTCACCCACATAAGTGCCTTGTTTAAACAATGCTTTAAAGGTCGCATCTATCAATGGCTTAGATTCTGCTTGACGTTGTTGTGGGCCAAATGGATTCGCAAAGAAAGTTGTGCTGATCCCTGACTCATCTGTTGTTCCCAACGCTTTCCGTTTACCTTCGACAAAGATTGGTTCAGCTTGTTCAGGCGTCTCGAACTCTCTAATCCCAACTTTATCATCATAGTTGTTGGCATATAAGAACATATCAATATCATGTGGTTCAACCACTAAATCATAACTAGAAGCAGGCACAATCACACGGGCATTACTTGACTCAGGATTCATGAAGATTGAGCGATCCATATCACGGTAAGCTGTACCAACTTCCAAATCATCTAACCGAATGAACGCTCCAATTTCAGTTCCTTGGGCATAGACACGATTGCCATCGATCGCAAAAGACCCCATGTCATCAAAAATAACATCCATACTCGTGATTAACCCTCTTGAAACAGATTGCAGTGCTTCAATCGTTTCTGACTTCCCTGCACCACTATCGCCCATAAAGGCTACTTTCTTTTGACGCCCATCTTTTAAGTTGATTTGAACCATGGCGCCATGAATTGGAATCCGTTTCTTAGCTAACATCGATAAGTTATGAAGCGTCAAACACATTTTCTTCATATATCCAAAATATTCAATCTTACGACGATAAGATACTTGACCAACATAAATGTCATTCTCTTCATCATAAAAGAACTTATTTCCTTCTTCCGGTGTATGCTCACCAAAAAGACAAATCAAGTCAGGTTTTTGATTCTCAATTTCACTAGGACGCGCCATTTCAAATAAGTTTGCCAGCGAAATACCATTGGCGACAAAATCTTGGTGGAAGTAAATATAAGCTAGACTCTCCCCAATTTTTGCAGGGTAACAGTACCAGTTATCCGTATCTTCTTTGAAGTCTCGGATGGGGTTATAATCCATCTCTTCAAAAAAACCTTCCCGTTTATTGGTGAATGGCCGTAAAATCAGTGGTGACCGTAACATAATCGTCGTAATAAAAGGAATGTCCTTTAAAGGAGCATACTTTTCACCATGATGCCACGCAATTTGACGAGTCACTGCACAGGCATTACTAGCAGGGTTTAACTGCCGATAGACATTATTCTTATACCCTTGTAACCCTTCTTGTATATGGCGATAAAAGCGTAAAATCAGTTCATTAAACGCATTATCGATTTGCATGAAAGAATTGCCAGAGACGTCATTTCCGCGAGTTTCAATAAATGCTATTTTAGTTTTACGTCTAAAGAACAAGTACAGATCTTCAATACTACACGTAAACCGTTTTTTATCACTCAATAACTCATCAGCCTCAGGATATGTTTCATTCATTAAAATACTTTTTAAGGCTTTGATATAACGATTAGTTGCTTCATCAAAACTTTCATTATCAAATAAATATTGATTGACGAGTTCTCCCTTTTCAGCTACTTCTCTGAGATACGCATCGACAACGTGCCATAACTCGACACTATTAACTAAGCTGATTTCATCTTTCATATAATGGTGACTATAATTGATCAGAACATTGTTTTCATTCATATAGTAAGCTTTTGACACGTTTGATCCATCCTCACTTTGTTAAGTTTATTAGAATTTCATGTGATATTACTTCCATAGTATAGCATTAACATTTTCAGAAATGTACTAAAACATTCATGAGGATCGTGATATATTGTGGTAATCGCTTACTTTATTTTTGTTACAAGCTGGTCAAATCGAGTAGGAGGAGCCTCACGGCTCCGACCTCTCACACCACCGTACGTACGGATCCGTATACGGCGGTTCAATATCTTGCGTAAGCAGACTCTACCATTTCGCTTAGGGATACTAAGCCCCAGTGGTGGAGTCTTTCGTTTGTAAGGGCCCAGTGAACCTCTGGTGATTTAGATAATCTCCAGTATTTCTTTCTGGAATAACCGATTCTTTTGGCACTATCTAAATTTAATCCATATTTTAATAACTTCGTTATTTTTGTTTTTGGTAGTTTCCATCTTTTGAGAATAAGCTGTCTGATTCTGTGATGTATCCAAGGTTCTATTTCTTTC
>NZ_ATXL01000048.1 GCF_000421665.1 Bavariicoccus seileri WCC 4188 | reverse complement strand
CACCTAGTATTGCCTCTACTATTCTCATAAATAGCTCCTTTAACACTTGTTAAAAAACACTTTTTGGTCAACAAAAAAAGCGACAACAACAGTCGCTCTTCATTAGTCTAGGACTTGTAAGCACCAGGCTCCTTATCCATTCAATAATCCAATGCAATAATCCAATGCAATAACCCAATGCAATAGCCCAACTCAATAGCCCAACCATTTAACTTTTGACACGCTCTCATTTCGAGCAATATCCTCGCTCAGCGTTACCATTGAAAGATCCTTTGGCACTTCGATGGTATAAATGCCTTGGTACAGATTTCGCTCTTTACTGTATGTCGCACTAAACTCTACTGATTGGATTTTGATATCATGGTCTTTAAAATAAGCATCAATAAACTCACTCGTTGCTTCTCTTTCATAGTATTCGATCTCAATTTTTCGCATCACAGGAATATGGACAACACGTTTAATCAATGTCAATACAATAAGAATAATGACCGTTCCCATCAACGCAATATCATAATAGCCTTGACCGATTGCTATGCCCAAGGCTGCAACTGCCCATAAAGAAGCTGCTGTGGTCAACCCATTGATTTCTCGATTACTCACGATAATCGTCCCTGCACCTAAAAAGCCGATGCCACTGACGATCTGGGCAATAATACGCCCCTGATCAACCGTGACACTTGGTGCCAAATCGGGATTACTTTCAATCATGGCTAATGAATCGTAAAACAAATGCTCTTGGATTAATGTGATGATAGCTGCACCAACACATACCAAGATGTGCGTCCGAATTCCCGCTGGTCTATTCTTGTACTCACGATCAAAACCGATCAAACTAGAGACAAAAGCCGCAACGATCAAACGAATCGCAATAGCAGTCATTGACATAAGACATTCCCCCTAGTCCAACTCCAATGCGTTAATACTGTCAACAGCACACTCTTAGTGAGTGGTGTTTTTATTGATACATTGCAATGTCTAATTCATCAAACGGATCATCAGAAACATTAGCATTATCTGCAAAATGGCTAGTTTGATTCAAGGCTTTTAAATGAAATTTGCCATCATAATAATCTGTCACAGTGACCGCAGCATTTTCGATTGGTGTTTCAAGTGAAAAATCAGGAATCAATTCATGCATGATGTTTCTGATGGTCATCCCATGACTCACAATCAAGATATTTTGATTAGTTTCACGATGTCTCTTTAATACGGTGATTAAACCTCTTTCAACCCGTGACCAAAACTCATTGAAGTTTTCAGCCAAATGATTCTCATCCGCAATCTTAAAGGCATTCAACTCTTTCAAGACAACATCTTTACTGCCTCTGTCAAACGGTTTTCCTTCATAGCCAACTTCTCTAACTTTATGCCAAACTTCCTTACCAAAGAGGCCTTCAAATGTCCCAAAAAAGACTTCGCGGAACTCAGGCATCATATGGATGGTCTGATGACCATCGTTGTAATCATTATACTTGAGTGCGAGTTGGGCAGTTTCAACTGTCCGTCTCAGGTCGCTGGTATAAACGGCATCAAACTTGATATCTTTCAGGCCATATCCGCTTCTTAAAACGTCGATCCTTCCTTTATCAGTCAGGGGTGTATCAGACCAACCTTGCATACGCTCTAACATATTAAAATATGTTTGCCCATGCCTCATAAAGTATAAAGTTACTCCGTTTTTCGTCATTGACAAATTCCTCCTATAAAATGATGTAAGTGGTCAGGTCAGCAATCAGCCATTTTAGTCCTCAAAACTGCTTCATTTCGCGATCAATATCTCTCTTTTGGGCTTTGTCCCTTAAACTTTGACGTTTGTCATAGTTTTTCTTACCTTTAGCTAATCCGATTAGAACTTTAGCAAAGCCGTCTTTGATGTAGACTTTTAATGGAACAACGGTTAAACCTGATTGTTGGATTTCTTGATTCAATTTGATGATCTGTTTTTTGTGTAGTAACAGCTTGCGATCACGTAACGGATCATGATTAAAGATATTACCTTGTTCAAATGGGCTGATATGAACATTTTTTAGCCAAGCTTCTCCATTACGGATGCTAATATAGCCATCTTTCAGATTGATTTTGGCCTTTCTGACCGATTTAATCTCGGTGCCGTAAAGTTGCATGCCGGCCTCAATCGTTTCTAAAATAAAGTAATCATGACTAGCTTTACGATTTTGTGCTAATACTTTAGACTCTTTTCCCTTTGGCATAGGCTACCGTCTCCCTTGCCTCTTTTGATATGATTTCTTTTTCTTTGATTGTTTTCCTTTTTTTCGGTTGTCAGAAAAACTATTCTTCCCTTTACCCTGTTTCTTGTTGTTTCGGTGATTACTAGGATAAGCATTCTTTCCTGATTGTCCTGATTGTCCTGATTGTCCTTTATGTCCTAATTGACTCGATTTATCAGTTGATTGGCCGTGATTAGCCGATCCCTTTTCTTGCCCCTTTGGCAACACTAATTCGAAGTCTATTTCGCGGGACTCAATATCTGCACGACTCACGCGAACCGTAATCGGATCTCCAATCTTAAAGGATTTGCCCGTTCTTTCACCCACTAATGTCATATGGCTATCAATATAATTATAGTAGTCATCATTCATGGTTGAAATATGAACTAAGCCCTCTACAGTATTTGGTAATTCGACAAACAAACCAAACTTCAAGACTGAACTGATAACACCAGGGAATACTTCACCAACATGTCCAGCCATATATTCGGCTTTCTTCAATTGATCCGTATCCCGTTCAGCTTGAACAGCTTTACGTTCCATTAGCGACGAGTGTTCCGCAATGTCACCCAACTGACTTTCTAAACGGTGTTCTTCTTGGTCATTCAACTCAGTCCCATGTTGCTCATAGAACCGAATCATACGGTGAACAATCAAATCAGGATACCGTCTGATAGGCGATGTGAAATGGGTATAGTCTGGACTTGCCAATCCAAAGTGACCAAGCGGTTCCGTCGAATACTTGGCTTGTTGCATAGAACGAAGCATCATGATCGACACCAGTGGTTCAAAAGGCTCACCCTTGATTCGCTTCAACAGTGCTTGTAAGGCTTCTGGTCGGACTGATGTGCCATCTAATTCGATAGATTGCCCAAAAGCCCTGATAAATTCCATAAACCGTAAAATACGATCATTACTTGGTTGCTCATGGATACGATAAAGGAAAGGAACTTCTAGATCTTTGAAATGCCGTGCAACTGTTTCATTTGCGGCTAACATGAAGGACTCAATCATCTTCTCTGCTTCGCCTCGTTCTCTAGCAGTGATTTCGATAGGATGTCCATCATCGTCTAACTTGATGACAGCTTCAGTCGTTTCAAAATCGATAGCGCCACGATTTTCCCGATGGCGGCTCAAGATTTCGTGTAATCCTTTCATACTTTCGTACCACGGTAATAAGCCTTGGTATTTAGCTAATGTATCAGGATCATGACTAAAAATCAGATTTACCTCATCATAAGTCATCCGATAATCAGAATTGATGACAGTTGGAAATATCTTATAAGATACTTGGTCGCCATTCTCATCAAATTCCATCTCACACCCCATCGCTAGACGGTCCACATGTGGATGTAACGAACAAATCCCATTAGAAAGACGTTGTGGCAACATTGGTACGACCCGATCGGTGACATAAACACTCGTGCCCCGTTCATAAGCTTCTTGATCAAGCGGAGACCCCTCTGTCACATAGTAAGAAACATCTGCGATATAGACGCCTAGTTTATAATGACCATTATCTAACTGTTTGAAGCTGATGGCATCATCCAAATCTTTGGCATCCGCGCCATCGATTGTGATTGTTAATTGATCTCTAAGATCAATCCTTCCAGATAATTCATCGGGATGGATCGTATCTGGAACTTTTTTGGCATCAGTAATGACTTCTTCTGGAAATTCGTCTGGTATGCCTAGCTCAACCAAGATACTCAGAATATCGACTCCTGGTGCATCTTTATACCCTATTTCTTCTTTAACAATCCCGACCAATTGTGCAGGATGTTGTCGGGTTGGATACTCTGTTATCTCAACTAAAACGACAGTTCCTGTTACTGGTTTCAAACCGCTATCGGTGATTAAACACTTGAAGGGTGCTAAATGTTTATCTTGAGGGACGATATAACCAATATAATCGTCTGAAATGCGGTCATCTGGCGAAAATAAGGTGAATGTGCCCACTAATTGTGTAACACCATGGCGCACTACTCGAGTAATTTTACCTTCTGGTCCCTTAGTTTGTCCGGGACGTGCTTGCCGTGTAATTTTGATTGCTACAGTATCACCATCTAAAGCAGCAAAAGTGTCTCGTTTATCGATATAAACGTCTTGTGCTTCTTCATCTGGCAAGCTAACAAATCCAAACCCTTTTTCATGTCTTGAAAATGAGCCAACAATTTCATCAGGACGATGGTGAGTCGTACTGGCAAATTCTCCTTGATCTGTAATCGTGATTTCGCCAGATTTTTCCAACGTTGCTAAATCCTTGACGAGTTGTTTAAAGTCATCTGCTGAGTGTGCCTCAAAGTTTTGGGATAAATCTCTGACATTATATGCTTTCTGATCGTTCTTAAAAAATGCTCTAATTTTTGGAATAAATGATTGTGACACTTACCCACCTCCTTAAATCCTATGTGGTGCATTTTAAAAATGCAGGTCACTTCTAGTAATAAACGTTTTAACTGATAGTTTTCTTCTTTAATAATACAACACTACTAACACAACACTACTAACACAACACTACTATCATAACAATTTTAAGTATTATTTGCTTTTATAGGGAATTTAGATAATCAACCAAATCTTGCTCAAATGTATGTCGATCTGGTCCAAAGGTCAATACATGTGGACTATTAGGGTACCACAACGTTTTGACAGAAGTATTCACTAATAATGTTTCAGCTTTTTCTGCCACTCGTGGATCTACAATCTCATCTTTACCACCTTGTACCACCAAGAAAGGCGCTGTGATTTTCGACAAGTTTTGTTCTACCTCTGTCGTTAGAGCTTTAATCCGATTAAATTGACCAGTTATCACTTCTGGCTCAATTGGATCATGGCCCAAACGAGACACATATGTCTTAAACTCATTCATCAACTTGCTTTTTTCGTTGTCAACATGAGCAATTGGTCCTGCAAAACTGCCCCCCGCAAAAACTGCTAGTCGTTCACAGGCATCTGTTGCCAGCAATCCTCCCAAAGAGAGCCCCATTATGACAATTTTCTCATAGCCATCAGCGACCATCTTTTCATAGGCAGTCGTGACATCCTCGCGCCACTGATTAGGATCTGGTCTCAAGCAATCCATGGGATCTTTCGTTCCATGGCCGGTTAAACAGGGTAAATAGACACTATAACCTACACGATTAAGCTTTAAAGCTAATGGATGCATGTAGGTTGGATTTCCCGTAAAAGCATGAATCAAGATGATTGCTATCTTATGATTACCTTCTAAAAACTGGTCTTCGTCCGTTCTCAAACGTCTAATCTCCTTTAAGTCATTGTCTTACCTTCATTTTAACTGATTTGTTGCCATAAATAAAAGAAATCAAGATTTAGATACCCTTACATGAGTAAACAATGGCATAAGTTATGGTTTATACCTGAATAAGAAAAAAAACAGCCAAGCTATAGAGCATTTTTATTCTTTGAGGCTTGGACCCTATTAGTGGTAATCTAATAGGGTCCTTTTGCACTGAAAGATTCAAAAATACGTCATATAACTTAGACTGTTTCAAAAAATCTGTTTAATGATTGATCAAATATTCTAAGACGATCGTTAATACGACAAATACCGTGCCTAAAATAATAGTCAACCGAATTAAAAACGCCTCAAAACCACGAGCTTTTTGTTTTCCAAAAAGTTGTTCAGCTCCCCCAGATAATGAGCTTGCCGCGTTGGTTTTGGATGGTTGTGCCGCTACGACGATGATCAAAAGCACTGACACAACAATCAGAAAGGCAAGTGCGATATCATACATCAGCTAGCCTCCTATATTCTGAAGAATTATTCTTCTTCGTCAGCTTCCCCAATAACTTCTGGTTCACTAACTTCGTCTCCAGCAGTTGTTTCTTCTTCCTCTTCAGCTTGTGGAGCCGCAACTGATGCTACAGTATAAGTAGGATCTGTCACAACTTCGATATCTGCAGGAATAGTTAAGTCAGCTACTGTTAAGTTATCACCTATTTCAAGGCTCGACGTGTCAAGCACAAATTCAGAAGGAATGTTATTTGGAGTTGTTTTAACTTCAACTTCTGATAAATGTTGTTCAACAGTCCCTAAAGTACGGCTTGGGCCATCTTCAAGAACAACTGGAATATTGACGGTAATTTTTTCACCGGCGATAATTGTTTGTAAGTCAACTGATAATAATTGACGTTTGATTGCTGAACGTTGGATTCCCTTCAACAATACTTGTTGTTTCTTGCCATTAACGTCAACATCAAATACAGCATTTTCACCTTGATCACGGATCAATAATCCAACTTCTAAACTATCAAGTGTTACATTTTGAGGTTCTGCACCATGTCCGTAGATTACGGCTGGTAAGCGACCTTCATTACGGTCACGTGTACTTGCACCAGACCCTGTTTTTTCTCGCAATTCTGCTTTTAATCCCATTACTAAACTTCCTCCTTGGATACTTCAATCATTGCTTGCTTAAGCATGGAATACTGTATGACACTTAGTCATTAAATTATCTTTCTGCCATCGTTTAGAAAAGAAAGTAACACACTGAGTTTGAGTGACAATTCTAAACAGGCGACAAGCATACAAATATACTTAAGCATACCCTACTATTATGACTTAAAACCGCAGAAATTTCCACTATTTCTGTGATATTTTTGCATCTTGTCTGACATTTTTAATAAAAAATGATTGAGCATCACCCTAAACACCGATACTTTTGGCCACCATAGCAGGTCAATGATCCCAAAGAAAAGTTATTTTCCTTCCAGCAAAGCTTCAATCCCCTTAGTCAAAGGAGTAACAGGTCTTCCTAATACTGCTGAAAGATCTTCACTAGAAACCGCTAAGTCTCCCTCTTTAATAAAGTCTTGACCAGCAATAACAAAGTCAATGGCTGCTTCAGGGATAGGGGTGGTTTTTAAATGCTCTCTTAAGCCTTCATCTGTCACCGCATTGACTGCAACTGGTTTTGAAACCACTTGGTTAATTAAACCTGCTAGATCACCATAAGTGATTAATGGCCCACCAAACTCATAAACAGCTTTTTGACCTTTGATTTGTGCTAACACCCTTGCCGCAGCTTTGGCATAATCTTCTTTCAGCGCCCATCCTGCCAGTCCTTCGGCAGAAGAATAATAGATTGGTTGTTGGTTAGCAGCGCCCAAAATAGTGCTTGTTTCATTTTCTAAATACCAATTATTCCGCAAAAAGGCATGGTCCAATTTGGCGTCTGAAATAAAATGTTCCGTCTGACGATGATCACTGGCAAGGGAAGACTTAGACTGTTCTGCATTTGGAAAACTGGTATAAGCAACAAATTCAACTCCAGATTTCTTCAAAGCTGTCACAACATTTTTGTGCTGCTCCGTCCGTCTTTCTAAACTACCGGATGAAATGAACAAGACCCGATCGATACCTTTAAAGGCCTCGATTAATGACTCTAAATCAAAATAATCCGCTTGCCGTAACTCAATCCCTAATTCTTTTAACTTGTGAGCTTTATCAAGAGATCGAACAGTCCCCACTATTTGACTCGCACCTACCAATTCACACAACTCTTTAATCGCATACCCTGCAAAACTACCCGTTGCACCTGTTACTAAATATTTCATCTGCTCACTCCTCTGTTTAATGCAATTCACTAACCTTTTTATAGCTTATTCAATTATAACTGATAATACGCATATTGTCTCATCATCAGTTTCGGGTAAATGGGATAAAAAAAAAGAGAGTCGGAAAATCCGACTCTCTAACACTAGTTGTTGAAGACTTCAACAGCTTATTTGTTGTTTAAGTTGTAGAATGATTTTATACCATCGTAACGAGCGACATCACCAAGTTGATCTTCAATACGTAACAATTGGTTGTATTTTGCAATACGGTCAGTACGTGATAGAGATCCAGTCTTAATTTGTCCAGCGTTAGTTGCAACTGCGATATCCGCAATAGTTGCATCTTCTGTTTCACCAGAACGGTGAGATACTACAGCAGTGTAACCAGCACGTTTAGCCATTTCGATAGCATCGAATGTTTCAGTTAAAGTACCGATTTGGTTCACTTTGATCAAGATTGAGTTAGCAACACCTAATTCAATCCCTTTTTCAAGTTTTCCAGTGTTAGTTACAAACAAGTCGTCACCTACTAATTGAACACGGTCGCCAAGGCGTTCTGTTAATTTCTTGAAACCTTCCCAATCGTTTTCGTCCAAGCCATCTTCGATAGAGATGATTGGGTATTTTTCTACTAATTTTTCGTAGAATTCGATCAATTCTTCATCAGTTTTTTCGCCTTCGCCTGAATCAGCTAAAACATAAACTTTACGTTCTTTATCGTAAAATTCTGAAGAAGCAGCATCCATAGCTAGTTTAACATCTTCTCCTGGTTTGTAACCAGCAGCTTCGATAGCTTCGATGATAACTTCAAAACCTTCTTCGTTAGACTTCAAGTTAGGAGCAAATCCACCTTCATCACCAACAGCTGTAGAATATCCTTTTGATTTCAAAATACCCTTCAATGCGTGGAAGATTTCAGCACCCATTCTCAAAGCTTCTTTAAATGTTGGTGCGCCAACTGGCATGATCATGAATTCTTGGAAGTCAACGCTGTTATCAGCATGTGAACCACCATTGATAATGTTCATCATCGGAGTTGGTAATACTTTTGTATTGAAGCCACCAAGATATTGATATAAAGGAATATCAATATAGTTTGCAGCTGCTTGAGCAACGGCGATTGAAACACCAAGAATAGCATTAGCACCTAATTTTGCTTTGTTAGGAGTTCCATCAAGTTCGATCATTAATTTATCGATTGCCATTTGTTCACGAACATCAAATCCGATCAATGCTTCTGCAATGATATTGTTGACGTTGTCAACAGCTTTAGTAACGCCTTTGCCACCGTAACGGCTTTTGTCGCCATCACGTAATTCGATTGCTTCGTGTTCACCAGTAGATGCTCCAGAAGGAACGATTCCGCGTCCGAAAGCACCACTTTCTGTATAAACTTCAACTTCGACTGTTGGGTTACCACGTGAGTCTAAGACTTCGCGAGCTAAAATATCTGTAATAAATGGCATAATTGTCATTCTCCTTTGATTTGTTTTTTCCTACATTTAAATAGTATTGAATACTGCTTAAAAATGCAATGCTAAATCATGTTTGAAACGTTATCACAACGCAATTTTTAAGCAAATTCTCAGTTAACGGCCAAAAAGCTCTTAGTCCTTATTGATTAACGACCGACCTGTCATTTCCTCAGGTTGAGGAACGTGAAGAAGATCAAGCATTGTTGGAGCAATATCAGCTAATCGTCCATCGTTTCTTAATGTGACACCTTTTTTAGTTACTATACAAGGCACAGGTACAGTTGTATGAGCAGTATGTGGAGAGCCATCAGGATTTGCCATGGTTTCTGAATTACCATGGTCTGCGAAGATAATAGCTGAACCACCCTTAGCTAAAATCGCATCAACAACTTTTCCAAGATTTTCATCTACTGCTTCAATTGCTTTTATAGTGGGTTCAAGCATTCCAGAGTGGCCAACCATATCTGGATTGGCAAAGTTTAGGATAATTGCATCGTTCTCATCGTTTTGGATCGATTGAACTAATGCATCTCCAACTTCGTAAGCAGACATTTCTGGTTTTAAATCATAGGTTGCAACTTTTGGAGATGGAATCAAGATTCGATTTTCACCCTCAAATTCTTCATTACGACCACCGTTCATAAAGAATGTGACATGTGGGTACTTTTCAGTTTCGGCAATTCTTAGTTGTTTTAAACCATGCGTCGCTAATACTTCACCTACCACATTTTTCATTGGGATTGGTTTGAAAGCTACATCTGCTAAAACTTCAGGATTGTATAATGTTAAAGTGACCATCTTGAGATTATCAAGTGTTTCTCCTCGGTCAAATTCATCCCAGCTTTTTGCAGTCAAAGCTTTAGCCAATTGAATTGCCCGATCTGGACGGAAGTTGAAGAAAATAATCGCATCATTCGAATTGATTGTTCCAACAGGCTTACCGTTTTTTTCGATGACAGATGGCACTATAAATTCATCCGTTGTGCCATCAGCGTAGCTATTTAAGACTACTTCTTCAGGATCTTCAAACTTAGGACCTTCGCCATGAACAAGCGCATCATAAGCCAGTTTCACTCTATCCCATCGTTTATCCCGATCCATGGCATAGTAACGACCACTAACGGTAGCTATTTCACCTACGCCTGCTTCAGTTAACTTTTGAGCCACTGTTTTGATATATTCTGGACCTGCATGAGGGTCAACATCGCGTCCATCCATAAACGGATGAATGTAGAGTTTTTTGATCCCTTTGCTTTTTGCAAAATCGACAAGCGCCAATAAATGATTAATATGACTATGAACACCGCCATCTGATAGGAGTCCCATCAGGTGCAAGGCAGAATCATTTTTCAATGCATGGTCACAAGCTTCATTCAATTCTTTATTATCAAAGAAATCGCCATCTTGTATCGACTTGTCGATTCGAGTCAATGATTGGTAGACGATACGGCCTGCACCAATGTTGGTATGTCCAACTTCTGAATTACCCATTTGTCCAGCAGGCAATCCAACATCAAGACCCGCTGCTTTCAGAGTCGTATGTGGAAATTCTTTGTAATAACGGTCAAAATTTGGTTTTTTAGCTTGAGCCACCGCATTGGCTTCGACGTGATCAGGTTTCCACCCAAAGCCGTCAAGGATAATGATTGCTACTGGTGCTTTTGCCATTATTTTACTGCCTCCAATAACGCTAAGAATGAGTCTGGTTGTAAACTAGCTCCACCAACTAAAGCGCCATCGATGTTTTCTTTTGCCATATATTCAGCAATATTGTTTGGTTTTACAGAACCACCGTATTGGATACGAACTTTGTCAGCTACTTCTTTTGAAGTTAAGTCAGAAACTGTCGCTCTGATCACACCACACGTTTCATCTGCTAAATCAGCAGAAGAAGATTTACCAGTACCAATTGCCCAAATAGGTTCATAAGCTAATACGGATTTTGCGATTTGATCTTCCGTCAAACCTTCTAGTGCATTAGTGATTTGACCTTTGATCCAGCTTTCTGTTTCTCCAGCTTCACGTTGTTCAAGTGTTTCACCACAACAAATGATTGGAATCAAGTTGTTTGCAAAAATAGCTTTCGCTTTTTTGTTGATATCTTCATCTGTTTCGTGGAAATACTCACGTCTTTCAGAGTGTCCGATAATCACATAGTCAACGCCAAGATCTGCTAATGCTTCAGGGCTTGTTTCACCTGTAAATGCACCCGAATTTTCGAAATAGCAATTTTGTGCTGCTGATTTTAAGACAGAACCCTTACTAGCTTCAACAACAGAGAATAAATCTAATGCTGGAGCACCAACTACAGAATCTACTAAGTCTTCACTTGGGATTTTATCTTTAACGGCTAATACAAAGTCACGTGCTTCACTAACCGTCTTATTTAATTTCCAGTTACCTGCAATAATTGGTTTTCTCATGAATTGTCCTCCTAAAAAACTGTTTACTTATCTGAAATACTTTCGATACCTGGTAATGCTTTACCTTCAAGATACTCTAATGAAGCTCCGCCACCAGTCGAAATGTGACTGAATTTATCTTCAAAGCCTAATTGAATAGCTGCTGCAGCAGAATCGCCACCACCAATGATCGTTGTTGCATCAGGTAATTCAGCGATTGCTTGGCAAACACCAATTGTACCCTTAGCAAAGTTAGGGAATTCAAATACTCCCATAGGGCCATTCCATACAACTGTTTTAGCACCCTCCAAGACTTTTTTAAATTCTTCTATTGAAGCAGGGCCGCAGTCTAAGCCTTCCCAATCAGCTGGAATATCATCAACACTGACGATCTTAGCTTCAGCATCGTTTGCAAAATGATCAGCAATCACAACATCAGTTGGTAACACGATTTTGTCACCAGCAGTTTCAAGTAATTGTTTTGCTAAAGGCACTTTATCAGCTTCAAGTAATGAGTTCCCAGTTTCTTTCCCTTGAGCTTTCAAGAAAGTATAGGCCATCCCACCACCGATAATCACTTTATCAGCTTTTTTAAGGAGACTTTCGATCACATTGATCTTGTCAGACACTTTTGCCCCACCCAAAATCGCAATAAATGGACGTTTAGGATGATCAACAGCTGAGCCTAAGAACTTGATTTCTTTTTCCATCAAAAATCCAGCCGCTGATTCTAAGTTAGAAGCAATCCCAACATTAGACGCATGAGAGCGGTGTGCTGTACCAAAGGCATCATTGACGAACAAGTCGCCTAAGCTAGCCCAGTACTTTCCTAATTCTGGATCATTTTTAGATTCTTTTTTACCATCTAAATCTTCAAAACGAGTGTTTTCAACTAAAACAACTTCTCCAGGTTTAAGATCTTTGATCGTTTTTTCAAGCAAAGCTCCGCGAGTTTCTGGAACGAAGGTTACATCTTTCTTTAATAATTCTGATAAACGTTTCGCTACTGGACGAAGCGATAATTTAGCTTTATCTTCTTCGGTTTTGACCTTTCCTAAATGCGAGAATAATACCACTTTCGCATCATGGTCGATCAACCATTGAATAGTTGGTAAAGCTGCAACGATACGATTGTCATTGGTGATTTTCCCGTCTGCGATAGGAACATTAAAATCGGCACGTTCTAAAACCACTTTATTGGCTACATCTAAATCTGTTACTATTTTTTTTGCCATACTATTGCCTCCTCGATCATTATTGAATCCGGCAGAAATATATTCTACACCACTCGAACTCCTGTTAAAAATTCATAAAAAAAGGGGGAAGCGCGTAGCTCCCCCGCTTGAAGAATAGTTATTCACGTAAACTTAAGCGATTATAGTTTAGCGAAGTATTCTAATGTGCGTACTAATTGTGAAGTATAAGACATTTCGTTATCGTACCAAGCAACTGTTTTAACCAATTGTTTGCCAGCAACGTCTAATACTTTAGTTTGAGTTGCATCGAATAATGAACCATAGTTCATTCCAACGATATCAGAAGAAACGATCAAATCTTCGTTGTAACCATAAGATTCGTTAGTAGCTTCTTTCATTGCTGCGTTAACTTCGTCAACTGAAACTTCTTTGTCAAGAACTGTAACTAATTCAGTTAATGAACCAGTTGGAACTGGAACACGTTGAGCTGCTCCGTCTAATTTTCCGTTTAATTCTGGAATAACTAAACCAATTGCTTTTGCAGCACCTGTTGTATTAGGAACGATGTTAGCTGCTGCCGCACGTGCACGACGTAAGTCGCCTTTACGGTGAGGAGCATCCAAAGTATTTTGGTCACCAGTGTAAGCATGAATAGTTGTCATCAAGCCTTCAACGATTCCAAATTTGTCGTTCAATACTTTAGCCATTGGAGCTAAACAGTTAGTAGTACATGAAGCACCAGAGATTACTGTTTCGTCACCTTTTAAGATATCATGGTTAGTGTTGAAAACGATAGTTGGAACGTCATTTCCACCTGGAGCTGAGATAACAACACGTTTTGCGCCGCCTGCTAAATGTTTTTCTGCTTTTTCTTTAGAAGTGAAGAACCCAGTACATTCAAGTACGATTTCTACCCCTAATTCACCCCATGGTAATTCTTCAGGGTTTGGTTGAGAATAAACTTTTACTTCTTTGCCATTGACATTAAAAGATCCATCATGAACTTCAACAGTACCATTGAAACGACCTTGAGTAGTATCGTATTTCAATAGATGTGCTAATTGTTTTGAATCAGTAAGGTCGTTGATTGCCACCACTTCAATACCATCTACATCTTGGATACGTCTAAATGCCAAACGACCAATACGGCCAAAACCATTAATACCAACTTTAACTGTCATATTCCGATTTCCTCCTTAGGAAAATTTTTATTTTATAGGGGTTTCCCCTGTAAAATCTGATTAGCAATTTCCTCATCTATTACGAGCCACATATGATGATGAGGAACCATATGCATAAAGGCAACCAATGGGGCTACTTTTTCCCGACCACTAACAATAGCAATAGGATATTTTATCTTATCTAAATCAGATAAATGAAATCCTATCCGTGGCAACTTAACGACAGCCTCTCCCGAACTATTGAAGAATATACCAAAAGCCTCTCCTACCACTTGTCCCTCTTTCAACTCACTCATTACTTGTTGAGACAAGTTTCTTCTTAAAGCCATTGGTATGGCCTGACCAATACTGAATAAAACGACTTTCGCCTCTTTCAATTCCTTCAAAACCGCCTTAACAGTCGGTTCCTCAATCAAGGACTCATAAGTCTCTTGACTAACGTGTTCAGGAACAAAAAGTGATTGGTGCAAAGCATTGAGCTGTACTGCCATTTGCTCAGCTATAGTATTCGCCTGGATCAAATTTGAATTTCCGATCCCGCCTCGAGCTGGAATAAAATCCAATTCGCGGTTTCGTGCGAGTTTCTCCGAAAGACCACTACTCACATTTGCCAGAGTAGTTCCCCCCGTTACTGCTATTTTACTAAAACCAAACGGCAATATCCAATCTAACACTTGTGCTAATTGACTACTAGCTTCAAGTGGATAGTTCATATCTTTTACATCGCCGGGAACAATTCTGACAAACGCTGCACTCAATTGATCAGCAACAGCCTTTTCAGTATCAGTCATTGTCTTTTTCACCATTTGGTCTATGCTAGACTTTGCTAGATAATCCTTAGTGGTGTCTAATACAACGATGCCCTTTCTCGAAAAATCAACAAGCTGTTGATTTCTCAAAGCCTCTACCTCTGCGCGTATTGCACGTTCAGATGTTCTCAGCTCAAGGGCCAACCCACGACGCCCAATTGGACCATGTTCTTTCAAGTAATTCAGCAGATGGAAACGATGAAACAGTGCCTCTAACAAATCAGCTCCTAGGAGCCGAGATAACTGATACTGATCCATGAGTTTATCTACTCCCTTTTCTATAGGGACGTTTTTCATCCCATCAGATTATGCCTCTTTTTGAGACATAAAACACAAGAATTAGTGTTTCCAACTCCCTCTTACGGTATTAATATACCAATTTTCACAATCATTTGCAAGAAATAAGAGCAAAAAAAGTTCTATGGGTCTTATTTTGACCCACATCTATTCTTTTCGTGTGAAAGTGATTAGAATAGACTTTATTTTCCTTCATTTTGATGATATTTTATTGCTAATCATCTTATTTTTTTCTATAATAGTATAGTGTTTGTCGCCTTAGTGTAATGGATATCACGTAAGATTCCGGTTCTTGAGATAGGGGTTCGATTCCCTTAGGCGACATACTTTTGCTTTAATAGCTTTAAAAAGTGCTGATATAACATCATTTTTAACTCTCACTCAGCATTTTGTTCAGCATTTTAAAAAATGCCCAGTATTTTAAAGATAAAGAACTACAACAGTATTTTGTACCCAGTTCAACACTCTGAAATATTCAGAGTGTTTTTTTTAATACCTTAAATTGTCAAATTAAGTGTAACACAGTTTTATAAAAGATTTCATAAGGTGTTTTCCAATTCAAACATTTTTTGGGACGTGTATTTAATTTCGTTGCCCAACCTTGTATCTCTTCATCAGTTGCATCTGTCAAATCAACACTTTTCGGTGAGTACTCTCTAAGGAGTCCATTTGTATTCTCATTAGATCCTCTTTGCCAAGGGGCATGAGGATCTGGAAAATAAATTTGCGTATTATTTAATTCCTCAGTCAATCGGGCGTGTTGACTGAATTCTTTACCACGGTCAGGTGTAATGGTTTTACAAAAATTAGAATCAATACCTTGTAGTAATTTAATCATTTGGTCAACTACCGGCTTAGAAGCTTTATTCTCAGATTTACCGATTAGTAATAACCTAGATTTTCTATCAACTAGCGTTACTAAGCACGCTTTACCAGTTTGACCTGCAACTGTATCTGCTTCCCA
>NZ_ATXL01000047.1 GCF_000421665.1 Bavariicoccus seileri WCC 4188 | reverse complement strand
CTTCACAAATTTTTTCCAATAGTTCCCTATCTACTCAATTTTGTTCCAGTGTTCGAGCTTTAACGAAAGAAGTCACACTTTTTTTGGCGTGCTCCAAAGCTCAGCTCCTTCGGCACTAACTCTCCTTTTTCTAAAAATGTCCCATTTTTGAAAAAGCTTCCTTACTGCTCGGAGCTAACCGAGCTTTGTCGCACTTAGTTTAAAAATTAAACCATTTTCTCTTTCGGCTTGCGACTTCTGAGTAGGGTTCTACCAGGGTGTCGTCACCATTAATAATATCTTTAGCTCTATCTTTAAAGAGTTGCGCTTTTTCTGTCCCAAACTCTTTTTCAAAGACCTCAAATTCAGCTGTCATTCTAAACGGACGGCCACTCACATTATGGGCATCACTCGCAATAATATGGGTTAAATTAGCATCAACCATTTGAAAAGATAGCTCTTGTGTTTCTTTCCCAAAATCGCCTGCAATACTCCCAGCTGTCACTTGCGTCAAACATCCTAAATCAATCCATTCCATTAATTTATTAGGATTTTTCTTAATCTCCATATTCCGTTCTGGATGCACGATGACTGGAATAATCCCACGATGGGTTAAGTCGTAAAACAGTTGATCTGTATAATCCGGCACCGACATAGTCGGGAATTCTAACATCATATACCGATTTCCTTCATCCGCAAACAAAATATCGTCTTCATCAATATGGCGGATTAATTCCGGATGAATACGCACCTCTTGACCTGGAAAAACGGTAAGATCAATACCCTCTCTGGTGATGATTCTTTGCGTCTCTTCTACTAATAACCTGACAGCTGCCGCATGATTGACAAAATGACGATTGTGGTGATGTGGTGTTGCTAAAATATGAGTCACACCATCTTCATGAGCTTGCTGAGCCATGTTTAACGTATCCTGGATTGACGATGCCCCATCATCGATACCTGGCAAAATATGACAATGTAGATCAATCATTGTTACCTCTCCTCTGATATTTCATTTTCTAACTAATTGCCATACTAAGGATGACATATTCCTTTTTATTTTAACGGTTTCACTTCGAATAAAAAAGAGCATACTTTTTAAACGCAAACAATTAAAAAGCCTCAAAGGTTTGTCGTCACCTCAAGGCTTTCTAACTAGTCTTTGTAGTTAGCTTCTATTGTAGCTAATACCACCAACCTAGTTAATACTATTAAACCAGATAAAACTACTAAGCTAACCATTACTAGTATACTTACTACCTAATACTAGTTCCTAAATACCACCAAGTAGACGAATGATTAGTGCATCTACAATGACGAGTGCTAGTAAAATACCAGAGATAATGTAGAAATCATTGAGTTTGTGTTTCGATCCTCTCACATAATCAGAGAGCACAAAGACTATACCAGTAGTAACTCCAATGACACTAGCCACAAATAACAGTGCTGTAACTGACAATGGGAAAATAGATAATATCACACAAATGATGCCAGCCAAGAGAACCACTATTACAGGACTTAAGAACCCTGCCAAGCGATTGGTAATGACATGAAAACTATCTGTTGACTGCGATAACCACTTGCTCGTCGCAAATACTGCTGCTACAGCCAGTCCGTTCAAAATAAGAAACAGAATCACTAATCTCAGAAAATCAGTAAAGGTCGGAGTGAAGTAATCTGTACTCAAAAATGAAGCAAAACCACCCAACAGAACTGTCGCAATTCGGCTAACTTCAGTTACGACCAAGATAGCTTGTGCCAAGGCTACTAATAGGAAAGTAACATAGCCATAATATTGTGGCACATCTAACACATCTGAAGACGGGCGTTTTAATTTACGAAGAAAAATAGCAAAATAATTTTTACTGAACGTCACCGCTTTTTGGACTTGTTCGTTAGATGTAATACTTTCTGGATTAAAGCCCGACTTTTCCTTGCTTTCAGTGGGTGCACTCCCATCACTTGTGCCCGTCCCAGTTGTAGCATTTGGCGTCTCAGAAAAATCCTCGCCTTCAGAACTATAACGATTCTCATCATCTGAAGTATCATGAACAGGATCGTCCACGCTATCCTTGGCACCACTGCTGTCAGGGTTAGCGTCAAGGTCGTTCTCTTGCTCACTAATCGATGGTTCTGTTACCTCCGCCTCTATTTCATTTGCGTCTTGTGACCCATCCTCATGAAAATTATCCTGTTCATCGGGACTAGCTTCTGGTTCTGGTGTCACTGGATTCTCTGTGGCATCTTCGGGTTGATTGCTAGTGGTCGGTTGGCCGTCTGCAACTTTTTTATTCTCATCTTCAAAACTCATGTTGTCTCCCCCTTTTGCGTAATTAGAACGCTAGTATTTCGAACAATAGTATTATAATCTAAGCATACCTTTTTATACTCATAAAATGAACTAATTACTACTTTAAGTCTCCTCTTTTTCACCATATCCTATGACAGTGATGCTATTGGGTAAATGAAATGAGAATGACATGATTATTTACACAAGTTTTACAGGGGGTTAACACTATTTCATTACTGATTGACTATACTAAGACTGTAAAGGTAAAAGTAATGTGGACTAGAGGTGAACGTCCTAGGTCACATATTAGTATCCATAGAAAAGGAAGATGATGATGAAAGGTACTATTATACGTCTTATTTTATTTTCCATCATCCTTTTAGGTGCCATAGGTGATTACCTTGTGACGACTACCAAAGTACCTACTCGAAAAAGTAATCAACTCGTCTATGTCTATTCGACTAAACGTTATGCGACAAAGACAACAACTCCGTATGGGAGTTATACAAATGACAGCTTCGATGAAAATTTTACAAACGAGGATCACTGATTCCCAAATCCATTAACTACACCTCTTATAAATTCTCGTTTATAAAATTCTAATACCCCAATGCCTAGGCGTTGGGGTATTTTCCGCTATCTTTACTTTCTAGATCAAACCCACAGTATCATTAACCGCAACTCAATTAGGAGACACAATCAAATAAATATTGGGTTTCAAACGCTTTTGTCTCACCTTTATGAAGAATTGGACTGATATAATTAGGGTGGTTGATAGCATCTGGGTAAAACTGCGGTTGCAAAGAGACACCAGCATATTTATAGTAATGTTCCCCACCTTTTCCAATGTCATCATTGAGGTAATTCCCAGTATAAAGATGTAAACCTGGTTCGTTTGTTTTTAACGTTAAACGAATACCTGTTTGATCACCAGTTAGCTGGGCAGCCTCCGTCACATCGCCATTGTATTTTGTAATACAAAAATTGTGGTCATAACCATCCGTATAAAGCAGTTGTCTAAAAGAAGGTGTCATCTCACTCCCAATCGTTTTGGGCCTGGTAAAGTCCATTGGCGTATACAAGACATTACAAATTTCACCCGTCGTCAACGACCTAGCATTCTCAACAGGCGTGTAGTAGTTGGCCTGCAAACGTAATAGGTGATCAACAACACTCCCTGCCTTATGACCATTCAAATTAAAATAAGAATGATTCGTTGGATTGAAAATCGTCGTCGCATCACTTGTGCCCGAATAAGTGATGGTCATCCCATTATCAGTTACTTTGAAGGATGCTGTTATTTCTAAATTACCTGGAAAGCCTTGATCCATCGCTGGACTCTCTAAACGTAGTGTCAACTCGTTCTCATTCGTAAAAGAAACAGTTTCCCATACTCTCATGTGAAATCCAGATAAACCACTATGTAAGCTATTTGGCCACTCATTAGTAGTTAAATGATAGACTGAGCCATCCAGCGTAAACTGACTATTTGAAATCCGATTGGCACATCGACCAATTGTTCCACCAAAATAAGCCCGATTATTCTGCTCATACTGTTTAAGAGTATCGTAACCTAACACCACATCCACAACTTTACCCGTTTGATCTGGCACGTTGAGAGTGACCACAGTTGCTCCAAAATTCGAGATGACGGCAGTCAGTGAGCCTGAACGAAGTGTATACAAATAAACCGGTTGGTTATCAACCTCTCCCCAAACTGTTGTCATACTTTCCATTACCGTCACCTCCCTCACACTTTCGATATATAAACCGCTTACATATACGATAGTTTAACTTATTTTATCTATTTTTTAGCCATTATGCAAACGTTTTAGTTGTTTGACGGCATTTTTGTTAAATATTGTTTCTATTCGTCTTTAAGTGTCATCTTTTATTTCTGAAATAAGCGAGGCCAAACATCATAGCAACATAAGCACAGCCTTATCAGGTGATTTAATGAGTGTGTGCGCTGTATAATACTAGTGTAGTAGTCAAAGAACAGAAAGGACCTATAATCATGCTAAAGGGTAAAATAGATTATCTCAAAAAAACCACTAATGAAGACGGTGTCGTAGCAGCACTTGCTATTGACCAAAGAGGCTCACTTAAGAAAATGTTAGCTGCCGATGGTCGAGACGATGCTAATGCCATTGTCGAATTCAAAGAACTAGCCTCTGAGGAATTAACTAAGTATACCTCTGCTATCTTACTGGACCCTGAATACGGTATTCCAGGAATGAAAGTCAGAGATAGCTCCTGTGGCTTATTAACCTCTTACGAAAAAACTGGTTATGATGCGACAGAAAAAGGCCGTCTTCCAGATTTGTTACCCACTTATTCTGTCAAACGTTTGAAAGAATTAGGTGCTGATGCCATTAAGATTCTGTTGTATTACGATGTCGATGAACCAGCTGACATCAACGACATCAAACATGCCTTCATTGAGCGGATTGGGTCAGAATGTGTCGCTGAAGAAATTCCTTTTTTCTGTGAATTTATTGCCTATGATGACACTATTCCTGATGCGAAAAGTTATGAATTTGCTAAAGTTAAACCCCATAAAGTCATCGAAACTGTCAAAGAATTTTCAAAATCACGCTATGGGATTGATGTCTTAAAATTAGAAGTCCCTGTTAACATGGACTATGTTGAAGGCTTTAACCACGGAAACGAAATTGCTTATAGTCGTGAGGAAGCATTAAACTATTTCAAACAACAAAGTGATGCTACTAAGCTCCCTTACATCTTTTTAAGTGCTGGAGTATCAACCAAATTGTTCCTCGAAACCTTGAAATTCGCCCATGAAGCTGGTGCACAATTTAATGGTGTTCTTTGTGGGAGAGCCACTTGGCGTGAAGGGGTTGAACCGTTTGCGAAAAATGGTGAAGAAGCTGGTAGAGAATGGTTACAAACCGTTGGCCGCAAGAATGTCGAAACATTGAATAAAGTCTTGAAAGACACTGCTGTCTCACTCTTCGATAAATTAAGTTAATTATAGGGTGATCCTAGAAGGAATACGAGATTAATAATAACTATTAAAAACACGTTAGGAAATTCTCAATCAGAATCTCCTAACGTGTTTTCCCATATATGATGACTTCTTAGCTATCTTAGCTAGCGTAATTATGACTCAGTCTTTATTCTGGTGATTGGTCACCTCACTGGATTGCCGATAGTGTGATTGATAGGCTTGGTAGATAATCTCACCAATCTGCTTCATCCCCTCATCATTGGGATGCCAACGGTCACTAGTCCCATTAAAAGTCTTCAAGCCAGGAGGTCCTGCGGTTTTTTCCGGATCCTTATCCCAAACGGATTTAATGTCAGCTACCGGAAGATTGTATTCTTTACCCAAATTTTTGACCACTGTGTCAAATGGTTCACTAGCTTTGCCATGATTCCAAGTCGTGACCAACACAATTTGTGGGGTCGAGCCATCGATATAACTCAACTCATTCAGCATTGTCCGCATGTTTTGCGCGAATTGATCAACATCTGAGCCATTAACCGGATTCGCATCATTCGTCCCAAACTCGATGGTGATGACATCTGGTTTCAACTGTCTCACACGGTCGATTTGTCCCACACCAAACGACGAAGTGCGTCCATATTTAGCATAGTGATGAATCTCCACTTTCTCCTGATAGTTTTCCTCAACTAAAGAGGCGAAAACAGCCGGAAATGTGGTTGCTAAGGTGCTAGCGTAGTGCCCTTCTGCAATACTGTCCCCCATTGATGCATAAACGATAGTCCCATCGCTAGCATTCTTTTTAGTGACAATACTCTCAATGACACAGGAGGCCGCACCCACTGCAACCAATACGACCAAAAGGATATACCACCTTATTTTTCGCCGCCTGTTATCTTGTTGCCCTTCACTTTTATCCATGACAAACACCCCTTGGCTCTTATTGTAGCACGATTGCTCAGCTAGCTTAAGAAATTGAAACAAGGGGTGTTACTGTCCTGTTCAGTTGTTTTTTTCACCAATTAAAAAAGCCTTCAAAACAACTGATCATTCTACTATTATGTTACTTCTCTACTCTTCTACTGCTTTTGGCATCAATAATGGGGCATCCGTCAAGGTAATATGGTCACTAATTTCACCGTCAGACTCAAATATCACAATCTCGTTATGACCAACCTTTAATAACGGACCTGGAATATACAATCGTTTTTGTGGTCCAATTTTCCAGAAACGGCCGATATTAAACCCATTGACCATCACAAACCCCTTCCCAAAGCCCGTTAGGTCAATGAAGGTATCCGCTGGTTGATCAATCGGGATTTCGAATCGTGAAAAACTAGGTTGTCCTTCATGATAGTCTTTCGAATAATCAACCGCCGATAAGTCATCCATTGGGAGGGTATAAATCTCCCAATCACTTTGGAACGCGCCATTGATAATCACGCCATCTTTGATGCCTTTATATTGATGATTCATGTGAGTAGAATAATTGACTCGGCCCATATTTTCAACCAGGATTCCTAACTCATTTTTCTCCTCTGTCAACGTAAGAGACTGTTTTTGACCGATTTCTTGGTCGTATTGAATCATTTCTAACTGCTGGTTGATAAAGATATGTGCACGATCCATACAAGAAATTAGTCGAAAATCTTCAATGTCACGATTCTTGCCAATTTTGCTCTTATAGTAAATGTAACCATATTCTTGGTCTAAATCCTCCATGGCAACCGTATAAGGTGAGGTCACAGGGTTAGAGATTGTTTCAAGTGTTTCAAACAAGGAGACACGTTCTCTAACGTCGAACTGACCAAAGCTAGCTTTCTTGATTTCTGTAGACAGAGGGAAAACGGGAATGTCAGTAAACTGACCGATTACTTTTTGAAAAGCCTCATATTTAGCTGTCGTATCGCCCCATTCTGTTAATAGAGCATCATAATCATAACTCGTCACATCTGGCGAAAGTTTCTCATAATAGTTTGAACCGTTAGTAAAGCCAAAGTTGGTCCCACCGTGGAACATATAGATATTCACTGATCCTTCGTTTAGAATATCCTCTAATTCTCTAGTGGCATCTGTTGTTGAGCTGGTGTGGTGGATTTTATCCCCCCAAGCATCAAACCACCCAATCCAAAATTCCATCACCATCAGGGGTTTCTTTTGACCATGAAACTGTCGCAAGGTTTGAAAGTGCTCCGCGATTTGTGAGCCACAATTGATCGTTGGCAAGGCCAAGTCTTGGATTGAACCATTTAGTAACATATCATGCCAAGGGCCATCTGACGTCACCAATGGTACATCAATGCCACCTTTTCGCATCAATCCTGCTAATTCACGCATATATACCTTATCATTTCCATATGCTCCGTACTCATTTTCAACTTGCATCATGATGATTGGGCCTCCATGAGTTATCTGCAAGTCAGCCACTTGGGGGAGTAAGTGGTCAAAATAGTTTGCCACATATTTCAAGAAGAGCTGATCTGAAAACCGAATTTTAATCAGTGGTTCTCGTAGTAGCCAGTAAGGTAAACCACCAAACTCCCATTCGGCGCAAATATAAGGTGATGGTCTCAAGATAACGTATAAGCCGATTTCTTGTGCCAACTCTATAAAATGTCTTAGATTTTGATTAGCCGAAAAATCGTAAGAGCCTTTTTTAGGTTCGTGTTTATTCCACGGTACATACGTCTCTACGGTGTTACAACCCATGAGTCGTAATTTTTCAAGACGGTCACGCCAATAATCAGCCACGACCCTAAAATAATGGATTGACCCTGAAATTACTTTAAATGGTTTACCATTTAAATAAAAATCATCTGTGACTTCAAACGTTTCCATGAGATTCTCCTTTGAAAAGATAAGCTGTTTTAAGGGTAGTCAGTACATCTTTTTCTAAGAGTGGTGATTCAAATGCTGACGTATTCATGGCATTTGGAAAATACTGTGTTTCTAAACAAAAGCCCTCTCTTGAGTGATAGATAGCTCCATCTTTACCTTTCTCGTCTTGGATAAAATTGGCAGTATAAAATTGGACACCTGGTAGGGTTGATAAGACTGTCATTACGATGCCACTTTCGTCCCCTTCTACTCTGGCAACCGGATTTAAGTGTCCTCTTACCCCATCAATCGCAAAATTATGGTCATACCCTTTGGCCAATTGTAACTGTTCCCATGGGTCATTAATCGCTTCACCAATCTCTTTTGGTTGGATGAAATCCATTGGCGTACCTTTGACCGACCGTATTTCTCCTGTTGGAATCGATTTTTCATCTGCAATCGGTGTAAAGCTAGAGGCATTCAACTGTAGGCGATGGTGCGTTATCGTGCCACTGCCTTGACCGTTAAGATTGAAATAGGAATGGTTGGTGGGATTAAAGACCGTATCAGCATCAGAGAGGCCCGTATAGGTAATTTCTAAACCTTCATCTGTTAGCTTATAAGTCACTGTAAGCTCCAGATTGCCAGGAAACCCTTGATCTAATCTGGGACTGAATAAGGCAAAGGTGACAGCAGACGCGCTTCTCTCCTTAACCTCCCATCGTCTTGTGTGATACCCGTTAGGGCCACTATGTAAACAGTTTTGTCCTTCATTAGCCTCTAGTAAATAAGTCTTTCCATCAATAGTAACTTGACTGTTTTCGATGCGATTCGCATTTCTGCCAACGGTGGCACCAAAGTAGGTCTCATAGTTATTGAAGTATTGTACAGCAGTATCATACCCTAAAACCACATCTCTCTGACGGTTGCCTTTATCTGGCACTTTTAAACTGACCAAAACGGCACCGAGATCACTAACAGTTGCTTCAAACAGATTATGTTGTATGGTAATCAATTCGACACTTCGTCCTAGATCATCTGTTCCCCAAACCTTTGTCGTCATTATCTTCTTCCTCCACTATTTTAGCGACTTTATAAGTGATGTCATTTATATTTTACGTTGTAATTTCATGAATAGCTTTATAAATCAGGACCCTAACGACTTATTTTCTTCCACAAAAAGATACGTCCCAAAGTGTTCAATTTTAGGTGTTGTGATAGCTTTGTCTGTCAACTGATCCTTTTTTCCAACAAATCTCTCTGGTAAGCCAACTGGTTCGCCCGCAAAGTTCATCACTAGGGTATAGCGCTTTTTATCAGTCTCTCTTGTGGTGATTTCTAACCCATTTGCTGTACTTTTATCTTTAGTGATGCTGGTTTCGGCGACAAGGCAATCGAAGATACGACTTAATAAATCGTCATCTAATTGTGAGCCGATATAATAAACAGATCCTTCTTCGTAGTCATTCTTAGTGACAGCAGGGCTTCCAGCATAAAAATCAGTTTGATAGTCTGCCAGCGACTGAGCTGTTTCTAGATGAATAATGTCCGCAACGATTGTGCCTTTCCCAATAGTGCCATGACTTTTTTCCTTGATCAGATTAAACTGACTAGGCGCTAACGCATCGATCTCCTCAACCCATATTCCTGCTAATTCTTTTAATGGTCCTGGATAGCCACCAAGAATGACATTATCAGATTGGTCAACAATGCCACTCATGTAAGTGGTGACTAGTTTGCCACCTTTTGCAACATAGGACTCGAGCGATTCTGTCATTCCGTCCTTAAACAAATAAAGAACAGGCGCCAATACAATGTCGTAAAGAGAGAGATCAGCCTCAGTGGATATGATATCTACTGAAATGTTACGATCACAGAAATAACGGTAATAGTGATGCATCTGATCAACATACCTTAAATCGATACTTGGTCCACTGGTAAATTCTAGTGCCCAATAGTTGTCCCAATCAAATATCAGAGCTACTCGACTCTTGTTTTGGCTACCAATCAGGCCGTCCAATTTTTCTAATTCATGTCCGAGCTGACTTACTTCTCTAAATACGCGTGTTTCAGTCGTATTAGCATGCTCCAAAACGGCTCCATGAAATTTTTCACAGGCACCGACTGAGCGTTTTAATTGAAAGAATTGGATTGTATCGCCACCATGTGCGATTGTTTGATAACTTTGTGCTCTCATTTGCCCTGGTCGTTTTAAAGAGTTGTACGGTTGCCAATTTTGTTGCGATGGCGTCTGTTCCATCAACATGAATGGCTGTTGTTTCAAGCCCCTCATCAAGTCATGACAAAAAGCCACATAACTCCATGGTGTATTGTAACTCGGGTAGTTATCCCACGACACGATATCCATTTCTTTTGCCCACTTGAAATAATCGAGTTCCTTATAAGTCCCCATCAAGTTTGTCGTTACTGGCGTATCTTGATCGTATTTTCGGATGATATCTCTTTCCATTTTAAAACAATTCAGCAAGCTGTCCGAATTGAATCGCTTGTAATCTAGCGACAGTCCAGCAAAAGCCGTACGCCCGTCCCCTAAGCCATCACCCAAGAGATTAGGAACAACAATGTCGTCAAAATCATATAGGGTGTGCCCCCAGAACTCAGTATTCCATGCTTTGTTCACAGCTTCAATTGTCCGATACTTATCCTTGACCCAGACACGGAAAGCTTTCTCACATTTGTCACAATAGCATGTGCCGCCATATTCGTTATTGATATGCCAACAAGTGACTTGTTTATTGTCACTGTACCGTTTGGCTATTTCTTCGACTAAACGACTGGCATACTTTTGGTAAACAAGACTATTGGGGCAAAAATTATGACGCTCACCGAAGCGATGGTGACGGCCTTCATAATCAACCCGTCCAATCTCTGGATATCGTTTATACAACCAACCCGGCATTGCAGCTGTTGCTGTCGCTAATACGATATCGTATTTCTCTTTCGTCAACATGTTGATGATATCATCAAGTTCTGTAAAGTCATACTCATTTTCAGAAGGTTGTAACTTAGACCAAGAAAAGACATTAATAGTGGCACTGTTGATTCCTGCCTTCTTAAATGCAAGCATGTCATCCGTCCATGTTTCCTTTGGCCACTGGTTAGGGTTATAATCGCCACCATATAAAATTCTATTAAACATCACACACCATCCCCTCATATTTGACTTCATTGTAAAACTTATGCATTATGATAACTATAAACGAAGAAACCGTTTTCTATACAAAATCGAAACAAGGAGGTTATAGAGTTGCCTATCTATTTTCAAATCACACCGAAGAGTCTGCCATTGGCGATTGAAAGCATTGGAAGCAGCTGGCGTCAAGAACCCATCCACCGTCCCCATGGTTACCCTGTCTACCATTGGCTCAAAACGATCAAAGGCGCAGGAACCATTGCTATCGGTCAACAACACATTCGTCTTGGTGTTGGTCAAGGCATCCTAATACCACCTACTCTTCCTCATTCCTATGACTCGACTGGCACATGGTTGACTCAGTTTGTCACCTTCAATGGCACTTTAGAGACATCAATTGCGAGTATCGTAGGGACATCAAGTTACCTTTTTAAAGAAAGATTCTTTGACAACCACTACGATCATTTTATTGATGACACCATTACAGCTTATGAAACTGATTGCCTAAAACCCTTTGATGCTGCTGTCGATTGTTTTTCCTTTTTGTTGTCGTTGTCAAAAGACCAAGCGATGCAAGAACAAGCTGGCAATTCTGTCTATCAGGACATCATCGAGCCTGCTATCCGGAAAATACAGTCAACCTTCAGTCATGAGCTAAGTGTCGGACAACTCGCTCAAGAACTCTTTATTTCACCGCAATATTTGACTCGATTGTTCACTAAATACACTGGAAAATCGACGCAAGATTATATCACTGATTATCGTTTGAATAAAGCCAAGGAATATTTAATCAACTCCCCTCACCAAACGATATCGACTATTGCCAGTAAATGTGGCTACAGCTCACCTAGTCGCTTCAGTGAAACCTTTAGAAAAAAAAACAAATTGACCCCATCGGCTTTTAGAAAACTGAGAGGGTCATGACTTGGATGTAACAAGAATGTCATTTCTTAATTTCGGGTTAAGACCATCTCAACCGAGAAATCGTCATATCGATGAATGGAAATAGAGTATTCAAAAGCAGTGCCCGTATCATAATAAGCAATCTGCTCTGCTATTCCGACAGGGTCTCCCGCTTGTAATTTAAGATACTCAGCTTCTTCTTCCGTAGCTTTTCGAACCGTTAATTTTCGGTGGGCACTTTGGATTTTTAAGCCTAACTCTCCTTCTATGTACTCATAGATAGACTGCTCGACATGCTTTAATTTTAGACCAAAGGTATGGGATATCGGCATGTATGTTTTCTCAATCACTCGCGGTGCACCATCAACATATCTGATGCGATAAATATCGTAAACAAAGCCATCTTCTTCTAGATTTAGTTTTTGCTGAACGAGTTGTGGTGGCTTAATAACAGAGAAGTTGAGCACCTTACTAGTGACTGACTTATCTGGGTTTCTTGCGGTAGTTCCTCTGAACTGGTTCGCTATACTGACTCTCTCTATCTCTTCTTGAGATAAATCTTTGACAAAAGTACCTGGCCCG
This sequence comes from Bavariicoccus seileri WCC 4188, assembly GCF_000421665.1. Taxonomy (GTDB): domain Bacteria; phylum Bacillota; class Bacilli; order Lactobacillales; family Aerococcaceae; genus Bavariicoccus; species Bavariicoccus seileri. The sequence goes on along the minus strand of NZ_ATXL01000047.1, from coordinate 3,443 downwards.
CGCCTTTTTATGATTAAACCTTCAGACACAAGTAGATCTAATCCTTTTTTGACGGTCATTTTACTGGCGTCATAAATGGCTCCAAGTTCTTTCTCAAAGGGCAATTGTTGTCCCGCTTGATACGTCCCCTTTAAAATTTTATTTCTAATATCATTTGAAATCATAATATATTTTTCCATTGTTGTCCCTACTCACTTCACTTTTATGGTCACTCGCTCATTTGAGGTATACTCCTTTTTTCCGTCGATAGGTAGAATAATCGAAGTTGCCATTGTCATATACCCTGCATACTAACGTTCCTGATTCTGCTGATAAAATAGTATCTTGCCGTGTCGCCAGACCGTTTCTCCAAATTTTCTCCAGCTTGTTTTGATAAGCTTGTCGATAAGCACCTCTAGCATAAACGGCACCGTTAGCAGGAATAAAGACAACTTTTGGATCGATAAATTGTAGAAATTCCGGATTGACTGATCCATGAAAATGATGATTAGCTGTTAAATAATCTGTTTTCCAGAATTCCTTTTGAGATCCAAATCGTTTTAGAAGATTCGCCTGAGTATGTCCGTACATATCTGCTTGATGAAAATAACAAAATCCTTTATAGCTTAATCTAAAGGCCACACTTAAGTGATTCTCATCTTCTGAGCTTATGAGTTGGCCTTGCTCATCAAAGTGAGAGTTTACTATTAGGACTGAGACATCCCCTAGATTCCACACCTTCGCAAGGTCATCGCCAGGAACCAGTAGACTGTAGTCTGCAAACCGGTTTTGCTGCATCATCTGGTAACGATCTATCGTTTTAGATGCCCGTTGTTGACCATCAAGATTTATTCCCTGAGGTCTAATGCCGTAGTGAGTTGTAATATCAACTAGCCCCCCCAGGTGATCATGGTGGTAGTGTGTCAACAAATAATAGTCGATAGTGATATTGTTCTCTTTTAGAAATGGTTTCACAATATGTTCAGCCTCATATTCTTTTCCCGAATCAATTAAAAGCCATTTATCACTAGGAAATTTTATCAATGTAGCATTACCGTGATTGACATCTAAGGATATAATTTTTAAAGGTGGCTCTTTATATAATGTTACCACTTTAAGATGATAGACTATAGAGTGACCCTCAGAGAAAAGAAAACGTATTTGGTGATTACCTTCAGGATAATTAGCAAACTTACTTGTTGAAAGGCGAACAGTCCTCCTATTTTCCGCATAACCAGATTCTAACTCCTCCGTTTTAAATGGAAAAATACTGTATGGTATGGGCGTCTCACTTTCGTCCATAATCGTTAACAACTGATGGCCATTTAACTGCACGTGAATTGTAATGTCACGTACTTTGTCCTTGTAAATTGTTTCATATCGTGGTGACAAAATTGGTGGCAAATTTAACGGTTCCATGACCTCTTTAGAAGAGGACACCATGACAATCTTCCACAAATCCATATTTCCCCAATCCGCTGAAACGACAAGAGTGTTAACCCCTGTCTCTAAGCGAAATGCTTGCTCATATTCTTGCCAACCACCTTGGTCGCTATCTGTACGCTCATCATCACCAACCATTGGAAAGCCAACATCATAAACGAGAGTCCTATGATCTGTTTTTGCCGTGACCTTCTGGACTTGGTCCCCTCCAATCGTGCGATAATAAAACCTGATGGCATAATAACCAGTTTTTTTGAGTTTTAGTTGCCACTGCACTTCAGTTTTAGGCATCAACTTGATATAAACACGGTCATGATCTTTTTCCAGTCGCGAGTCCGGTATTAGCTTTGCCTGACTTACCTCAAATGGTATGGTTTTTTTAACTTTTTTCGTTCTATCTGCATCCATTTATTTGCCTCACTCATGCCTAGTATAGTTAAGTATTTCACCGTTAGTCCAAAAATTTTCTGAATTCATTTAACCGATGAAAGGTGATGTAATTAGAATTATGGTAACTATCAGCCCCATTTAATGCTGTTCGCGATAAGTAGAGAAGATCATCGCCATCGATTAAAAAGCTGACATACTGCAGGCCAACTTGTTGCGGGTCCTCTTGACTTTTGTCGATGAGACGTTTGACAATCTTAAACTCCTTCAAATCTGTTGACACCGCCAACGATAAAACATTTCTAGCAGCTGGTTTAGTAGCATGTACAATCTCGTTCACAATTGAAATATACGACTCAGACTGTTCATCATATAATATATCGAATTTTGAATTGCTACCCCCTTCAAAACGAAAGACACCATCACAGGTTAAAACCTCTTCCAGTGTTTCGGATACCTTTAATCGAACAGCCCGGTCATGAGTCACTGCTTGTTTCTTATCATCATGAATTTGTAGTCTAGGAATAACATATAGCTATAGCCAATAAAAAAAGCTAGGATAATTTCCTAGCCATTTCAATCATGTTACTTATTCAATTGCCTCGGTGTGGGATGACTAGCGCACTCTCATTGCACTTAATCTTCAGCTTCTGTAGCTAATACGTCACCCGTTTTAGCATCAATCAACACATCAGTTTCTTGTTTATTGGTGACCTCGACGGTTACTTCCCAAACAACCTTTCCGCGTTCTTGTTTGAGGTCCCAATCGGTTGCTAGTCCATCATTAACTTCCTTCTCTGCAATTTCTGAAACCTTTTCGATTCCAATGATGTCCTCTAAATCAAGAGCTTCCGCTTGACGTTTGACCCCGCCTGCTTCATCACTATCCAGATCGTCTGCTTCTTGATTTGAAACCTTTCCAGTCGTCGCATCAATATCCAATTCATACTCTTTATCATCATCGATTCCTTCAACCGTGTAGTAGAAATTGCCAAACGAAGTGTCTAGTGACAGAGAAGTAATGTCCGTATCAGGATGCGTGTCATCGTAAATCCGAATCACATCAGCTAATGTTATCGGTAAGTTCTTGTAAGTCATATCTTCCTTAGCTACTGTTTCATCTGCTGAATCATTTGGCTTCGCTTCATCTTTTGTCGTATCTAGACCCGGATTGTTGCTCTCCGTGTTGTCCTCACCATTTCCACAACCGACTAGCACAAAGACACCAATCATCAGGCTAAACCATACCATCATCTTTTTCATTGAGCATCTTCCCTTCCGTTTGATAACCATCCTCTTACACTCATCTTATCATACCAGCAGGTAATGCACCTAATAGAACGATTGCCGTTCCTATTGAATGATCAAACATCAACTAAAAAAGCTGGCTCTATAATATTTGGTGTTGTTGCTTGAAAAAGTAGCGACACCAATTTTTTTATGCAAAAAGACATTTGGTTGTCCTATAATTAAATCGCTAAACCAAATCATAGGAGGCTAACCAAATGTCCAGTACTAATATTAACAAAACTAAAGATGAAAACATAGATAACATGTTAAAAAAAATCCTTAATATCAAAGATTCTAACATCTCTTTTTCTAAAAATGCAGTCTCAAAAGAAAGAATTAAAGGC
>NZ_ATXL01000046.1 GCF_000421665.1 Bavariicoccus seileri WCC 4188 | reverse complement strand
TGCATCAGCTAAAGGAACCTATAAAGTAGTTAAGGGCGATGGTTTCTACGCTATTGAACGTAAGACAGGAGTGCCGGTTGACCAAATCTTAGCTGCTAATGGATTTAAATTGAATACAGTGATTCAACCTGGGCAAGTGATTAAATTGGGTGGGGCCTCTACTTCTAACAATAATGTAGTGACTTTAAGCACTTCAACAAGTACAGACAAGCAGAATGTTAATTCTGACTCTACAAATTCTGGAACTTCTAATGGAGAGACCTATACTGTTAAGCCTAAAGAAGGTTTTTGGAGGATTTCTCAAAATACCGGTATTTCAGTTGAACAAATATATGCAGCTAATGGTTTTAATGATGATACGGTTTTACAACCTGGTCAGGTTATTAAACTTAATGGTCCAGTAAATCAACCAGCGACTTTAGCTGCTTCAGTTGCAGTAGCTAATGCTAAATCAACTAGTCAACCGGTTCAATCTAATAACACTAAGACTGTAACGGTTAAAGCTGGACAAGGTATGTGGAGAATAGCCTTTAACAATGGTTTAACATTAGATGAATTCAAAAAAATTAATAATTTTTCAAATGATCATGTTTTAAAACCTGGGGATGTTGTAAAAGTTAAGTGATTATATTAGAATAGGCAAAGTAAGATATGACAATAGTTAGTATAATTAGTTGTTGTTATTATGTTGATTGAAATTTAATATGAATTTTGAGGACTAGTAGTCATTGTTTGCGTAAAGAGAGCATGTGGTAGGTGTGAACATGTCAATAAACAAAGATGAACTCACCTTATTAAAGAGTTGCATCGCTGATTGGTTTTAGAAGCGATAGCGGGTCGCTCCGTTATAGGTATGATAAGTTAAAGTTTTAGGTGGTAACGCGAAGCACGCCCTAGACAGTTCTGTCTTGGTGTGCTTTTTTGTGTATTGTAGTCAAATTTAGTGAATACACTTTATTTGAATCGGTCATTTTTAGGTATTATTTAAATACGGGTCTTTAAATACGGTGCCAAAAGGTTGTTTAGTGATTGTGCTTTTGTGCTATCCAATCTTTTGGTTAAAAAGAAGCGATTGATTGCGTTATTAGTTTAATTTTGACTTTTTCAGGAATTATCACGATAAAAAAAGGGGACGTACAAATGGATTTTAATCATGAAGCAATTGATAAAAAATGGCAAAAGATATGGGCAGATAAAGATGTTTTCAAAACTACGACAGATGAAGACAAGCCTTTTACTTATGTATTAGATATGTTTCCCTACCCGTCAGGTCAAGGACTACACGTCGGGCATCCTGAGGGATACACAGCAACAGATATAGTAGCTCGAATGAAACGGATGCAAGGACACAATGTGTTGCATCCAATGGGGTGGGATGCTTTTGGTCTGCCTGCTGAGCAGTATGCGTTGGATACTGGGAATGACCCCGCTGAATTCACCAACCACAATATCAATCATTTTCGTGAGCAAATGAAAATGTTGGGTTTCAGCTATGACTGGAGTCGTGAAATCAATACAACTGATCCAAAATATTATAAATGGACGCAATGGATTTTTACAAAACTATACGAAAAAGGATTAGCCTATGAAGCGAAAGTCAATGTCAATTGGTGTCCAGCACTTGGCACAACTTTAGCTAATGAAGAAGTGATTGATGGCAAGTCTGAACGAGGTGGTTTTCCAGTATACCGTAAGCCAATGAAACAGTGGATGTTAAGAATAACAGCTTACGCTGATCGGCTATTAGAAGATTTAGAAGATGTTGATTGGCCTGAAAGTATCAAGGACATGCAAAGAAACTGGATCGGAAAATCTAAGGGTGCGGAAGTTACTTTTAGCATCTTCGGTTCTAAAAGTTACTTTGTTGTTTTTACTACTAGACCTGACACATTATTTGGAGCGACCTATTGTGTTATGGCACCAGATCATGAATTAGTGTCAGAAGTAACAACAGCAGAGCAAAAAGAATCAGTTGAGGCTTACCAAAAAAAGACTAGTTTAAAGAGTGATCTTGAAAGAACAGATCTGAATAAGGATAAAACAGGTGTATTTACAGGTAGTTATGCTATTAATCCGGTAAATGGTAAGAAAGTGCCAATTTGGATAGCAGATTACGTTCTAAGCTCTTATGGTACTGGTGCAATCATGGCGGTTCCAGCTCATGATCAACGTGATTACGATTTTGCGACAAAGTTTGACCTGCCCATTGTTCCTGTTTTAGAAGGCGGAGATATCAAAAAAGAAGCTTTTGTAGGAGATGGAAACCATATTAATTCTGACTTCCTTGATGGTTTAACAAAAGGCGAGGCTATTCATGCTATTGTGGAGTGGTTAGAAAAGCAAGGCTTGGGTTCTGAAAAAACAACCTACAAATTAAGAGACTGGCTATTCTCTAGACAACGGTATTGGGGTGAACCGATTCCTGTCATTCATTGGGAAGATGGAACTATGACTACAGTTCCTGAGGATGAACTCCCATTAGAACTACCAAAAACGACAGACATTAAACCGTCCGGAACAGGTGAGTCACCACTTGCTTTGATTAAAGATTGGTTATATGTCACTGATCCAAAGACTGGTAAAAAAGGTCGTAGGGAAACAAATACGATGCCACAATGGGCAGGGAGTTCTTGGTACTTCATTCGTTTCGCCGATCCACACAATGACCAAGAATTGGTCAGCAAAAAAGCGGCTCAGCAATGGCTACCTGTTGATCTTTATATTGGTGGAGCAGAGCATGCTGTTCTGCATTTACTTTATGCACGATTTTGGCATAAGTTTTTATATGATCTAGGTGTTGTTGATTGTAAAGAACCATTCCAAAAGTTGTACAATCAAGGCATGATTTTAGGCGAAGGACATGAAAAAATGTCCAAATCAAAAGGAAATGTGGTTAATCCAGATGATGTTGTACATCAATATGGAGCAGATACCTTACGCATGTATGAAATGTTTATGGGACCCCTAGATGCTTCAATTGCTTGGAGTGAAGATGGCTTAGAAGGGTCACGCCGCTTTCTAGACAGAGTTTGGCGACTTATCATTACCCCAGAAGGGACAATTTCGTCTAAAATAGGGGATAAGTCAGATGATTCGGTCGTAAAGGTGTACCATCAATCTGTTAAAAAAGTCACAGAAGATTTTGACCAATTACATTTCAATACTGCTATTTCGCAACTAATGATTTTTATCAATGAAGCTTATAAAGCTGATAAGGTTTCAAAAGAACACATTGATGGTTTCTTAAAACTTCTATCACCTATTGCACCTCATATGGCAGAGGAACTTTGGTCGAAGCTTGGTCATTCTTCTTTAGTATGTGAAAGCACTTGGCCAACATATGAAGAAAAATACCTTACTGAATCTACTGTTGAAATCATTATTCAAGTCAATGGCAAAATAAAAGAACGTTTGGTGGTAGCAACAGGACTATCAAAACAGGAACTTGAAGATTTAGCATTGACAGAACCAAAGGTAGAACAATTGGTTCAAAGTCTTGATGTGATTAAAGTCATTACAGTACCTGATAAATTGGTAAATATTGTAGCTAAGTAACGAATAAGTAGAGTCTTAGTAAAGTCTAAGCAAACCGAAATGAGGATTATATGTCTAAAAAGAGAGGATATGGACTATTTCTCAGTCGTCTAGAACAAAGTGATTCTGAAAAACTAGTAAAAGGATCTGCTTGGATGACTGCTGGGAGTATCACGTCTAGGCTTCTGGGAGCACTGTATGTTATCCCATGGCTATATATGATCGGAAATGATAAAACTCAAGATTTAGCTAATGCCTTGATGAGTGTTGGTTACCGTATCTATAATGTCTTCTTGATCATTGCAACAGCTGGGATTCCTGGTGTCTTATCAAAAGAAGTAGCCTATTTCAACGAACGTGGAGAATACAGAAAATCTTGGCAACTGTTTGTTAAATCGTTGTTACTGATGTTAGCTTTTGGGGTAATATCTGGTGCGATAATGTTTGCAACAGCTCCAATAGTGGCTAGAAATAGCCCTCAGGTCAATGTTTCAGATGCTGTAATGGTTATCAGAAGTTTGGTTCCTGCAGTAGTAATCATTCCACCAATGAGTTTGATACGTGGTTTTATTCAAGGACACCAAGAAATGGCACCATCCGCTTTGTCGATGTTCTTTGAACAAGTGGGACGTATTGTTTATTTACTAGTAGCAACTTTTATTATTATGAAAGTAATGATGGGAAAATACCCATTGGCAGTTGCTCATTCGACTTTTGCTGCATTTGTAGGGGCAGTTATTTCATTACTTTATCTCACCTATGTCCTTTATCGGGAAAAAGATGATTTAAAGCTTAGACTGTCAGAAGATAACGAAAAAGTGAATAGTTTAGGTGGCTTTAGTTTTTATAAAGACCTGATTATAAATGCGATTCCATTCGTCTTATTTGCATCGGCAACTGAAATGTTAGGACTAGTAGATCAGTTCACCTTTGTACCAACAATGAAACGTTATACTGCGTTCTCTTCGGTTGAAATCGTTCAATTGTACGGTGTGATGTCGTTTAATGTTAACAAGTTGGTCATGATTATCATCTCCTTTGCCAGTAGTATTGGTGTTTCAGCCTTGCCACTTGTTGCAAGTTCTTACGCCAAACGAAATCGGGAAAAATTAGGCTTACTCATTGAGAACAATCTTGTATTGTTCTCGATCGTTATGTTACCCGCAGCAATAGGTGTATTTGTTGTGGCAGAACCTTTTTATAACTTGTTTTATAGTGCTAATGCAACTGGTACAACCATATTAAGGGTCTTCAGTATTGCTAGTATATTTTTAGGACTCTTCTTGATCCTTGGATATATTTTGCAAGCCACAAATCAAATGAGAACTATTGTCATGGGGTTAGTCATAGCCTTTGCTTTAAAAATTGCATGGCAACCGGTTATGATTAAATTCTTTAATGTGAATGGGGCTGTTTTATCAACTGCTATAGCTTTCTTAGCTATTGACATTCTTTTTCTATGGAGTATTGCACAGATTAGTGATATCAGGTGGACGAGAGTCTTTCGTAAATTGGCAATTGTAGCAGTGAATACCTTAATTATGGGGATAGTGGCCTATGGAGTCGTCTCTTTATTAGGCAAGGTATTGGTTTTAGAACGAAAAGTTTATGCTATTATTGCACTAGTAATTGTTGCTTCAATAGGAGCTTTTCTATACCTTGGGTTGACGCTGATTACAAATCAAGGGACTCTGCTGTTGGGCGCTAAAGCCGATCGGTTAAGGCAAAAACTACATTTGCCTTTACTGAATCATTCTTTTTTTGCTGATGACGAAATTAGTGATCTTAAAGAGAGCGGTCAAAGAAGAGACGAATACAGTCAAGAAGAAACAAGAATAGAAGATGATCAACAGACTGATGAAATGCCCAAAAGGGAGACCAGAAGTTCGGGAAGGCGTAGAAAAAGATAGTCTGACCCTTTAAAGATAAATGAGTAAGGCACATTGGGGGAGACCAAATGAGATTAGATAAGTTTCTGGCACATTGTCGGCTAGGTTCAAGAAAAGAAGTACGTCAAATGCTTTCTGACCATAGAATTTCAGTTAACGACGCGATAGAGACAGATTCATCTCATAAAATAGACCCGGATAAAGACACTGTTTTCTGTGACGGGAAAAAAATTATTTATCGCGAATTTGACTATTTTATTTTAAACAAACCACAAGGCTATTTATCAGCAACCGTTGATGATACAGAGAAGACGGTTTTAGACTTGATAGAGCCTCAAGATGTTGTGAAGGGATTGTTCCCAGTTGGAAGGTTAGACAAAGACACAACGGGGTTATTGTTGTTAACAAATAATGGAGCATTGGGGCATGAATTATTGAGTCCCAAAAAACATGTCACCAAAAAGTACGAGGCCATTGTTCGACCCCCTTTACCAACTGATGTTATAAGACAATTTTTAGAGGGCATCAAGTATGGCAAAACAACTTTTAAACCAGCTAGCCTTGTTCTGTTGGAGGAACTACCAGAAGGAATCAAGGTCCATGTGACTATTACTGAAGGTAAGTACCATCAGGTTAAGAAGATGTTCAGGGCAGTTGGTTCCCGAGTTAATTCGTTAAAGCGGATAGAGATGGGTCCTCTGAAGCTTCCGGAAGATCTGTCTTTAGGAAACTACCGACGATTGTCAGAAAAAGAGGAAAAACAACTGCTCTCTTCTGTTGATTAGACATTAGAAATCGAATGAAGATGGGCAAAACAGTTGTTTTAGGATTAATAAATGGTAGCATGGTAGTAGCAGAGTAGCTTAAGATAAAAAATATCATTTTAAAGGGGCGAATTAATTATGGCTATTGATTGGAAAAAAGAGATCGATAATTATAAAGAGGAATTACTTGAAGATCTATTTGAACTATTGAGAATTGACAGCGTTCGCGATGACGATCATAAATCGGATGAGTCTCCAGTGGGACCCGGTCCTAGAAAAGCGTTGGAAAAAATGCTGTCATTTGGTGACAGAGATGGGTTTGTCACCAAGAATGTTGACAATATCGCAGGACATATCGAATATGGTGCCGGTGATGAATTAATGGGATTACTTGGACATGTGGATGTTGTTCCCGTTGGTAATGGGTGGGACAATGATCCTTTTGATCCCCAATTGATTGATGGGAAAATTATTGCTCGTGGTTCAAGTGATGACAAGGGTCCTACAATGGCTGCCTACTACGCTATTAAGCTGATCAAAAAATTAGGACTACCAGTTAAAAAGCGTGTCCGTTTGATAGTTGGGACAGACGAGGAAAGTGAATGGCTATGCATGGACCGCTACTTTAAAACAGAAGAAATGCCAGATTTTGGCTTTTCACCAGATGCTGAATTTCCAATTATTAACGGGGAAAAAGGAATGGTGTCTTTGTACGTTTCTGTTAAGGGTGAACAAGATAAAAATGCTAGCAACTACTTGAATAGCTTTGACGCAGGAATACGGGAAAACATGGTACCTCAGGAGGCACATGCTGAAGTTCGTTTTGCAGATCCTGAAAAAGCTGAAAAAGCATTTTTTGATTTCTTAGAGCATAACCCAGTAACAGGCACATTTGAAACGCTTGATGATGGTAAAAGTGAGATTACCGTCTTAGGTAAAGCGAGTCATGGTAGCATGCCAGAAAAAGGGGTCAATGCTGGTACTTATCTAGCTGTATTTTTAACACAGTTTTCATTTACTGGGCAAGCAAAAGGTTATTTGGCATTGATTGCTGAACAAGTGCATTTAGATTTTACTGGGAAAAACGTAGGTGCTGAACATACAGATGAAGTGATGGGCACAACCTCAATGAATGCAGGCATTATGACATTTACTGAAGACACTCATGGCCTCGTTGTGTTGAACTTTAGATTTCCTAGAGGCATAACAGTTGAAAAAATCGAAATTGCTGCAGACAGTGCCTTGAGTAGTTATAATGCAACGATTGGCAGGGGGAAGGATAAAACTCCTCATTATGTTTCAGCAGAAGATGAGTTAGTTAAAACACTTCTTTCGGTTTATGCTAAGCAAACTGGATTTGAAGCACATGAGCAAAGTATCGGTGGCGGAACTTATGGACGCATACTCGAACGTGGGGTAGCATTTGGAGCTCTATTTCCTGACTCGGAGGATACCATGCATCAAGTCAATGAGTTTATGACAGTAAAGGATCTTTTAAGAGCAGCTTCTATATACGCTGAGGCCATCTATGAATTGATTAAGTAATTCGGTAATTCACTGGTTCATTGGGTCAGTGATTCAGTAATTTAAGAAAGTTGTGAATAGTTTTCGAGATAAATCTAAAAACGACTATGGTGGGTCTTGCTTCCATAGTCGTTTTTAGATTTTAGTGAATAGTAAGAAATTGATAGTAAGCAATTGATAGTAAGTAATTACATAGTAAGCTAGTAAAAGTAGGCAAGTGAATGGGTGGGGACAGACTGATTGATTAGAACTTTGTTATAGTTTTGTAATATATGGCTAAGATTGTTATTAGACTGAAATAGTTTTCACAAATAAATCTGTTAAAATTAGAATTGGGTTTGAAATATTCAAGTATTTATATAAGAAAACCATTTCGTTTTCAACTTCGAAATATGGTAGTTTTAATTAGCTATTATCTGACACTATACTGAACAGAGAGGATCAAACAATTGACTTATAAAGCCACTTTTTCAAAATTGACCTTATCCGCGATCGTAATCAGCAGTTTAATAGGGGGTACTACCGTTAAAGCGGATGCTATTTCTGACTTAAAAGATGAGCAGAATAAATTACATCAAGAGTCTTCCGTCTTAGAAGAAGAACTAAAGAATAAAGAGAATCAATTATCTGAACTTCAACTCAAAAAGGGTGATTTACAAAAGCAAATTAGTGATATTTCAGCAGATATCGATGCATTGACTGCTGAAATCGATAAATTAGCCCAAAAGATAGAACAAAAAAATCGAGATATTGTTGTGTTAACTGAGGAAATCACAGAATTGAAAGACTTGATTAAGCGCCGTGAAGAAAAATTGGCTGATCAAGCAAGAGCTGTCCAAAAAAGTGATCACTCATTTAAGTATATCGAGTATGTACTTGAAGCTGAGACTTTTTCTGATTTCATTTCAAGAAGTGCTGCAGTTGGAACGATCATTGATACAAATAACGATGTCATGACTCAACAAATGAATGATCGTCAAGAATTAGAAGAAAAACAATTAGCATTAACAAAAGAAAAAGAACAACTTGATGAGCTAAAACAGCAAAATATCGTGAATCAAAATAATCTTATCGCTAGGCAAGATGAAATGAATGATCAAGTCTCAAAATTACTAGCTCAAGAAGAGCTGACTAAGAGTGAGAAAGACAAAATTGCGGTTACCCAGCAGTCAATTGCTGATAAAGTTAGCAAACTTGACAAGGATATTTTAGCAGAGCAAGAACGGCAAGAAGCAATTCGTATCGAGGAAGAGCGAAAAGCAGCAGAACTAGCTAAGGCGGAACAAAAAGCTACTGAATCAAAATTGGTTGGTACTTCGTCAACTAATTCTGAGAATAATGCCGCGAATAGTGTCTCTAATAATGAAAGCAATGCTAATCAATCCGCTCCATCAAGTAGTGGCTTTATCCAACCAGCAAATGGTACGATAACTGCGGGATTTGGAAATCGTTCTAATCCTTTTGGTGGTGGGGCTTCTGAAAATCACTTAGGGTTAGATATTGCTGGTGGTGGACAAATTAAAGCAGCTACTAGTGGGAAAGTTGAGTATGCAGGTTATATGGGAAGCTATGGTTACATGGTTCTTATTGATCATGGTACTGTGAATGGTCAATCTTTAAAAACGGCATATGCTCATATGCAACCCTCATTAGCTGTTGCTCCTGGGCAATCAGTTTCTCAAGGGCAGACTTTAGGAATAATGGGAACAACAGGTAGATCTACTGGAGTGCATCTTCACTTCGAAGTACGTGTTAATAGTGTTCATGTTGACCCACGTGGTTATTTATAAAATCATATTTGATTTATTTGTAATACAATTTAGAATATAGAATCGTTTTTTGCAATCAATTTCACATGGTTCAATTTGAAGTATTAGTTATTTGGAAGAGATTTCAGTAACTAATACTTTTTTCATTTGAGTTACCAGACAAAGTAATTTAATGCTATATTTGTATTATTAAGTCACAACGTTCAATTAGTATATAATCACCTCAAATAAACAATTAACAACCAAACAATTTAAAATTTCTATTTTATACAGGAAGGAACCGACTGGAATGAATAACTTGTCATCTGTAAATAATGACTTGGTCAAGAAATGGTACAAGCTAACGCTCGCTAAGGAGAGAAAAAAAGAACAAAGTTACTTAGTAGAAGGCGAGCATTTAGTCGACGAGGCTATCAAATCAAAAGCATTACTTAAAGCTTTAATCATCAATGAGAGAGAACTTGAACGGTATCAGGACCTGATGAAACGAATCACTAATAGCGTTCCAATATATATTGTCAATGATGCCATTGCCACCAAAATATCACAAACTAAGAATACTCAAGGGATATTCCTGGAAATAGAAGCAGACACAGTAGCTATTGGTGATCTCTTACAAAAAACTCAGCTTGTACTTTTGGATCAGGTTCAAAATCCTGGTAACCTTGGAACCATTATTCGGTCAGCAGATGCGTTCGGCTATGATGGTGTGCTATTAAGTCAATCCTCTGTTGACCCTCTTAATGATAAGGTCATTCGGTCAGCTCAGGGAAGTCACTTTCATTTACCAATCGTAAAAACAGATCTCAGTTTGAAGGAGTTGTACTTCGAATTAAAGCAAAAGGCCTTCACCATTTATGCAACAGCTTTGCGTGATGATGCACGCTTACTAGATACTATTGAGTTTGCGACTAAAAAGGTAATCGTTATCGGTAACGAAGCACAAGGTATCAGTGAGGAAAGTTTATTAAATGCTGATCAATTAGTCACGATTCCAATCACTGGTCATGCTGAGTCTCTAAATGCTGGAGTAGCAGCGGGTATTGTATTATATCAAGCCATGACCAAGTCTTAAAAACTTAATATTTCTTAAACTATTTATTAAAATAGGTGACTTTTTAAGATGATGGTGACAGTTGTTAAAACTCTATGGTATAATGGGAGTCGCAAGGTATTAAACCTGTGAAAGGAATGTCCGTATGACATCAAACAATTGGACAAAAGATCAACAGTATCTATCATTTGTCTCCGATTTATTGGATAGACCCGAAGTTCAAAAATTAAATAATTATAAGCAACATCATGCTACGACGCGATTGAATCACTGTATTTCAGTTTCGTACAAGAGTTATTTGATAGCTAAAAATTTAGGTCTTAATGCAAAGGCCGTTGCACGCGCCGGCTTGTTACATGATTTGTTTTACTACGATTGGAGAACTACGAAGTTCATGGAGGGAAGTCATGCGTGGGTCCATCCCCAAATGGCTTATCAAAATGCGCTTAAATTAACAGATTTATCCGATTTAGAAAAGGATATTATTGTTAAACACATGTGGTTAGCTACTCTAGCTTTACCGAGATATAAAGAAAGTTATGTCGTGACGTGTGTGGATAAGTATTGCGCTATTTCTGAATATTCGAGTGGAAAAGCAGAGTCATTCAAACAATTTCTTAAATCTATTCCACAAAGACTGAGTTTAAATCATTATTGAGTTGAACTCTTCTAGCTTTATTGCTACTATCAGTGGTGTTAAGCCTTAGTGATAAGTGTTAACGTGTAAAATCAACATTAACCATTAGATTTTCCAGTATAAACGAATGAATGCCTATTCTGACCTTTAGTCAATACGGCTATCTGTGATAATGAAATGAGTGAATTAACTGGCGATTCACTACAATTTAATTAATAAGACTTACAATGATGAGAGACTGGTTATGATTTTTGAGTCAAAGGGAACTTTCGGCAAAGACTGAGACCGAGAGTACTTGATCCATAACTGCTTCACTCTCTAAGTATCCTTCGGGAGTTATTTTTTCTTCAGTTATTGAAAAATGACAAAAGAAGGCACGGTTCATTACCGTTAATAATGATCAAGTTGCCAATACTAATATTGGAACTAGGGTGGTACCGCGACGCATCTCGTCCCTAATCAGGGAATGAGGTGTTTTTTTATACAATTTTTAAGGAGTGAACACAAATGGATATCAATTTGTTTAAAGAAGAGTTAGAAGAACTTGCTAAAAAAGCAAAGCACATGCTAAATGAAACAGCGTCAAAGAATGACTTAGAACAAGTTAAAGTGTCGTTATTAGGGAAAAAAGGGTTATTGACCCTTCAATCTAAGAAAATTAAAGAAGCCAATAAGGAAGATAAACCAACCATTGGTCAAGAATTAAACCGAGTTCGTTCAGTGATTCAAACGACCATAGCAGAAAAAGAAAAAGAGATAAATGATAAGATTTTAACTGAAAAAATTGCCAAAGAAGCTATTGATGTCACATTACCTGGGAATCAAATAGCTATTGGCCATCAACATGTCATCACAAAGGTAAAAGAGGAAATAGAAGACTTATTTATTGGATTGGGCTATCAAGTTATTGACGGTCGTGAAGTCGAATCTGATCATTATAATTTTGAAATGATGAATCTTCCTAAAGATCATCCAGCTAGAGATATGCAAGATACCTTTTATGTCACTGAAAATGAATTGTTGAGAACTCAAACTTCTCCCATGCAAGCACGTACGTTAGAAGTCCACGATTTTACAAAAGGACCTTTGAAGATGATCAGTCCAGGACGTGTTTTCCGGCGAGATAGTGATGATGCGACACACTCGCATCAATTCCATCAAATTGAAGGGTTAGTTGTGGCTGAAAATATTACGATGAGTGATTTAAAGGGAACACTTGATCTGTTTGCAAAATCGTTGTTTGGTAGTGATAGAAAAACGAGGTTACGTCCAAGCTATTTCCCATTTACTGAACCAAGTGTAGAAGTAGATGTTAGTTGTTTTAAATGCAATGGTAAGGGCTGTAGAGTGTGTAAACAAACAGGATGGATCGAGATTCTAGGAAGTGGCATGGTTCACCCAAATGTCTTAGAAATGGCAGGTATTGATAGTGAAAAGTATAGTGGATTTGCTTTTGGACTTGGAATCGATAGAATTGCGATGCTGAAATACGGCATTGATGATATTCGTCACCTTTATCAAAATGATATCCGCTTCTTGAAACAGTTTTAGGAGGAAAAAAATCACTATGAAATTAGCATACGAATGGTTAAACGAATTTATTGATCTTAATGATATTGCTCCCCGTGATCTTGCCGAAAAAATGTCTAGAACTGGGATAGAAGTTGATTCTGTAGAACAATTAGATCAGAAGTTATCGAAATTGATAGTAGGGCAAATAAAGGATATTCGTGAACATGAGAATTCTGATCATTTAAAAGTGACTTTGGTTGATTGTGGGGAACCTGAGCTTCGGCAGATTGTTTGTGGTGATCCGAAAATCACAGTACAGCAAAAGGTTATCGTAGCCTTACCTGGGGCAGAATTACCGGGTGGTAAAATCAAAAAAGGAAAATTACGGGGGGAACTATCGGACGGCATGTTGTGTAGCCTAGAGGAGTTGGGCTTTTCAGATAGTGTTATTCCGAGCGAAGCTGTGGATCGTGTAACAGTTTTACCCGAAGAAACAGAAATCGGAACGGATGTTTTAGACCTATACAAATGCCACCAAGCACTTATTGAATTGGATATTACTCCCAATAGAGCTGATGCATTAAGTATGCGCGGAGCTGTTCATGAAATTTCTGCCATTTATGATCGCCCTAATAACCTTAAACCTGATACCGATGAGATAGGCTATGGTTCTGAAATTCCTGGTCTGATCTCAGTTGGTAAAGAAACAAATGATGTCTTTGATTATAATATGTTGATCATCAAGAATGTGACTATTGGACCGAGCCCAATTTGGATGCAAGCGCGTTTGATGCATGCAGGTATTAGACCAATAAATAATGTTGTTGATATTACAAACTATGTTTTATTGGAGTATGGTCAACCTTTACATTCTTTTGATTATGATAAGTTAAAAGCAAAAGAAGTTATTATTCGATATGCCACTGATGGCGAAGAACTCATAACTTTAGATGGTAAAAGGCGAAAACTGTCTGCTCATGATTTGGTAATCACTGCTCATGGAGAACCAGTTGCTTTAGCCGGTGTTATGGGCGGTGAATCGACCGAAATCGATGGTTCTACTACTACGGTTGCTCTTGAATCAGCAGTTTTTGATCCAACAACTGTAAGAAAAACGTCACAAAAATTCAACTTACGTAGTGAATCGAGTATGCGTTTTGAAAAGGGAATCAATCAAGCTACGATCTTAGAAGCAGGAAGATATGCTGCATCACTCATCGCCTTACTTGGTAGGGGGGAAGTAGTAGATGATGTTGCCACAGTAACAACATTGAATACTAATCTCATCACTGTTCCAGTATCATTAGACTATCTATCTCAAAAGATTGGAGTCTCGTTTACAACGGATCAAATTGAAAAAATCTGGAAACAACTCGAATTTGATTATGTCGTGAATGGGTCTTCCTACGAAGTTATAATTCCTAAAAGAAGATGGGATATCTCAATTCCAGCCGATCTAGTAGAGGAAGTGGCTCGTATTTATGGTTACGACAACTTGCCACTGACCTTGCCGACAATTAGTGGAACTGGTGGCCATCTGACCACAGCTCAACTTGCATTAAGGAAAATATCTAGATTGGCGGAGGCTTCTGGTATATCAGAGATCATTAGCTATGCTCTTACGAACAAAGAAACTGCAAAGCGTTTTAGTTTGAGTGAGGAGCCTGCTGTTACTCTCGCAATGCCAATGACTGAAGACCGTTCGACCCTACGCCAAAGCGTTGTCACAACAATGATTGAAACTGTCCAGTACAACCTAAATCGTCAACAAAGAGATTTAGCCCTATTTGAGATAGGACGTGTCTTTACTGCAACACCAGACCAGGAGGGGCTTGCTACTGAAAGAATGCACCTAGGCATCACTCTAACCGGTCATAAGCAAACCACAAAATGGCTGAATAATGATGCGGAATACACTTTCTTTGATGCTAAAGGGATTGTTGGAAGTATCTTCAAGGCATTTGGTGTAGAAGATGATGTGGTTTATGAGCAAACAAGCGGTATCGCAGAATGTCATCCTGGTCAAACAGCGATTATTCGTTATAATGATCAAGTCATCGGCTTTATTGGAAAACTCCATCCAAAATATGCTGCTGCACATGATTTAGCTGATACTTATGTTGCTGAACTAGATTTGGCCAATTTATTAACAGTCACAGAAACTTTGACCGGAAAGATTGATATTCCTAAATTTCCGACTGTTAATCGAGATATATCACTACAACTGCCAGAGAATGTATCCTATAGTGAGTTGATATCGGCTATTAAATCAGCAGCTTCTTCTCGGTTAAAACAAGTAGAGTTATTTGACTTATACGAAGGAAAACAATTAACGACAGGGTATAAAGCCTTATCGTTCTCACTTGTCTTTCGAGATGATAAGCAAACACTGACTGATGTAGAAGTTGATGAGGAATTTAATAAAATCAGTGCGGCTGTTATGGCTATTCCTAATGTGACTGTTCGATAGTTTGATACAGTAGAGAGACAAAGTTATTTTTAGTAATCGATAGTAAAACAGAAAGTAGGCCACGATCAGAATAAATCGTGGCCTACTTTCTGTTTTCATGTCCCAATTCTTATAGCTTTCTATTTCCCGCTTCGCTATTTTTTAATTATTGGGGTCTAGCCAGAATGTAATAACTATGACACATTAAGTGCTAGCGGATTTTATATAATATCAGCTACCGTTAATGGGCGCCTTTTGTAGTTGCTAATGCGATAGCTTTGTTTGTATTAGCAAAATGTAATTTAGCTGTTTGTTCTAACCCTTCAAGCCCAAATTTTTGATAGATATTCGCCGCGACAACATCACTTTTGTGGCTCGCTCCTGATGGTAGTTGGATATCATAGGGTTTTCCTAAAGTCGATAAACTTTTAAGGAAAGCACTTCTTGCAATAATAGAGGCTGCTGCAACTGCTAGTGACTTGCTTTCGGCCTTTGGGGTAATGATAACGTTTTTTCTTGTGATTCTAGTTTGACCATTCAAATGCTTGAAGTAATTGGCAGCTGGTTCAAACTGGTCGATAATAATGTGGTCCACGTGGTTTGAGGCCGATAAACGGTCTAGTAATTCTGTGATCACAAAATTGTGGATAATAGCTTTTAACTGGTGTTGATTATACTGTTTTTGTAAGGCATTGTACCGTTCAGGGACCAGTTCATATAATTCATAAGGAAGTAGGTCTTTTAGAATTGGTGAAAGGGAAAGAATTTTTGAATCTGTAAGCATCTTTGAATCTTTGACACCGAGTTGCTGCAAACGTGAAATCACGTCCTGAGAGACATATGTAGCACAGACAGTCAGAGAACCAAAGTAACTGCCGTTCCCATTTTCGTCACTACCGATGGTGTTTGACTTGGCTACTAGTGGTGAGACATTAGTACCCTTAGAACTGTTCTTAGAAGTGCTCTTAGAAGTGCTCTTAGAAGTGCTCTTAGAAGTGCTCTTAGAAGTGCTCTTAGAAGTGCTCTTAGAAGTGTTTTTAGACGGACCGTCAATCGCAATAGTTTTAAAACCAAGATCGTTCGCAATTTGGTTCGCTTTTTGACCTTGAATCATTAATTTCAAACTATTATAAAGTGTAATGGTATGATTTTGATACTTAGCTCGGAACTGAGTGTGAGCAATTGGTTCTACAGCAAAATTTTTCAGTTTGTTCAT
>NZ_ATXL01000045.1 GCF_000421665.1 Bavariicoccus seileri WCC 4188 | reverse complement strand
CCCTGTATAAAAATCTATGAATGATTCAGGACTCAAATTGATTATTTGTTCTGGAACGATTTCTTTGAGTTTCTTTTCGTCTTTTTGGGTCAAGTATTGTCGGTTACGATAAAAGGATTTTAAATGGAGATCGATATCTGTTGAGATGAAGCCTTGAATCTGCTCATCCGACATATTTTCTTCCTTGAGCATTGCCATTTTATCACCGATAATGTCTTAAAGGTTAAAGGGCGGTTCGTAATTGTCTGTATCTGCTGGTAGTGGGTCGTCACTAGGACTCATGGTTGTTTCAGGTTCAATCAAACCTAAAAAACTAGTGTATAATTGACGTTCTTGGTTAAAACGGTTCAAACCATCTGCCAAAACGTCCTCCAATTCATCGTATCGAAGGTACAAGGTAAGTGATTCTGGATCATTTTGTAAGAATCCTTTGGCACAGACCATTTGGATAATTGATTTCAGCTGTCCGACATTCCCATAGGTGACACTCCCTAACAAGGCTTTAACGACACGTTCGTCGATTTGAATTTCGCGCTTGATCCGCTTTGCTTCAATCCCGATGAGATGCTTCAAGAGATCTAAACGTTCCTTGGCTTCACGATTATGAAAAGCAGGAAGGCGTATCACAATCGGAATACGCCTTAAAAAGGTACTAAGTAGGCTAGACTTTGGGTTCTCAGTTGTGGCACAAACAATTCTAACTTTTGCCTTTAATGGTGGACCACTATAGCCTAATGGCCGGTATTCTCCGCTATCCATAAAAGAAAAGAGCATTTCTTGACCTTCTGGTGGCAGACGATGGACTTCATCTAGGAAGAGGATTGTCCCATCTGATTGTTTCAATAATCCCGGCCTCTCATTTTCAGCACCAGTATAAGCGCCTTTGGTATGCCCGAAAAGATAAGACATTAATAGTTGCGGATTGTTGGCATAATCTGCACAATTCAAAGTGCTCATGACTCTATCTTTTTTGATTAATCCTTGAAATTTCGCAAATGAAGCCATGGCATTTGCGAAATAGGTCTTTCCAGAACCAGTCGGACCAATGATTAGAGTATATAGACCATTATCTGGATAAATTACAGCAGCTTTTGCTTGATCAATAGGTGTCTTTAAGCTCATATCATTCCCAATCATCTTTTCAAACAAATGATGACGGACAACAGCTTTCTCTTGTGGCATGATATTTTCTTTATAAGATGCTACTGGGGTACTAAATGGCTTTCTAATCTCTAGAGGAATCCAATACTTAACAGGCCGTCCCTCTCCTTTGACTAGCTTATTTTGGCGAACTAAGTTATTTAAAACGGCAGATACATTACTACGTTGCAGGCCAAGAGATGATGACACCTCTTTGGTGGTGACACCAGTACTTGCTGATAGGGCCTTGGCCGTATTGTTAATATAATCAAGAATTATTTTATCGTTCATCATTAAATTCTCCTTTAGTAGGATTACTAGCTGACTTAAGAGTAAAAGCCAAAATGTCAGATAGGTAAAAGCAGCTTTTGGTAAAAGTTAGGTCATAAATAGCAGATAAAATGAGTATTAGGTATAATAGTGGCATGAAATTTGTCATAAGACCTAATATAAAGAGTGATAATGCGATATACTGATAATATCAGTGAATTTTTTCTATTATTGAGCTATTGGATTGATAAGGGTGCATAAGACTCATTTTAGGCTCTAAACAGGTCCAAATAGGCTAAAATCTCTAATTGCTAGTAGCCCTAATAAACCCTAACAGTTGCAAATAGATTTTTGGGCTACCAAAGATTCCAGAAACACTAAAGGTCTAATAAACACTAAATATAGTTTTATTATACACTAGCTTAACACGGAAACGCGACAATCAAAATTGATGAAAGGAGTAGGTCATGTTACTTGAACATATGCAAAAACAGAAACTGAAACAAGATCAGAAATTAGTGATGACACAACAACTACAACAGTCTGTTCAGTTACTTCAATATTCTGATGTTGAATTAGAACAGTTTCTAGCGCTAAAATCGAGTGAAAATCCTTTTCTACAAGTTTCTCAACCGACGGAAAAAGAAGTCGTTTCTTTGGATACTTATCAATCTCATGAAGGTGATTATAGTGGGTTTGACCAAGATAAGCATCAACAATTTTTAGAACAACTCCCACAAAATTCAACGGAGACCCTTTTAAGTCACTTAATTAGTCAAGTTGATCTGTATTTAAGGCAAGCTTTTTTAAGAGATATCGCGCTTTATCTACTAGATTTTATCAACGATGATGGTTATTTTACTGGTGATATCGACGAGGTTGCTCAGATGATTTCTGCGAAACCAATCGAAGTCCTAGATGCTTTGACGTTGATCCAGATGTTTGATCCTTCTGGGGTTGGAGCAAGAGATTTACAAGAATGTTTAGTGATTCAGATTCAAAATGATGATATGGCACCCAAATATGCCAAGGAAATAATCACAAAACATTTTGATCTATTTACTAAAAATGACAAAAAGCAATTGATGACGCTAATACCTTTAGATGAGGCAGATTACGAAGAGGTCATTGATTATATTAAGGGACTCAATCCTATTCCTGGTGCCCAATTTGGAGCAGGAGATACTGAGTATTTGATTCCTGAAATCAGTATTAAGAAAGTGGAGGAGTCTTATCAGATTAAGTATTTAAAGGGAAATTTGCCACGGGTCTCTTTCAATCATTCATACTATGCTGATATGTTTGAAAAAAGCAGAGAAGACGCTCATCTAAAAGATTATTTGAAACAAAAAGAGAGTGATTTTAATTGGCTGCAAAAAAGCCTCACCAAGAGAGAACAAACGGTGATGTTAGTGGGCAAGACTTTATTTGAATTGCAAACTGACTTTTTTAAGAGTAAAGGAAAAGATAAAAGACCATTAGGCTTAAAAGAGATTGCCACTGCGACTGGTTTAAATGTGTCAACAATCAGTCGAACGCTTAATAGTAAATCGGTTGAAACTGACTTTGGGGTTTTTCCGATGAAAGACTTATTGGCAAAACAAGTTACTGAGGAGGGCAAGAGTGATTCAGAAGTAAAAAATGCCCTAAAAAAAGTGATACAAGAAGAACCGAAAGACAAACCATATTCAGATGCCAAACTCGCAAAATTATTAGAAGACAAAGGAATCTCAATTAAGAGAAGAACGGTTACTAAATATAGGCGAGAACTCAATATTTTAGCCTCGAAGGATCGATCAAAAAAATGATATCACAAGTTAGCAGACCAGCCATAGTTGAATCATACATCGTTAGTTTTATGCTAGCATTTAACGGTGGCTTTTTGGATGGGTACACCTATTTGGCGCGTGGTGGTGTTTTCGCAAATGCTCAAACAGGGAATATTGTGTTATTAGGGGTTAATCTAGCTAATACTAGTTGGACAAAGGTGGGGAATTACCTAGTACCAGTTTTAGCATTTACAGCTGGAATCATGTTGACTGACTATCTCACTTTTAAGTACCAAAGAAGGTCGTTAATTAGATGGCGTCAAATCATTTTGGCAGTAACACTGGTTGCTCTATTCATTATTGCTTTTTTAAATCAATCCTTTAATGAAATTGTCGCCATAGTCATTTCATTTTTGTGTGCGATTCAGTATCAGTCTTTTCCAAGAATCAAAAATCAACCCTATGCCTCGACGATGTGTACGGGCAATTTGCGATCTGCCTTGGTTCATTTGATGATCTATCTCAGAATGGGTACAAAGAAGGAATTACGAACGTGCATCGATTATTTATCGGTGATTGGCATGTTTTTATTTGGGGCAGCAACTAGCTCCTTTTTGACAGAGTATTTTGCTGAGAAAGCTATCCTACTGGTTGTTGGATCCCTAGCTATCGTGATCATATTTTTGGAATTAGAAGGTTTCCAGCAAGAAAAATAGAAAACTTCTGTCTAAGAATCAAAAGGACTCTAGTAAGTTGAAATGAACTATTCAAAATTTATTGAACTATTAGCTGATCTAAAGCTGTATGTTAAGGTCGATTATTTTACAATAGCATCGTTAAATGTCTATAATGATTCATAAACATATTTTTTTAGGTAATGATACATCATAGAGAATTAAAAAAGTTTAATGTTAAGAGTCAAAATAAGTATAAATGGATCAGTAAAAAAGGAATTATGGAAAGGATTTTGTAAATGGCAACTATACCAGAAGGATTCAAACTTGTAGAAGAACATTTTTTGGATGATATCAATTCAGAAGCATCACTTTATAGGCACGAGCTAACGGGTGCGTTAGTTCTTTATCTCAAAAATGACGATCCTAATAAAGCTTTTACAATCGCATTTAAAACACCACCATACGATGACAATGGAGTCGCACATATCACCGAGCACTCTGTATTGAATGGATCGGAAAAGTACCCAAGTAAGGAACCGTTTGTTGAGTTGATCAAAGGTTCTCTTAATACATTTGTTAATGCCATGACTTTTAGTGACAAAACCATCTATCCGGTTGCTTCAACTAATCAAAAAGATTTTAGTAACCTTGTGAGCGTTTATTTGGATGCTGTATTTAAACCTAAATTCTATGAGAATACTCAAATCCTCCAACAAGAAGGTTGGCACTATCATTTACCTAACGAGTCTGACGATTTGATTTATAAGGGTGTCGTTTATAACGAAATGAAGGGGGCTTTAGCTTCTGCAGAAGCGAAGTTAGAGCAAATCAAGGGGAAAGCATTATATCCTGAAACCATCTATCGGCACGAGTCTGGCGGAACTCCTGCAAGTATTCCAACATTGACGCAAGAAAAATTTGTGGATTTTCATAGCAAGTATTACCATCCAAGTAATTCTTTGACTATTTTATATGGCGACCTTGATGCCGAGAATGCCTTTGGACAACTCAGCGAATACTTTGATAACTTCACACAAAAAGATCCTATCACATTTGAGGTAAAACCTGAGCAGAAGGCACATGAACCCGTTTTGGTGGATGAGACGTATTCAATCACTGAAGGAGAATCAGTCGCTAAGAAAGCCTACCTAACGAAAGCATGGCATGTTACTACTGCTGATCATCAAAAAGAAGTAGTTGCCTTAGATATTCTAGAAGAGATCTTGCTAGGGTCAACTAGTGCGCCTTTAAAGAAGGCCCTGTTAAATGCTGGTATTGGTGGAGATGTATATGGTGGTCATGATGAAGTAGGCTATGTCCATCCCTTTGAAGTAACGCTCAAATATACCGATGTGGATAAGGTGAACCAATTTGAAGAAATAATTCATGATGTCTTTAGTAGTCTAGTGACTGACGGCATTCCAGATGACCTAGTGACAGCTGCCATCAATAAATTGTCTTTCAAATTAAAAGAAACTGTTATTTCTGAAAGCTTCCCAAGAGGCGTCATCTATGGCATCACTAGCCTTGGCTCTTGGTTATATGGGGAGAGTCCTTTTGAGGCATTGAGCTTCACAAGTGTGATAGATGAATTGAAAGCGGATGCCAAAGATGGCTATTTCGAAACATTGATTAAGGATAAGTTGTTGGATAATACCCATACAACAACTATTAAGTTAGCTCCAGAGCCTGGTAAGAGTGATCGATTGGAAAAAGAATTGTTGGAAAAGTTGAAAGACTATAAGAATAAATTGTCTCGTGATGAGTTAGAAGGATTAGTTAAGCAAACAGAAACCTTGATCAAGCGACAACAAACACCAGACAAACCAGAAGATTTAGCCAAAATACCAACTCTAGAAAAGAGTGACCTATCGGCAAGTGTCGCTGATATTCCTCTAGAAATTGACACAATTGATGATCGTCAAACCTATCTAGTGCCGTTGTTTACGTCAGGGATTGACTATACATCCCTTTATTTTGATATTAGCGATCTTTCTAATGAAGATATTTCTACGATTAGTCTATTGTCAGATGTGCTTGGAGAATTACCAACTGCCAAGCATTCGGTCGCTCAATTACATACGGCGGTTGATATTTCAACTGGTGGTATCAGAACTGCTGTTAAAGTTGTATCTCAAACTGACGGGACTTATAAGCCATATTTCGTTGTCAAAGGAAAGTCATTGAGTGAATATGCAACGAAATTAGTCGACCTGATTCAAGAAATCATCTTGACAACTGAGTTTGATCATAAGAGCAATATCTTAGAAGTAATCCATAGTAATATCTCAGGCTTTGAGCAAAAAGTGAACTATAGAGCTCATATTGTCAGTGCACAACGGGCAGTCTCTCACTTGCTTAGTGGTGTCAAATACCAAGAAGCAGTTAGTGGTATCGACTATTATTACTATCTTAAAAAGCTTCTATCAGATTTAGAAGATGATCAAGCCTTTAGCCAATCGGTCAAGAAATTTGAAGATTTGGCACACACCATTTTTAGTCGCTCAAAAGTCTTCTTCACCTTCACTGGAAGTAATGAACAATATGATGCGATCAAACCGAAACTTAATGAGTTACTGACATCATTTGCTACATTACCACTGAAAGATAGCAGTGAGCCGATTCCGGTAACAGCGAAAAAAGAAGCCTTCAAGTGTTCTCAAGATGTCAATTATGTTGCTAAAGCAGGATTGTTTAAAGCCTTTACCCCTTATTCTGGTCAGTTGAGAGTATTGTCTAATGTCATCGATTTCGATTACCTCTGGAATACCATCAGAGTTCAAGGTGGCGCTTATGGATGCTTTAATCAGGTCACAAGAAATGGTGTTTTCACATTGGCAAGTTATCGCGACCCTAACATAAAGGAAACCTTTGAGGCTTATAATAAATTGCCGGACTACATTTCAAAACTGACTTTAAAGGAACCAGATGTTTTGAAATATATCATCGGAGCCTTAAGTACACTAGATAGACCATTATCTGCAGCTGACCAAGGCGAATTGGCAATCAACATGGCTTTGACGAATATGACCTATAATGATCGGGTCGAGTTGAGGCAAGAGGTGTTGAGTACCACTAGTGATGACCTAGTTCAATTAGCTGATGCTCTAGGGCATACACTAGATGAAAGTAGTGCTGTCGTAGTTGGTAATGCAGCCAAAATTGAAGATAACAAAGAACTGTTTGACGATGTTTTGACATTGTTCTAGAAAGGATCGACATTATGACATCTTATGACTACGATTTAGTCACTATAGGCGGAGGTAGTGGTGGGATTGCTACTGCCAATCGCGCTGCTGAACATGGTGCAAAAGTTGCAGTGATTGAAGGAAGTCTACTGGGTGGGACGTGTGTCAATGTAGGATGTGTCCCCAAAAAAATCTCTTGGTATGCTTCCCAGGTGGCTGACACCTTGAAAAAATATGCACCTCATTATGGCTTTGATGTCACGGTACCACCACTCGATTATAAGCGTTTAAAACAGAATCGTGAGGCTTATATCGAGAGAGCGCGTTCCTCTTATACTCGGACATTCAGAAAGAACAAAGTGACTGTCATAGAAGGCTATGGTTTTTTAGTAGATGATCATACGATATCAATCAATGGTCAAGAGATTACATCAGAATATATTGTGTTAGCAAGTGGTGCTAAAGCCAGTATTCCGGATGTAGCAGGAAAAGAATTGCTAGGGGATTCTGATACCTTTTTTGCCTATGACAAGTTGCCTAAATCGGTTGGTATTATCGGGGCTGGATACATCGCAGTAGAATTAGCCGATGTTTTATGTGCTTTAGGAACAGAAACACATCTCTATATTAGGCATGAATATCCTCTGAGACAATTTGATGAAATGATCATCGAAACCGTTTATGATAATTTGCTTGCACAAGGTGTTATCGTTCATCAAAATGTAACATTGGAGAAAGTGTACCGTGATGAAAATCAGGAGAAAGTAGCTGTTTTTAGTGATGGTACAATAGGAAAACATCAGGATATTTTAGTAGCAATAGGGCGCAAAGCTAATTCAAAAGATCTCAATTTAGAAAATGTCGGCGTAGCCATTGATAAAGATGGGTTTATCTTAGTAGATGAGTTTCAAACAACCGCCGTCAAAAATATCTTCGCGATTGGTGATGTCACAGGACAGAAAGAATTGACACCAGTTGCTATTAAAGCAGGTCGATTGTTGTCTGAACGACTATTCAATCATCAAGAAAATGCTAAAATGGATTATAATTTAATTCCGACAGTGATTTTCGCCAATCCAGCAGTAGGAACAGTGGGGTTGAGTGAGAAAGAAGTAAGGAAACTTTATAATGATGACAAGATAAAGGTATACACCTCAACATTTCGATCAATGTTTACAGCTGTTACGAGTCATCCGGAACTGATCAAAATGAAATTGATAACTGTTGGAGAAGATGAGCGAATCGTGGGCTTACATGCTGTTGGTTATGGCGTCGATGAAATGATTCAAGGGTACGCCGTCGCACTCAAAATGGGGGCAACAAAAGCGGATTTCGATGCTACAGTAGCTATCCATCCCACCGGATCAGAAGAATTTGTGACGATGAGATAACCCTAGGTTGTTTCTGGAGTGTTCTTCTTTAAATCATGATTACTAAAAATGAATAGCAGTCAATCTTAGAAATAAAAATAGGGAGCTCATGATAGTTTGTTTAACTATCATGAGCTCCCTATTACCTTATTTGTACTTTTATTTTTGTACTTCTATCCAAGAAAACTTAGTAATTCAGTAACTAAACCAGGTTACCAATTCAAAATGTCATCAAGGATCAGGGAAAAAATAGCTTATTCAGTCAAATCGACAGCTTTTGCTTTTTCGTAATGATCGGCTACACCAGTTTTACGAAGAATCAATTTAATGATTTCAACGATTGGGATAATGGCGAAGGCGGTAATCGTTACTTCAAACCATTCGACTGCATTCAATGTTTCAACTTCAAAGAAATCTTTGATACCTGGTATCAAAATCACACCTAATAGCATAAATCCTGAGAGAAGGATCGCATAGTTGAATTGTTTGTTCCCAAAAGGTTTGATTGAGAAGATGGATTTAAAGACTGATTTTGTATTGAAAGCATGAGCAAGTTGGATCAAGCCAAGTGTTGCAAATGCCATTGTTTCGGCTACTGGGATTGGTTCATCTTTTATAGCTGTGACATACCAATACATGAATAGTGTCAAACCACCTTCAAGAAACCCTTGATACAAGATGCTTGGCAGAACACCATTTGATAAGAAGTTAGATGTATTACCACGAGGTTGGTGTTCCATGATATCTGATTCTGCTTCTTCAAGCCCTAAAGCTACAGCAGGAAAGACATCGGTTACTAAATTGATCCATAGTATGTGAATCGGTTCAAGGATGGTCCAACCAAACATTGTAGCAACAAACATAGTCATGACTTCTCCAAGGTTTGCTGACAACAGGTATTGAACTGATTTTTGAATATTAGCAAATACACGACGTCCTTCTTCTACCGCTACAACGATCGTTTGGAAATTATCATCAGCAAGTACCATGTCCGAAGCCCCTTTAGAAACTTCAGTACCAGTGATCCCCATTCCAACACCAATGTCGGCAGCTTTTAGTGAAGGGGCATCGTTCACACCGTCACCAGTCATAGAAACAACTTTGTCATGTGATTGCCAAGCTTCAACGATCCTAACTTTGTGCTCTGGAGACACACGAGCGTAAACAGAGTATTTCTCAACGTCTTTTTTCAGTTGAGCATCAGACATTTTGTTTAATTCAGCACCGGTCAACACGCCACCAATTTGGTTGGGTTGTAAGATGCCTAATCTTTTCGCAATCGCAGTTGCTGTAGCTTTATGGTCACCCGTGATCATGATCGTGCGAATACCAGCTTTTTTGGCAACCGCAATGGCATCTGCAGCTTCTTGACGCTCAGGGTCAATCATACCAACTAGTCCAGCAAATACCAATCCATTTTCCACAGCATCGCTCTCTAATTCAGTAGGTTTTGTATCTGTTGTTTTATAAGCTAAAGCTAAGACACGTAAAGCTTGAGTTGCCATCTCGTGGTTCAAACTCAAAATACGATCATGGTCTGCAGCGGTTAATTCTCTGACTTGTCCATTCTCTTCAATTTGTGTACAACGGTCAATCAAGGCATCAGGTGCGCCTTTAGCGGCGATGAAGAAGCCACCTTCTGGATCTTGATGGACAGTAGACATCATTTTACGCGTAGAGTCAAATGGAATTTCACCAACACGTGGCCATTTCTTGAGCAGAGCAGGAACATCTATTTTATGATCAATTCCAAATTGAACTAAGGCAGTTTCTGTTGGGTCACCGATTAGTTTATTATTTTGATCTAATTTACTATCGTTAGCTAAAATCATAGCATTTAGTGCATGGTTTTTAGGATCTATAGCGTCATCAGCGTCATGGATTTGATCATCGTAAACGATTTTTTCAACAGTCATTTGGTTCAATGTCAATGTACCAGTCTTATCCGAACAAATGACTTCGGTCCCACCCAATGTTTCAACGGCTGGTAATTTACGAACTAGGGCATTCCTACTAGCCATTTTTTGGGTACCAAGAGCTAGAATGATTGTAGTGATAGCGGGTAGCCCTTCAGGAATAGCAGCCACTGCAATTGAGATAGCAATCAGTAACATTCTAACTGTATCGCCATCACGTAGTAGTCCTATTCCAAAGATTACTACTGCAATGATTAGGATTAAAATGGTCAACCAACGGCCTAGGGCATCTTGGTTCTTTTGAAGAGGCGTTTTCTTCTCTTCAGTATTTGCTAACATATTGGCAATCTTACCAACTTCGGTTCGCATTCCAGTGCTGGTAACGACGCCACTACCACGACCATAAGTGACATTAGTACTAGAATAAGCCATATTTTTTCGGTCCCCAAGATCAGCATCTTCATCACCGATAACGGTAATATCCTTATTAACTGGGACTGATTCACCAGTCAGCGCCGACTCTTCAATCTTGATTGAATTACTTTCTAGGAGTCGAAGGTCAGCTGGAACAACATCTCCAGCTTCTAGTAAAACGATATCGCCAGGAACAATTTCTTCACTATTAATGCTAACCGTATGCCCATCTCTTAGCACATGAGCAGTAGGAGAGGCCATTTTTTTCAAGGCATTGATGGCTTCCTCAGCCTTAGCTTCCTGGAATACACCTAACAAGGCATTTAAGATCACCACGAGTAAGATGATTATGGCATCTGATACTTCACCGATTACTCCTGAAATGACAGCTGCGACGAGAAGCACAATAATCATGAAGTCTTTGAATTGATCAAAGAACTTTTGGACAAGCGTCCTTCTTTCGCCTTCCTCTAAAGCATTCAAACCAAATTCAGAGAGACGAGCCTTGACCTCTTCGCTTGTTAGCCCCTGATGATCAGACTTAAGAGACTTTAAAACTTGATCATCCGTCATTGTATAATAGGGGACAACTTTATTTTTTTGTTTGTCTTCTTCCAACAACAATTCCTCCTTCATTTTAAATACGATCATAACTTAGTTTCTGATAATAGAAAAGACTTATGCATAAAGGCTAACAGCACTTTATGCATAAGTCTCACTAATTAAGGCAACACCAGTAGCTAACTACTTAACGTTGTTGATGTTGTCGCAGACAATGCTGCTAGTTACTCCCTTATGATCAATATCTAATATCATTATAGCGAACATTGTCCTGATTTTGCAATTATAATAAACAAAATTGCAGTAAAAAATTTGAGTGATGGGTGAGTGATAGTAGTCAATGATGACCATAGACGATTACAATAGGATCTTGTAGAAAGCCTATAATCTTATATAAGGGCTAAAATCACAAAGTTCAAGATGAAGAGAACTGTGGCGCCCCAGATAATTGGGTGAACTTCTTTAGCTTTACCTGTAACGATCTTAACAAGACAGAAGAAGATAAATCCGGCAGCAATCCCGTAAGAAATCGAATAAGAGAAGCCCATGAAGATTGAAGCAAAGAATGCTGGGACAGCTTCAGTGAAGTCGTTCCAATCGATTTCCTTAAAGCTACTCATCATCATAATCCCTACAACAATTAATGCAGGAGCAGTAGCTGCGTTAGGTACAATTCCAACAACGGGTGCAAACAAACTTGCAACTACGAAGAGTAAAGCTGTTACAACACTGGTCAAACCAGTTCGGCCACCTGCTCCGATACCAGCAGCAGACTCAACGTAAGTGGTTGTGTTAGATGTTCCAAAGATTGCTCCGATAGAAGTTCCTATAGCATCTGCAAACAATGCCTTGTCCATTTTAGAAGAGAAACCTGATCCTTCTTCCATACTCTTTTCATCTTCTTCAGAAAAGATACCAGTTTTACGACCAGTTCCGATAAATGTTCCTAAAGTATCAAAGGTATCAGATAAGCTGAAAGCGAAGATGGTTAAGAGAACAAGAGGTAGGCGAGCAGGATCACTAAATAATGAAATGAAACCTTCTGAACCGAACGCTGCCATGAAAGTAGTTCCGAGTTCGTCAAATGCAGATCCAAGAGAATTTGCTCCCCAGTTAACAGTCGAGAGGTCAACTACACCAAAGATAATTCCTAAGACAGTTGTCGAAACGATTCCTATCAGTATAGCACCACGGACATTTTTGACTACTAGTAAAATCGTGATGATCAAGCCAACAACTGCCAAAATTGCATCAGGTTGAGTGAAATTAACCAATGCTGGAACGATTCCACCATTGGTAATAACAGTTGTCACACCATCAACTGATGCTGCTGGGTCGTATGGCGCGTTATTAATGGAGGTGATAGTGCCTGTATCAGAAGTAAATTGGAGAAGGTTAGCATTTTTAATACCGATGTAGGCAATAAATACACCAATACCACCACCGATAGCGTGTTGTAAACTGATAGGGATAGATTTGATAATCATTTTACGGAATTTAGTAACGGTAATAAGAACATTGAACAATCCACAAATGAAAACCATCGCTAATGCTTCTTGCCAAGAAAATCCGAGAGAAAAGACAACTGTATAGGTGAAGAAGGCATTGAGTCCCATCCCAGGGGCTAAGGCATAAGGAACGTTAGCAAACAGACCCATGAATAAAGTGCTGATAACGGTAGCAATAATAGTTGCTAAGAAGACTGCTTGACTAGGCATGCCAGTCAAACTAAGAATAGCTGGATTGACAAAAATGATGTAAGACATTGCAAAAAATGTTGTGATTCCAGCAACCACCTCTTTAGAGACAGTAGTATTGTACTCCTTGAGCTTAAAATAATTAGACAAAATAAGTCCTCGCTTTCTGTTATTAGTTAAGATAAGTTCATTATACCTGTTAACATAAAAAACGCAACATTAAATTGAATAATCGTCAAAACGTTCGTGAATAGTCCCATACTTGTCAAAATGGTTGATAAAAGTTATGATATTGGAATGTAGAAAGGAATGATGATGCGTATTATGACGGATTTAGAGAAAGAAGTAGTGAGAGCTACTCAAAGGGAGTTATCAACAATTCCTCCTCATGCAATCACCGCTGTGTTAAAGCTTTTGGCTGAAGGAAACACCGTACCATTTATTGCAAGATATCGGAAGGAAGTAACGGGCTCTCTAGACGAAGTTCAGATAAAAGCGATTCAAGATCGACATCATTTTTACGAACAATTATTCGAACGACAAGAAACAGTACTAAAGGCGATTGATGAGCAAGGCAAGTTGACTCCTGAACTCAGGAAAGCAATCAAATCAAGTGACTCACAACAGGCCCTTGAGGACTTATACCGACCGTATAAGCAAAAAAAACAAACAAAAGCAACTATTGCGAGAGATAAGGGACTTGCACCATTAGCTGAATGGTTCTTGAGTAATCCATCGGAAAACGAAGAATCAGTCTCAAGTAAGGCTAGTCAGTTTATGGATTCGGCAAAAGAACTTGAATCAGTTGAAGATGTCCTGAATGGGGCTCATGAGATTCTAGCTGAAATCATAGGGGACTCTCCAAAGTTTAGACAATGGATGAGGAGATTTACACATAGAACAGGACTATTGGTTACTCAACTTAAGAAGGGCGCAGAGGATGAGTCTGCTACTTATCGTTTGTACTATGATTTCGAACAGCCAGTTCGAAAATTGTTACCTCATCAGATTTTAGCAATCAATCGTGCAGAAAAAGAACAGGTGATTTCAGTTAAAATAGCTGTTGATATGGCTGCAGTCGATCGTTACTTCACTGGGAGACTCATAACGAATCAAGATACAATCGCTAAGGATGTGATCGAAAAAGCTTATCAGGATAGCTACAAGCGTTTTATTGGGCCAGCAATCGAACGGGATATAAGAAATGAGTTGACTGAGATTGCACAGAAACAGGCAATATCTGTATTTGGCGAAAATCTCAAGAATTTGTTGATGCAAGCACCGATGAGCGGCATTACCGTTTTGGGATTTGATCCAGCTTATCGGACAGGATGTAAGTTAGCCATCGTTGATCCAACAGGTAAGGTTCTCACCAAATCAGTGATCTATCCCCATCCTCCGGCATCAGCTCAGAAACGTTCGGAAGCTGTCCCTCAATTTAAGAAGTTGTTGTTGGATTACGATGTGGATTGTGTTGCGATTGGTAATGGCACAGCTAGTCGTGAATCTGAACAATTTGTTTCTGATATTATCAAAGAGATTCCAAAAAAAGTCTACTATGTAATGGTTAATGAGGCAGGTGCTTCGGTTTATTCAGCTAGTGAAATCGCTCGGTTGGAATTTCCTGACTACCAAGTAGAAGAGCGCTCTGCTGTTAGTATTGCGAGGAGACTCCAAGACCCATTGGCAGAATTGGTCAAAATTGATCCAAAAGCAGTAGGTGTCGGTCAATATCAACATGATGTCAGTCAAACCGCGTTAAAAGATATGTTAGACTTTGTGGTGTTAAATGCAGTTAACCAAGTTGGAGTCGATTTGAATACGGCTAGTCCATCACTGCTAGAACACATTAGTGGATTGACCAAATCAACATCGCAAAATATTGTACGTTTTCGCGAGGATACCGGTCTGTTTACCAAAAGAAATGACCTAAAAAAAGTGAAAAGACTTGGACCAAAAGCTTATGAACAAGCTGTTGGATTCTTGCGTATAGCTGGTGGAGACCAGCCTCTTGACAATACAGCCATTCACCCAGAGTCTTATAATGTTGCAAAAGCAATTCTCAAAGCTATTGATAAAGATATTAGTGCTATTGGGACAGCTGAGCTTAACGAGGACTTAAAAACATTTGATATCACTTCTTTTTGTGCAGAAAATCAAGTGGGACAAGAAACAGTCAATGATATTATTGAACAATTGCAAAAACCGGGCCGTGATCCTCGAGATGATGTTCCGAAACCGATATTACGAGCAGATGTGTTGAAGATGACCGATTTAACGGTAGGAATGTCGTTAACAGGAACCGTCCGCAATGTCGTAGATTTCGGTGCTTTCGTTGATATAGGTGTTAAACAAGATGGGTTAGTCCATATTTCAAGATTAAGTCGTAAATTTGTTAAAAATCCGAGTGATGTCGTAGCGGTTGGTGATATTGTTAAAGTTTGGGTCACTGAGATTGATGCGGAAAAAGGACGAATAGGATTGAGCATGCTATCCCCAAAGGATGAACAACATGCCGACTAATTTTTTGGAAATTATTATCACTAGCATTCTGTTTGTGATTGTTGCGATCATCTGGTGGCGGATGATAACCAAAAAAAGGACACCAAAAAATTCTAGCTCAATCTCAAACGACTATTTTGGAGACGAAAAAAAGGCCCCTAGTTCCAAAAAGCAGCCACAACAGCCGAATGATGGGACTAAAGACAAAGAATGATTACGTCAATTGGATAATCAATTCAGGAAAGTAACTATTTAAAATAACTAGTAAGATTAGAAATAGAAGAAGGAGTATGGCAAGTGTTGTTATATAGCGTTTATAATTAGAGCTAATAATACCAAAATACTCTCGTAATAAAGCATTAGGCAGGTAATAAGGTGCCACTTTTGATCCCACACCTCGTACTGTTAGACCCAATTTTTTTGCTAGAATAGCTGCACGTAAGACGTGAAAATTGTTGGTGACTAACAGTATTGGAAAGGTCTTGTGGTCAATGGTGGCATTTTCTTCTAGTCGACTTTCTTTAATAAGTGCGAGCAATTTTCGCTTGGTGAACAGTAGGTTCTCGTAAGTGTTTTTTGATTGGTCTTCGATAATCAATTGTGTCTCTGGAACACCATTTTTTGAGAGATACCTAGCCATGGCTTGACCCTCAGAGATATCTTCATCAGGACCTTGACCGCCTGAACAGACAACAGTTACCTTACTTTTGCGTTTGTTTGTTTTATTGAACCATTTTAATCCTAGATCCAATCGACTTTTCAGTAAAGTGGAGAGCTCCGTCCCATTGATCAATCCACATCCTAAAACAATAATTGCCTTTGGTTTATAGCGCCAATTAAATTTTTGAAACAAGTAATTACTAATTAAAAACGAGATAAAGCCACTCATGAAATAAAGGACAGATATCGGTAAAAACCACAGTAACTGACGATAGAGTAGAGAGATGGGTAGAAAATTTGATATATTAGCCCATGTGATTGCAATCGTCAACGCAAGACCTATTGCAAGGATGAATGTCATCAGAGTAGTTAGTGTCAATTTTTCGCGCTTGTGGACGATCTTAAAATTCAGGAGCAACAGTCCAATTAAAAATACTAACCCAAACACGAGGAAAAAGAGTGTTAGCGTTGAAATAACCATGGCAAGTAATTGTGCCAGTTGTGTCTTACTCTGTGACACATAAGCTACAACCGAGACCAACAGACTAATGATGAAGAGCCAGAACCAATTACCATTTGCTAATTTGGTACGATCTTTATGATAGCTATAGCATAAAAACAGGAATAATATAATTGATAGTGCGATTGGTAGTGATAAGGGCATTTGGCTCACCTCTAATATATTGTTTAATGATTTCCACTCATAGCTATGGTATACCATTTGAACCAGATTTAACACTAAGAACAACAAGAGAATGACATAGCTTAATGAGAGAATGAAACAAATCAACAAAAGAATAAAACGCTTCAATAAGAGAATAAAACGACTCAATAAAAGAATATGGAAACGTAAGCAAGCAAAAAATGATAGTGCAAAAAAGTAGAGTAAGGCAACGAAAACACTAGCTTCCATGTCTTTAGGAGACATGGAAGCTAGTGTTTAAAGTGTGAGGTATCACTATTAGTCAATATTCAATAGCCTGCTAAAATTAATTGATTTAAATTATTTTCTATAAAGTAAAACTTGTTGATGAAGAGAAGGTCATTAGTGAAGAGAAGCTTGTTAATGAAGAGAAGCTTGTTAATGAAGAGAAGCTTGTTAATGAAGAGAAGCTTGTTTCTTTAGCAAAGGTGTTGTTAGCAATCTTAAACCATTCAGTATGACAACTAATGTACTACCTTCGTGGGCTAAGACTCCTAAACCAATATCCATTTTGCCTAAGACATTTAAAACGGATAACAGAGCAATCACAGCCAATGAGAAGAAGATATTTTGCCATACAATCGATTTCAATCGTTTTGATATTAAGACTGCATAGCTTAATCGTCTGAGATCATTTT
>NZ_ATXL01000044.1 GCF_000421665.1 Bavariicoccus seileri WCC 4188 | reverse complement strand
GACACATCATGCTCGTCGAGTTCAAATCCAATTCAGTTGTGCAAATGTGTATGACAAAGAGTTTGAAACGATTCTTCAGAATTTAACTTACCTATGATTCGAGTGTTAAATCGATAATTTTAAAAATTATTCAAAAAAACAAGGGGAAAGTGCGCTCTTTTTTAGTAGAAATGAACTTTTCTTTTCTTCCGTTAGGAAGGAATCTAATCGATTTGTAAAAAAGAAAGAAACATTTCAGTTTCGCCTAATTTTTTGATAAAAATGTCCCTGTATAAAAATCTATGAATGATTCAGGTTCTATAAAAAATACTAAGAAAATTGAGCGAGAAAAACTTCGAGATACTGCTTTGGCATACTCAGCATTAGATGCAGCAATGCCTTCCGAAGATACGATGAAATTAGTAGAAGAATATGTAGATGGAAATATTGAAATTGTTGAGATTTTAAAAATAGTCATTGAGAAATATCACTCGTCTGAGTTAGAAAGCTGATGAGATATAATGTTGTTTAAGGCGGCTGTAGAGAATTAATCTTGAATATTTCTAGGTATGATATGTCAAACATAAATAATTATTAGTTCGTTATTTATTTTGAGTAGTCGTGTTCTGGTTTGCGTATTTTTTTGATGTACGTTTTGATGTGCGAGTTGCTTGAAGTCAGTTTAAATTGATTGATATATAGATTTAGGAAAAATCTATAAAAACCTTGATATTAAAAGGCAATTCAACTAGTTGCGTTATTTATAAGCAAAACCAGGTCTTAAGAAAGCTCGTAAAGCTTCTCAATTCTCAAAACGTTAATATTAATTATATATCAACATTTCAAGGCGCTTCTCAACTTAGTTTGTGGAAGCGTCTTTTTTGCGTTGATACCATGTACTGGTATACTGGTCGGCCTATTCGTCCGTTTGTGGGATGACTTGGATCACATCCACCAGTATGCCACTTCATCTTTCAATGATGAAGTGTCACTGTCCAAAATCCTCGCTCTTGATCGGCAAGAGGAGTAAGACATCATGGAGATCGACTATTTCCATTTACAGCTCATAAACATTGTCGACTTCGATTAATGATTACGCCTTAGCTTTCTTTTCTATAGGTTTTTGGTATAGCGTCGTGGGTCACATCGATAAGTGCCAATTCGAAACCGTCACTGTGGAGGCAGATGTACCAGTCACTTGTAAATGTTTGTTAAAGGTGAAAAGTGAGGCGAACAAAGTTTACCTATTTACTAAGTGGTTACTTGCTTGTCAGTTGTCAGACAATCTGTTGCAAGCGTTCAAAGATGCCATAAAGCGGTTGGAAATAGGTTTTTTATTTCGGTCAATTTCTTAGGCAGTAGGAGCTATGTACATATAAGGCGTAGAAGTTGTATACTAAAAAGAAGATCACGGTTAGGAATGGGAGGAACACCTACAGTGGAAGTTAGACAGATAGGCAAAGATGATGAGCAAGGTTTATTAGTGAAGAATGAACCTTTTACAATCTTTGGAGAGTTGCTTGTCAAAAGAAGCAATGAAAAGTGGGATTACGAAGTAAAAAAATACGGTCAAGATGAGATAAGTCAACAAACATTCCCAGATGAAGATTACAACTTCGAAGAGGTCACCAAAGACGGCTTTGCAATTGGCGCGTTTGAAAGTGACCAAACGGTTGGATTGGCTATTTTTAAGGAGCAATGGCATCAGTATATTTACTTAGAAGATTTAAAAGTCAATGGACAGTATCGACGGAGAGGGGTCGCACAGGCTCTTTTGGCAGCGGCTGAAGAAGTTGCTAAATCAAAAAATTATAAAGGCTTCTGGACGATTGGTCAAAACAATAACCTTGCAGCTTGCTTATTTTATGTAAAGTATGGCTTTGAAATTGGAGGGCTGGAAACAAAAGTTTACGATTACACCACACAGTCCGGTAAGTATGATATTCATTTTTACTACGATTTTGATGAGTAGTGGGAATATAAGTTATAGCAACAAGAGAAGGAATAGAAGCAGTAGAAGTAATACTTAAAGCAATTAAATGATAGATGAAGTAAAGGTTGAAACAAAGATTTCACTTAGTATAAACAAGCAAAAATATTCCCTCATAGTAGACTAGAACAGGTGACTTTTTCTAGTGTCTATTATAAGGGAATTTTATTAAGCGAAGTGATAAGTGTAAGTATCTATAGAGCTTTCGTCGAGAAGGCACGGGATTCCATGACTTTTAGGATTGCATCAGCTGTATCTAATGAGGTGAATAAAGGTACACCGTGTTCTACTGCTTCTCGGCGAATTACGAAACCATCATGAGAGGTATGTTGGCGATTTTTATCCATCGTATTGATCACGGCTTGGGTGGTGCCATTTCGAATCATATCCAAAACGGTATCTCCGGTATCGTCTGCAATTTTTGAGACGGTCTTAACGGTCAATCCGTTGGCTCTTAGATAAGCAGCTGTGCCTTCGGTGGCAGTTAAACTAAAGCCGATGTTTGAGAAGCGTTTGGCTAGAGCGAGTGCTTCTTCTTTGGTGTCATCAGCAATCGTGAATAAGACGGCACCAAATTCTGGGATGTGTAGGCCAGAGGCTTCGAATGCTTTATACAGAGCTTTCTCCAAGTTCCGGTCTGACCCCATAACCTCTCCGGTTGATTTCATTTCCGGTCCGAGGTAAGTATCGACTTTCAATAGTTTCGTAAAAGAAAACACAGGGGCTTTCACGTGCACATCTGGCGATTCGTGATAGAGACCATCTTCATAACCAAGTTCTGCCAGCGTCTTCCCAAGGATAACGGTTGTAGCGACTTGTGACATTGGTATACCAGTTACTTTACTTAAAAATGGAACGGTTCGACTAGCTCGTGGGTTTACTTCAATGACATAAACTTTATCGTGATGAATCACAAATTGGATATTCATGATGCCAATGCAATTAAGTCCCAAGGCTAATCGTTTGGTGTAGTCCTCGATTGTTTTTAAGATCTCAGACGATAGGTTTTGTGGGGGGTAAACCGCCATTGAATCGCCTGAATGGACCCCAGCACGTTCTATATGTTCCATCACACCGGGGATTAGGACTGTTTCACCATCACAGATGGCATCGACTTCGCATTCTTTTCCGATTAAATAACGGTCTACTAACACCGGATGTTCTGGTGAAGCTTTCACGGCATGTGTCATGTAGTCTTCTAGGTCACGCTGGTTATCGACGATTTCCATTGCTCGACCTCCTAAGACATAACTCGGGCGGACAAGGACGGGATAACCAATCCGAGTGGCGATTGCGACTGCTTCATCTGGATCAGTGGCTGTGTCACCTGGTGGTTGTGGTATGTTTAGTGCTTTTAAAGCGCGTTCAAATTGATCGCGGTCTTCTGCACGGTCTAAATCTTCAATACTAGTCCCCAAAATAGGAATGCCTGAGGTGACAAGTGGTTCGGCAAGGTTGATAGCTGTTTGACCACCAAATTGTACGATCACTCCAAGAGGTTGTTCTAGTTCGACCACGTTTAAAACATCTTCCAACGTTAATGGTTCAAAATAGAGTTTGTCTGAGATTGAGAAATCGGTCGAGACGGTTTCAGGATTGCTATTCATCACGATAGCCTCATAGCCTGCTGCTTGAATTGCTTTCACTGAATGGACTGTAGCATAGTCGAATTCTACACCTTGACCAATACGAATTGGACCTGATCCTAGGACCAATACAGATGGCTTATCACTCTTGATACTTTCATTTTCAATTTCATAACTACTGTAAAAATAGGGTGTAGAAGACTCAAATTCTGCGGCACAGGTATCGACCATTTTATAGACGGGGCGCAATCCTTTTTCCAGCCGCCAATCGCGAACCACTTGTTCATCACTTTCCCAGATGTCTGCAATTTTCTGATCAGTGAATCCATTTTGCTTGGCTTGTTTTAACAGCTCAAAATCAAAAGGATATTGGGCTAATGCGTATTCTAGCTCGATGATATGTAAGAGCTTGTCCAAAAAGAAGAGATCTATTTTGGTCAATTGTGCTAATTCTGTGATCGTATAGCCACGACGAATCGCCTCAGCTAAGTAAAAAAGGCGTTCGTCTTGAGCTCTCACGATTTTATCGGTCAATTCTGTATCCGGAACTTCCGACAGTTCCGAGAGTTCAAGGTGATAGGCACCAATCTCGAGGGAGCGGACAGCTTTCAGCAAGGCCTCTTCAATGTTGCGACCAATCGCCATAACTTCTCCAGTAGCTTTCATCTGCGTCCCTAGTACACGGTCCCCTGTCTCAAATTTATCGAAAGGCCAGCGAGGAATTTTGGCAACTACATAGTCTAAAGCAGGTTCAAATTCAGCATAAGTCGTCTCTGTGACGGGATTTTTCATTTCATCCAGTGTTTTTCCAATCGCAATCTTCGCTGCTAGTTTGGCAATGGGATAACCAGTTGCCTTACTCGCTAAAGCAGAGGAGCGGGATACACGGGGGTTCACTTCAATGACATAGTAGTTGAGACTATGAGGATCGAGTGCTAGTTGGACATTACAACCTCCCTCGATTTTCAAAGCCCGTATGATAGCCAGTGAAGCATCTCTAAGCATCTGATACTCATAATCAGAGAGTGTTTGACTAGGGGCAAAGACGATGGAGTCACCGGTATGGATGCCTACCGGGTCAAAATTCTCCATGTTACAAACAACGATAGTGTTATCCGCTGAATCACGCATCACTTCATATTCGATTTCTTTAAAGCCTGCAATACTTCGCTCAATCAAGCATTGTGTGACTGGGGATAGTTTCAACCCATTTTCGGCAATATGACGCAACTCTTTTTCATTATCGCACATTCCTCCACCCGTACCACCTAGGGTGAAAGCGGGTCTCACGATAATGGGGTAGCCAATCTCATTAGCAAAGGCAACGGCTTCTGCTACAGTGGTCACGATTGCTGATTCTGGAATAGGTTACTCAAGGTCTTCCATCAATTGTTTGAATAAGTCTCTGTTTTCAGCTTGATCGATGGCGGTCAGCTTGGTGCCAAGAAGTTCAATGTTAAGTTCGTCCAAAATACCGGATTTTGCGAGTTCCATTGCCATGTTCAACCCAGTCTGTCCACCTAGGGTTGGGAGAATCGCATCTGGTGTTTCTTTTCGCAGGATTTGAGAGACAAATTCATAGGTGATTGGTTCGATATAAACCTGATTGGCAATTTCTTTGTCTGTCATGATAGTTGCTGGGTTTGAGTTGACTAGAACAACTTCATAGCCTTCCTCTTTTAAAGCTAGGCAGGCTTGTGTCCCGGCATAATCAAATTCTGCCGCTTGTCCAATGACAATGGGACCAGACCCAATCACCATTATTTTCTTGATATCTGTGCGTTTTGGCAATTTAATGTTGCTCCTTCCGTGCAGCCATCATGTCTAAAAAGTCATCGAATAAATGGACGGCATCATGTGGTCCAGGTGCAGCATCAGGATGGTATTGGACACTGAATGCCGGATAACGTCGGTGTCTAAGGCCTTCGATTGTGCCATCGTTGATTTCAACGTGTGTGATGAGTAACTTTTCAGGATCAATGGAATTCTTTGCGACAGCATAGCCATGGTTTTGTGAGGTAAAATCGATTTTTCCAGTCGCAATCTCTCTGACGGGATGGTTTAAGCCCCGATGTCCAAATGACATTTTGTAAGTTTCTGCGCCATTAGCTAGCGCAAACAGTTGATGGCCTAAACAAATGCCGAAAATAGGGATCTTTCCTTGGATCTTTCGAATCATGTAGATGGCCTCTGGAAGACTTGTCGGATTCCCCGGACCATTCGTCAACATAACACCATCTGGTGCCAGATCTAAAATGTCTTCTGCTGTTGTATTGTAAGGGAGTACTGTCAAATTACAGTTGCGTTTAGAGAGTTCGCGCATAATGCTATGTTTGAGACCAAAATCAATGACCACGACATTCTGTCCTGTCCCTGGACTTGGATAAGGTTTAGTAGTGGACACTTGTGCGACTTGGTTAGTGGGTAAAACAGTTGCTTGTAAGTTAGTATAAGCTTTGTCAAACCCGAGACTAGCGTCCACGATACTTGCTTTCATTGTGCCGTGTTGTCGAATTTTACGTGTCAAAGCACGTGTATCAATGCCTGAGATACCCGTAATTCCTTTTCGTTTTAAAAAGTCGTCTAAGGTCATTTGCAAACGCCAGTTGC
This sequence comes from Bavariicoccus seileri WCC 4188, assembly GCF_000421665.1. Lineage (GTDB taxonomy): Bacteria > Bacillota > Bacilli > Lactobacillales > Aerococcaceae > Bavariicoccus > Bavariicoccus seileri. The sequence continues at coordinate 11,964 of NZ_ATXL01000044.1, read as the reverse complement.
TCGCCAATCGTGCGTGTTCTTTGACAACGATTCCTTTACAACTTGGGGCAATTGATTCATAATCGTCACGATTCACTCCGTAATTTCCAACCATGGGATAGGTAAAAGTGATGATTTGCCCATTAAAACTTTGGTCAGTGATCGTTTCTTGATAACCGGTCATGCTAGTGGTAAATACGATTTCTCCAACTACTGGAAGATCTGCCCCAAAGCCTTCTCCTTCAAAAGTTGTGCCATCCTCTAATACCAACAACCGTTTTCTACTGTTTTTCAGACGCATATAAAGACTACTCCCTATACCATTCTCCAAATTACTCCCCATGCTATTTTTCAAACTACTCTTCATACTATTTTCTAAGTTATTCCCTAAGTTCTTAGCCACTTTATTTTCCATCTTCTATTGCCTTTTGCCACACAAGTTTGCCATCTACAAAAGTGTATTGTGTATCGCCATACAATGTTCTACCCACAAATGGGGTGTTGACAGCTTTTGATAAGAAGTGTTGGTCATCGACAGTATAAGCAGTGTCTAAGTCAAAAATGGCTAAGTCAGCTGGTGCACCGATCTCTAGACGACCGGTTTTAGAAATGTTAAATAACTCAGCTGGTTTGATAGCCATCCAGTTGATCACTTGTTCTAAGGTGAAGATGCCAGACTTGACGAAATAGGTATAAATCAATTGGAAGGCATACTCTGAACCGACGATGCCAAAAGGAGCTTGGCGAAAAGAGCAACATTTTTCTTCCTTACCATGTGGCGCATGATCGGTTGAGATACAATCGATTGTGCCATCTAATAGACCTTCAATGAGTGCTTGTTGGTCATCCGTCGCCCGTAAGGGGGGATTCATTTTCCAGTAGCCATGGTCTTTTGGAATGTCCTCGTCAACAAGTATCAAGTGATGAGGACAAACTTCTGCTGTGACGTGTATACCAGCTTTTTTGGCATCGCGAATGACACGAACACTTTCCTTTGTTGAGACATGACACACATGGTAGTGGACACCAGTCTCTTCTGCTAGGATGACATCTCTGGCGATTTGAGAAGATTCTGTCGCACTGATGATACCAGGGAGTCCTAACTCTTTGGATCGTTTTCCTGCATGCATCACCCCACCAAACAATAACGATTCATCCTCTGTATGTGCGACGATGGGCATCTTGTTTTTGGCAGCTTCCTTCATGGCTAGATACATGGTGCCGGCTGTTTGTACGCCAACACCATCGTTGGTAAAGGCGAAGGCTCCAGCTTTCTTTAGCTCTAATTGATCCACTAAAACTTCACTACGTAATTTTTCAGTGATAGGAGCATACTGCAAGGTTTTGACCACTGAATCACGTGCAATAATCTCTTGAACTTTTTTGAACTTTTCAACTGTATCGGGAACGGGGTCAAGATTTGGCATCGCACAAACCGTGGTAAAGCCACCACGAGCTGCGGCCTGGCTACCGGTTTTTATGGTTTCTTTATAGGTAAATCCAGGTTCTCTGAAATGAACGTGGACATCTACGAGACCTGGCGTGATTAACTGGCCTTTTACATCGATGATTTGATCAATGGGATGGTCAAAAATGTCATCATCGAAAGCTTCGCCTATGGCATGAATCTTGCCATCCTTGAGCCAAATAGAAACGTCTATCAACTGGTTATCATGTGAAATAATTTTGCCATTCTTGAGTAGTGTGTGCATGACTATCTCCTTATTAGTGGCTGGTTAAAACGGCTTCTAAAATTGCCATACGGACAAAAACACCATTCGACATTTGGGTTACAATGCGAGATTGCGAGCTTTCAACCAGTGAATCTGCAATCTCTACATCTCGATTGACGGGGGCTGGATGCATAATGATCGCTCTTTCTGCCATTCTTGCTGCTCGTTCGACCGTTAAGCCATGTTTTTGATGATACTCTTCTTTTGAAAAACTCTCATGGTCATCATGTCGCTCATGTTGCACGCGAAGCATCATCATTACGTCTACTTCATTTACTAAGTCATCAATCGGTAGATAGTGTCCATAAGCTTCAAAGGCTGGATCATACCAGTTTTCAGGTCCTGAGAAGTAAACCTGAGCACCAAGGCGCTTCAACATTTGCATGTTTGATTTGGCAACTCTAGAGTGTGTAATATCGCCAATAATCGCGACTTTTAAATGCTCGAACGTGCCGAACTCTTCATAGATTGTCAACAGATCCAACAAACATTGCGATGGATGCTGACCACTTCCATCGCCGCCATTGATGATACTGCAATGGATCGTAGGACTTTGAACCAATTGCTCATAGTAGTTCTCGTCGCTATGACGGATAACGGCAACATCTACGCCAATCGCTGACATTGTCAATACCGTATCGTATAAGGTTTCACCTTTTTGGACAGAGCTAGTATCAGTATCGAATGGTAGGACCTCTATTCCCAGTTTCTTTTCTGCAACTTCAAAACTTTTATGGGTCCGTGTGCTGTTTTCAAAAAATAAATTGGTGGCAAAATACTGTTCTTTTTCAGGTGCCCATTTTGCACCATATTTAAATGCTTGTCCACGATGAATTAATCCCATCACTTCTTGATCTGTCAAAGATTCCACTGATAATAAATGTTTGAGACGTACTTGTGTTGAGTTGCTGATCATGTTTTCTACCTCCTAAAAACCGTTGTTCTCGTCGAGTGATGTCGCAAATGAGTTATGGCTAAAAAAAAACTCCTGCCCTAATGATGGCAGGAGAGAAGTCCAACTTAACAGTCATATCCTAAAAAAGAATACAAGCAGTCTATTCGAATCAGGTGGATCAGCCCGCAGACCGTCTAATGATTCGAGTTACTTCCTTCATAGCCTCACAGGACTAACTTAAAGGATCAGTTACAGTTATTCGATTTTAATAACTATACTTTTTTCCATCGCTAAAATCAAATGATTTCATGAATATTTTCTAAATATTTAGAAAAAATGATTTGCTTTTCGACAAATTGGTATTTATAACGTATAATGTATGTATGGTTAACGTATAATCATCGTATGGTTAATGTGTGGATACTGGATGGGTGATGTAGGTAAAAGATAGGATAATGACAAAAAGGACACAGGTAAAAAGGAGGTTATGATAAGGGTGAAAGACAAGAGAATAACAGAGTTGTTAGGTATTAAGTTCCCCATCTTTCAAGGCGCGATGACGGGAGTGTCAGATCATAGACTAGCTGGAGCAGTCTCATCAGCAGGTGGTTTAGGAATCATTGCGTCGAGTGGTTTATCCGCTGAAGAATTGCGAGCAGAGATTAGGGCTGTACGACGGATGACATCACAGCCGTTTGCGGTCAACTTGATGTTGATGTTGAAAAATTGTCAAGAACTTGTCGAAGTGATTATCGAAGAAAAAGTGCCTATTATTACAACAGGGGCTGGCTCTCCAAAAAAACTGATGCCACTTTTAAAAGCAGCAGGTATTATAGTTATCCCCGTAATCCCAAGTGCTTCGATTGCAAAGAAAATGGCAGCTGTAGGCTGTGATGCTGTCATTGTAGAAGGTGCTGAATCAGGGGGACATATAGGAAAAGTTTCTACGTTAGTTTTAGTTCAAGCAGCATTACAAGCAGTGACGATTCCAGTTATAGCTGCTGGTGGTATTGCAACACGAGCTGGGGTGACAGGGATGATAGCTAGTGGTGCAGCAGGTGTACAATGTGGTACCATTTTTCTGGCATCTGATGAGTGCCCGATATCAGATAGTTATAAGCAGAAAATCGTAGAAGCTAATGAAGTAGATACAGTAGTCTTAGGAACTGCTTATAACCGCCCCCTTCGAGTGTTGGCTAACTACATGACTGAACAATATTTTGAGCGAGAGGAAAATAATGAGTTGCCAGAAGAGTTGAAAAGTTGGGTAGATCAAGCTTTTCGAGCTATTGAAACAGGTGATAGCGATAATGGTGCGATGCTTGCAGGCCAAAGCGTAGGATTAATTCATGAAATAATGAGCGTAGAAAGCATATTGAATAGCTTGTATGACAATTAGGAACTTTCCTTGATGTTGCGGTATGCTTCATGCTCATGGTGGAGGACAATTTTTTTGTTATTAGTCTAACTGTAAGGCTTTTGCTCTTTATAACAAAAAATATACTTAAGCAGAAAACATTCACTACTTTATATAACATTTATGAAGACTTTTTACTGCATAAAGTGGTCATTCATTTCTTCTTCAATTAAGCTAAATATTTTGCAAATAAACAATAGAAAATGCTTATGTAACAAAGGGTTTTGCTTGATAAAAAGAATACCGTAAGAGTACAATCTAAATGAACACAAAATGGCTTAGAAGAAATGAAGGAGAGTGCATTATGTATTATAGTAATGGTAATTATGAAGCATTTGCCACCCCAAGAAAGCCCAAGGGTGTGGATCAAAAATCTGCTTATATCGTAGGGTCTGGATTAGCTGGTCTAGCAGCAGCTGTTTTCTTGATTCGTGATGGACATATGAAAGGTGAACAGGTCCATATTTTGGAAGAACTTCCATTAGCTGGTGGTTCTCTAGATGGGATTGATAGACCAGGCGTTGGTTTTATTACTCGTGGTGGCCGTGAGATGGAAAATCATTTCGAATGTTTGTGGGATCTCTATCGGTCAATTCCATCGCTCGAAGTTCCTGGAGCTAGTTATTTAGACGAGTACTATTGGTTGGATAAGGATGATCCTAATTCATCTAATTGTCGGTTGATCCATAATCGTGGGAATCGTGTGGAAGATGATGGAGAGTATACGCTTGGAAAACATTCTGAGGAGTTGATCAAGTTAGTGATGACCCCAGAAGAAAAACTGGGCACCCAAACGATTGAAGAGTATTTCTCAGATGCATTCTTTGACAGTAACTTTTGGACCTATTGGGCAACTATGTTTGCTTTTGAAAAATGGCACTCAGTGGCTGAGATGCGTCGGTACACTATGCGATTTATCCATCATATTGACGGCTTGCCAGATTTCACAGCACTCAAATTCAATAAATACAATCAATATGACTCGATGGTCAAACCATTGATTAAATACCTAGAAGACCAAGAGGTAGATGTTCAATTTGATACAACGGTTATGAATGTTATCGTTGATTTTGACGGTGGCAAGAAAGTGGCTAAAGAGTTGCAATTACTTGTTAGTGGTGAAGAGAAGACAGTCCCATTGACTGAAAATGATCTTGTTTTCGTCACGAATGGATCAATTACTGAAAGTTCAACATATGGGAGTCAAACGGAACCAGCACCAGTCACTAATGAACTTGGTGGGTCATGGAACTTGTGGGAAAACTTAGCAGCTCAATCGGATGAATTTGGTCATCCTGGAGTTTTCTATAAGAATCTTCCTAAAAAGAGTTGGTTCGTTTCAGCAACTGCAACAATTAAGAATACCGAAGTTGATCCTTATATCGAACGATTGACAAAACGTGATCTTCACGATGGTAAAGTCAATACTGGTGGGATTATTACGATTACAGACTCAAACTGGTTGATGAGTTTTGCCGTCCATCGCCAACCACACTTTAAAGAACAAAAACCAAATGAAACAACGGTTTGGATTTATGGGTTGTATTCTGACGAACCCGGTAACTACATCAAGAAACCTATTGTAGAGTGTACAGGTCAAGAAATTGCAGAAGAGTTATTGTATCACTTAGGGGTTCCTGATAGTAAAATCCCAGTTTTATCTAAAGAAGACTCAATCAACACTGTACCAGTCTACATGCCGTTTATAACCTCTTACTTCATGCCCCGGTTCAAAGGTGACCGTCCGGATGTAGTCCCTGAAGGATCAGTGAACTTAGCCTTTATTGGGAACTTCGCCGAATCACCTTCAAGAGATACAGTATTTACAACCGAATATTCCGTTCGTACAGCTATGGAAGCTGTCTACATGTTGTTAGATGTTGAAAGAGGTGTTCCAGAGGTCTTCAACTCGATTTATGATATCCGTGAGTTACTACGGGCTATGTACTATATGAATGATAAGAAGACAATTTTGGAAGCAGACTTACCAATTCCTAAATTAATCAAGAAAGTCGGTTTGAAGAAAATCAAGGGAACATGGCTAGAAGAATTGTTAGCTGATGCAAAATTGATTTAGAGACTTGAGCGGATGTCTTGAGCTGATTTAGTGCAAGAGTTTGTATTTTTTGAGGAATTTGTTTACTGATTGAGTAGCTATTTGAATAGCTATTAAAAACGAAAGATAACAAATCGAAATACAAATCGAAATAACAATTTAAGTAACAATTGAAGTAGCGACAGAAATAACAATAGAAATAACGACAAAAGTAACAATAGAGTTACCTAGCAATGCAATTACAATAACAAAGGAATAAAAAGTATCGTTCTCTCTAGCTAAAAAAAGAGAGAACGATACTTTTTTTATAAATGGCTAGGGGATGGGAGAGTAAACGCTTGCTTTTTAGTAAACAAAAATATAACAGATTTAATTAGTTGTAAAAGGTTGATAAATAAATATTTCGTGCTAGAATAGTTCATAACACTAATACAGATTCTGAGAAGAGGTAATACAGTGAAGAAAAAGGGCGCAAATATTATTGTTGAGAGTTTAACGAACCACCGTGTACCATATATATTTGGAATACCTGGTGCTAAGATCGATGGTTTATTCGATGCTTTAGAAGATAATGGACCAGAGTTGATTGTTGCTCGGCATGAACAAAATGCTGCCTTTATGGCCCAAGCTATTGGTCGTTTGACGGGTGAACCTGGGGTAGTTATTGCTACAAGTGGTCCAGGAGCTAGTAATCTCGCAACAGGTCTTGTAACGGCAACGGCTGAAGGAGATCCAGTGCTAGCATTAGCAGGACAAGTTAAACGGTCAGATTTATCAAAATTAACGCACCAAAGTATGAATAATGCTGCTTTATTTAGCCCCATCACCAAGTACAGCACAGAAGTCCAAGATCCTGAAACCTTGTCTGAAAATATTGCGAATGCGTATCGTATCGCTAAAACAGCAAAAAAAGGGGCAAGTTTTCTATCAATCCCTCAAGATGTCACAGATGGAGAAGTAACGGGAGAAGCTATCAAACCATTATGTGCACCTAAGTTAGGGATAGCAGACAAAGCGGATATTGATGGTGTTGTCCAAAAAATCAAAGAGGCTAAGTTGCCGGTGTTATTAGTAGGAATGAGGGCTTCAGCTGAAGCGGAGACAGAGGCTATTCGTCATTTAGTTAAAAAGACTGGGTTACCAGTTGTTGAAACTTTCCAAGGGGCTGGGATCATTTCTAGAGATCTTGAAAAGCATTTCTTTGGTCGTGTAGGACTGTTTAGAAATCAACCTGGTGACATGTTATTGAAGCGCAGTGATTTGGTGATTGCTGTAGGGTACGATCCAATTGAATACGAAGCACGTAACTGGAATGCTGAAAAAGATGCAAGAGTGATCGTGATCGATGAGGCACCAATGGAAATTGATTCTTACATGCAACCCGTGGTTGAGTTGATCGGTAGCATAGCTAAAACCATTGAACAAGTATCAGCGGCTTGTGGAGAGTATGCGCTAACGGAGGATTCAAGTCGGTATTTAGAGACCTTGCAAACGAAACTATCATCTGGTGAGCAGGATGTTCATAGTGCAGCTGATACCCTTCATCCGTTAGAAATCGTCGATGCTTTACAACAAAAAGTAACAGATAATATGACCCTGACAGTCGATGTCGGAAGTCATTACATCTGGATGGCGCGTCATTTTAGGTCTTATGAACCACGCCATTTATTATTTAGTAACGGTATGCAAACGCTGGGGGTCGCATTGCCTTGGGCAATAGCAGCTGCTTTAGTTCGTCCAGAAGAAAAGATTATCTCAGTTTCAGGTGACGGAGGATTCTTATTTTCAGCACAAGAGTTAGAAACGGCAGTTCGCTTGAACCAAAACATCACGCATATCATTTGGAACGATGGAGCCTATAACATGGTTGAGTTCCAAGAAGAAATGAAATATAACAGATCTTCGGGTGTTAAATTTGGGCCGGTTGATTTTGTGAAGTATGCTGAGTCATTTGGTGCGAAAGGTTTACGAGCAACGTCCAAAGAAGGTCTCTTAGCTGCCATCGATGAAGGATTAGCGACAGATGGACCAGTGATCATTGATGTTCCAGTTGATTACTCGGATAATGCTGAACTCGGAAAAACGATGTTACCAGACCAATTTTATTAAAAGGGGTTTTGAACAAAATGAGTATCAATCATAACAGTTATGTTTATCAACATGGGACTTTAGGTGGTTTAATGGAGGACTTGATGGATGGTACTGTGCCAATCAAGGCATTATTGGCACATGGCACTGATGGCATCGGGACTTTAGCGGGGTCTAATGGCGAAGTCATCTTTTTAGATGGTCTGACTTACCATGTCGACGAAAGTGGAAAAGTCAAGCAACTCAGTGGGTCTGAGATGACACCTTATTCAGCCGTCACGACTTTTGTTGCAGATAATAGCTTTTCAATCACCAAACAAACGACAGCTGAAGATGTCAAAAAAGCTATTTTAGAGACGATCAGTCCTAATTTATTTGCGGGTGTTAAAATAAGAGGGACATTTTCGAAAATGCATGTACGGGTGTCCCCAAAACAAGTGAAACCTTATCCTAAATTTGTGGAGATTATTAAAAACCAACCAGAGTTTAAAACAACCGACGTCAAAGGAACAATCGTTGGTTTCTTTACCCCAAAGTTATTCCATGGGGCTTCAGTTGCGGGCTTTCATTTACATTTTATTAGTGATGATCAGACATTTGCTGGACATATTCTTGATTTTGAACTGAAAAATGGCGAGATAGAAACGATGGAAGCAGCAGAATTGCGCCAACACTTTCCAGTTGATAATAGAGAGTATCTTACACATGAAATAGACGTTGCTCGTGTCCAAAAGGATATTGAAAAAGCAGAATAAGCAGGGAAACGCAGGTTAAGTGTTTGTCTAAAAGGGTTCCTCTTAGGAGAAGTTTTTCTTTGGATAACTATTGTTTAGCCGATATAATGAAGGTAATCTTAGGGGCCAAAGGAGTTGACAAACATGAGTGATTGAGATCAAGATAGAAAACGGGATAGAGAAGATATGTCATCGCGATTGATCAATCAACAATTGTGGAGTAATCGAACACTTGGAGGAAACATCAGATTTGTTGCTAATGACTTTGTAGATGAACCAGCTCAAGACGATTCATTCTGGTTATCACGCATATTCTATAGTTCAGTTTGTTACGCTATAAGTGCCTTACTATTCTTTCTGATCTTTCACTCACTACTGCTTGAAACTGAAACGAGTGCGGGCTTATTATATTTAGCTATTTATCTTAGCTGTACCATTATTGGTGGCTATGTGGCGACAGTGGTTGTCGGAAACACTGTGATAAAAAAAGCTGAACAGCAGCATCAAAAAAATAAGTAATAGCTATGCGTTATAAGCACTAGCTATAAAAAGCAACTAGGACAGCAACTGTTATTATGTCGTGAATTTACAAAAGAGTGTCAAAAAAGAGAAATTCAAAGGCTTAAGTGATGCCATTTGAGTTTCTCTTTTTTAGTTTTTTTAGATTAGAGATGATTTTGTCCGATAAAAGGTTTCAATCTGTTTAATGACTTTTTGGTCTACAAACCTTAGACTGAGGGTTGTTGCATCGGTTCCTACTTTGACCCAAAGTTCAAAATGACCAAGACCTTTTCGGTAGAGCCATGGGGTAGTCCGTTTACAGAAAGCTTGTATTTTAGTGTGCTTGACGTAGGTCCGTATGTTAGTTAAGAAGAGATAATGCTGGGTACACAACACTTCTTTGTGAGTGATGGCATAACCCTGAAACCGACAATCTAACCAACTGGAAATGAGACCTAAGGCAGTTAATAAGACCAGTATCATAGCTATCCATTTGTGAAAATAGGCAGCGACTATGATAACCGGGATAGTTAAAAGGTACCACCTGAAAAAATACCACAACTGTTTCCGTGACGTATATGCAATGCCAGAATTTGTGAGGTCCCATTCTGGTAGTAAGGAAGCTAAGACAGTTTGTAACTCTTTTTCACGAACAATTGGTAAAAGATAGAAAGTGGCATCATCACCTTCAGAGTTTTCTGTTGCTTGGCCACCAGCTAGTAACAGTTCAACTGAAGTTAATCCTAACAGTTTTCTTAAAATTTGTTGTTTGACTTTGATTCCTTGTATTTTGGCGATAGGAATTGTTTGCGTACTACGTTCAAACAGTCCCTTTTCAATGACAACATAGTGATCAGTCCGAGAGCTTTTAAAGTTGTAATATCTGAAAAAATTTCTAGCAATTGAGAAAAGAGATAATAGCAAAAGGACAATAACGGAGAGCCCAACAGCTAGCCAAATGCTCTGAGTCAGTAGTTCGTTTGTATAATTAGAAACAGAATGAAGCCAATCACTTGGCACAAAATCATCTGCAAATGTTAAAAATGCAAGCAATAGTGCGACAATACTGAGGTCAGTCAGACTAAATAAAACGATCTGCCCATCACTAACGATATGAGAGTAGCGTGGGTTCTCAACTGTTTCACTAGGGGGTTGTGCGGAATGATCGTGATCAACTCCTGAGTTATCTATCATCTCAACAGCTTCTGTATGCGTGTCTTGTTCAGTTTTAGCGGTCACTGCTTGGTGGGAACGATGTTGTTCGATGGTTGTCAATACATCTTCTTTAACTGCTGGAAAATCTGCTTCCGCTTTATCTCCTTGACCACCTGCCGTCTCAATGAGAAGTTGGATTACTCCAAAGGGTTTAAAAAAGAACCATTGTCTCTTTTTGATGGTTTGGATTCGATCGTATGGAATATCAATTTCTTTACGGTTTAAAACACCGCGGTAAAGAATCAACTTATCAGGTGTTATTTGGTATCCTTGCGTGTAATATTTGATTAATGCTATAAGGCTAAATAGTATGATAAGAGCAGCTAAGAGTCCTAAAGCAAACCAAACGTTACTGCTTATTAAAACATATAATACAATCAAAAAGGTATTACGGAGCCTTTTAAAAATCTCGACTAGGACATAGGCGGGATGAAAGCGAGTTCGTTCAGACATCTTCCTTCGCCACCTTTACTAAGTCAACAATCTGCTCTCTTAAAGCTTGTGCTTCAGTCACATCTAACCCGGAAATGTGGTGACTAGTTGCGGCTGTATTAATAATGATTTCCATTAAGTTAGCCCGTCGCAAAAGAGGTCCCTGTTCTGTTTCAATATGTTGGATCCGATTGATTGGGACAAAAGTGATTTTACGAAAGATATAACCACTTTGAAAGGCCAACTCAGTGGGGTTGATTTCAAACCGATGAAACTTATAACGATATGGTATGAGGCAAAGAGAGATGATGGTAGACAAGATAACAACGACGAAAAATACAGACACTGTCCAATACCAGAAGCTGTTAAACCAATTAAAATAAGCGAGAATGGCGATGGCTATGCCACCTATTACTAAGAAAAATAAGCTAGAAATCAAACTAGATAAACGCCACACTCCCTTAATCCGCTCGGGCATTTGGTTCGTTAATAGTGGATAATTCAAACGATGAGCCTCCTCTTGACGTCAATAACCGCCATTATAATATAGGGTAGTGTACCATGTTAGAGCATGGTGCTATTATTAATTTCATTTATAGGGTCAATGCTATTTACCAACGATGTGCTATCCTGACCTTTTAGGGCTAATTAAAGTGTAGCACAATGGGGTGTGAGAATGGTAAAATAACTGTTATTAAGATAAATCATATCATATTTAGTGATACACTGATCAAATGAGAAGAAAAGAAAGCTATTTATGTGTATTATACTAGTAAGCCCTACAGGGAGTATTGGCAAGTTATTATAAATGGTTTAAACGGTTCTGTTGCAAAGTTTTAAATCTACTATCAAATAAGGTAGAATAATAGAAAAAGATAGCAGGAGGAATGACGATGAATCATTTTAAAGGAAAG
>NZ_ATXL01000043.1 GCF_000421665.1 Bavariicoccus seileri WCC 4188 | reverse complement strand
AGTATGTTGATTGGGATGTGAGTGGGGCTTTGTACTCTTATTTCTTAAACTATCCCATGTCCCATCATAGTTGTCTCTCCAACGTTTGACTTGCATCCGATTTGTGTGATATTTGCGTGCAGCCTTGGCATTATTATCATGTTTAACCGCATAATCAACGACTTTCTTTCTGTATCGCATTTCTTCTGTTATAATATTCTTCATAGGGGAAGCTTTCCTTTCTGTGGTGTGGTAATTACAGTATAGCAGAAGCTTCCTCTATTTTTTTATTTTCATGTAACACATGTATTGTAACCTTACAAACTAGAAGACCTCTAGCCCTCATCTGACACAATAGTACCACTTATTCCTTTTATAGCATTTGAAACATTATCCAATGATGTGATAATTGCAGTAGCCTCGGGCCTGTGAGTCAGAAATTCAATCACTGCTTCCACCTTTGGTAACATGCTTCCCGGGGCGAACTGTCCTTCATCTTTGTACCGGTTCAGTTCAGCTTTAGATATTCTACCCAAATTTTCTTGATTAGCCGTCCCGTAATTGATACTGACATGATCAACAGCTGTTAGGATGATAAATTGATCTGCTTCAATTTGATAGGCAAGAAGTTCTGAAGCAAAATCTTTATCAATAACTGCCTCCACACCTTGAAGGTGATGATTACTCTCAATAACAGGTATGCCTCCTCCGCCCGCTGCAATAACTACCCGATTACTTGCGACTAGCTCTTTGATACTCTCAATTTCTACAATATCAGTTGGTTTAGGACTGGCAACAACTTTGCGAAACCCTCTATTTGCGTCTGCTTTAAAGGTTCCCTTCCCGGCTAGCTGTGCTGCCTTTGCCGCCTCCTCACTGTGAAAGGGTCCGATTGGTTTTGTAGGATTTGTGAAGGCCTCGTCATCTTTCGATACAACAACTTGGGTAACAACTGAGACAACCTTTTGTGTCAATCCCAAGTCCTTTAGTGTATTATGAAAACTTTGTTGTAACCAATAACCAATACTCCCTTGTGTCATAGCAACAGCAGAATCAAGGGGTAACACCGGATTTTTATCAGATACGGCTGCTTCCATTTGAAGAACTAAATTCCCAACTTGTGGCCCATTACCATGAGTCACGACTACCTGATATCCCTCCTTAATTAGTGCCACCAGAAAATCAACTGTTTTCTTAATAGCTAATTGCTGACCAGTTGCAGTAGGATCCTTATCCAAAATGGCATTGCCCCCTAGTGCGACGACAAGTCTTTTCCCCATATTATTACCCGCCTTTTCGGTTAGATAGTAAGATACGATTGTCTTTATTATGAGTCATTTTTACATTATTTAATTTTACCTTTACTTTTTAAGCCGTTGTAATCTTAATAAGTAACTTCGTTTTAGAGTAATTCAAAATCCTCCAATCACCTAACCTTTAACTTAACAAAGCAGCTAACCATAGTATAGCTAGTGATGCGATAAAGATAACCACAATAATTTTTGCGGTATAGCGCCACCAAGTTGCGATATTAACACCAGATAATGCCATAGCACCCATAACGACTGCAGATGTTGGACTAATTAGATTAACCAAGCCATTTGCAGCTTGATAGGCTGTAATAACAATATGACTTTGAACCCCATTAAACTCTCCTAAAGGAGCCATAATACCCATTGTGGCTCCTGCTAAGCCGGACGTTGAAGGGATTAAAAAGCTCATTGGAATATAAAATATATATGTCAAAATAGCAAACATGCCAGCAGATAACCCCCCTAGACCTGTTTCACCATAATGAAGTATGGTAGCGGTTATCGAGCCACTGTTCATAACAACCTGAATTCCCCTAGCAACAGCTACGATTAAAGCTACTGATAATAATTCTCCACATCCTTTTAAAAAGGCTGAAATAAATCTTGCCTCTCCCATACGGAAAACGACACCAACAACAATAGACATGACCAAGAATAGCATCGTGATTTCTTGGAAATACCACTCTCCTAAAGGCATGGTAGCGGTACCAATTATTTCGCCTAAAATAGGAATACTAGTGAGCCAATTGTTGAAATCAACAAAGAGCATTACTCCAAATTCTTCCCATGGAATTAATGACAAAATCATCATGAAGAATGTTAATCCAAACAAAACTAAAACATGTAGTTGTTTTTTTGTTAATTCTGCAACATTATCTGTCATTTTCATTGGTTTATTCTCATTTTTTTGATGATACAATAGTGATTTTGTCGGGTCTTCTTCAATTTTTGACGCGTAGCGATAAACAAAGAATATCCCAATACTTAACGTCACCACTAAAAATACTAATCGCCATAAAATCCCCTCTCCCGGAGAAATTCCGGCAATTTGGGAAGCAACTCCCGTTGCGAATGGGTTAACGGTTGATGCCAAGCAACCTATTTGCGAACCTAGTAAAACTATTGCCACCCCTACTACCGCATCGAACCCTACGCCAATCATTACTGGTACAATTAGTGGATAGAAAGCCATAGTTTCCTCTGCCATACCATAAGTTGAGCCACCTAAGGCGAACAGGATCATTAAAATAGGGATTAACATTTTTTCTTTACCCTTATAGCGTTTCACTGTAGCGGCTACTCCGGAGTCCAAGGCTCCTGTTTCATTTACTATTCCTAAAAACCCACCTACCATTAAAATAAATAACGAAATCTCTACTGCTCCACTGGTTTCAGCAGTTCCCAACATGCCATGAATTGGGGACATGATAACATCCCAAATTCCTTGGGGTTGAGAAGCAATTTGGTCATAGGTCCCTGCTATTAAATTACCAGCATCATCAACTTGATACTCACCTGCAGGAATAAGCCATGTTAAAATCGCAATAACGATAATTATAAGAAATAAAACTGTGAACGATGACGGCATTGTAAACCGTCTCTTCTTTTGTGTAGCTTCCATTATAGTCACTCCTTTTTTGGCAAAAGAGAAAAGTAGCTAGCTCGCTTAAGATTTTACCTTAATAGGCTACTGTAACTGCTTTAATAGACAATCGGGCTATAGTAAAATGAGTTATGGTAATTTTAGTTCTAACAGTTTATTCTATCAGGTCCTTACCTGAAAAAAGTCCCAATGAGAAATCGTCTGTTGTCTTTCTTCAATGGGACTTTGTCACTATAAATGATTTTTCACGATGATTATTTACAACTTCTTTCTGCCATTACTTATTTCAACTGCTTATCCTTCAGCTTAAGTAAGTTGAACTTATACTTTCGGAATGTATAAATTTCCTAAGGTTGCTGCCATTACAGCTTTAATTGTATGCATACGATTCTCAGCCTGTTCAAATTGTCTGGCATGGCTACTTCTAAAGACCTCGTCTGTCACTTCCATTTCATTAATCCCAAATTCTTCAGCAATTTTCTTACCATAAATCGTTTCGGTATCATGGAAAGCTGGCAAGCAATGAAGAAAAATCACATCATCGTTTTTCGTCTTTTCGATTAATTCCATGTTAACTTGGTAAGGCTTTAACAATTTGACACGCTCTTCAAACTGGTCCTCTTCTCCCATGGATACCCACACATCCGTGTAAATTACGTCTGTTCCTGCGGCCGCAGCATCAATGTCATCGGTTATGACAAGCTTACTTTTTGAAACGTCAGCAAATTTTTGAGCAAGTTTTTGAACTTTTTCAGATGGTTCTAAAGATTTTGGTGTTGCAATAGTCACATTAACTCCTAAAATAGCACCCGTCACTAACAAACTATTGGCAACATTATTTCGTCCATCACCACAATATAATAAGTTTATACCTGCTAATTCTCCAAAGTTTTCTTTGACTGTTAGGAAATCTGCCAGCATTTGAGTGGGGTGCCATTCATCGGTTAAGCCATTCCATACAGGGACACCAGAGTGTTTAGCTAAACCTTCGACCATCTCTTGTGAAAAGCCTCTAAACTCAATACCGTCAAACATACTTCCTAAAACAATTGCCGTATCCTCGACTGATTCTTTCTTACCCAATTGAATATCGTTAGCCCCTAAATATTCTGGATGGGCACCAAGATCAATCGCTGCTACTGTAAAAGCCGCTCTAGTTCGTGTAGATGTTTTTTCAAACAATAGGCAAATATTTTTTCCTTCTAAATAATGGTGTGGGATGCCGTTCTTTTTTAAGCTTTTTAGATGAGCACTCAAGTCTATCAAGTACTCAAGTTCTTCTCTACTATAGTCACTCTCTTTTAGTAAACTACGTCCTTGAAAAATTTGTGTCATTTTTCTTCCTCCCCATCTCTATACTTTTTTATAAAGTTAATACAAACAACATGCTAACCTAAATATTACTAGCACTAGATTAGCTTTTCTCTTTTAAGCGGCATAGACATACACCTTGGACCCCCACGTCCTCTAACAAGCTCGGAACCCGGTATTTCATGCAAGGTGACTCCAGCTTTTCGTAAGGCTTCATTGGTAATTAAATTACGGTCATAAACGATTACCTCACCTGGCGCTACCGCTAAAGTATTTGACCCATCGTTCCATTGTTCACGAGCTGCTGCAGTCAAGTTTCCATCACCACAACGTATCAACTTAATTGTTTCTAGCTCTAAGACGTGCCTTAAGATATCTTCAAGTGAACTTGTCTCTTTTACAATATCGATGGCACCATTGATATTTTTGGTCAATGAATAGACCGTTAAATCTCCTTCAATTTCAGGATGAATTGTAAATGTATCATAGTCTATCATGGTAAATACCGTGTCTAAATGCATGAACTTACGATTTTTGGCTAAGTCAAATGCTAAAACTCTTTCAAAGCCCATATCAGAACTTAATAAATTTTCCGCTAGTTTTTCAATCGATTCAGCTGCAGTTCTTTGACTAATCCCGACAGCTAGGACTTTCGGTGAAAGAACTAGCTCATCCCCTCCTTCAATTCTTGTTTTTTCATCGCGAGTGTAGAGATGCGGAATGTTAGCATCTCTATATTTAGGATGATAGCTAAAAATATACTTGGCATAAATGGTCTCTCTATTCCTTGTAGTAGAATACATATGGTTGAGGGAGATACCATGGCCGATTGTCGCAAAATTATCACGTGTAAAATAAAGATTTGGCATAGGATCAACAGCAAAAAGATAATTTAAATCGACTAAATCGGACAAATTGTTTGGTTTAAAATCATTCAATTCAGCTTTTTGTATACCAGCCATTGTCTTTAGAATAAATGCTTTATTATCTTCAATGCCTAATAAATAATCTCTAACAGCTGCCCTTGTTTGCACGCCACTTATTTTAGCTTCTTGTAAAAATTCATCTAAGAACTGTTCTTTAATAGCTTCTGAGGTTAAGCTTTCTGCTGCTAAATCTTCCAAATAGACAACCATTACACCCAAGTCGGTTAAAACTTTTGCAAAATAATCGTGTTCTTCTTGAGCACGTTTTAAAAAAGGAATATCATCGAATAATAACTCTTCAAGATAATCAGGCACTAAATTTTCTAACTCTTCTCCTGGTCGATGCAGTAAAACTTCTTGCAATTTTCCAATTTCTGAATAAACCTCGATTGGCTTGCTATCAGTCATAACTTTCCTTCCTTTCCTATATAGGCAGTAAAACTATTAGTCGTTTTCTCACAAATAACTTGGTTTATGGTAAAAATAAGTCCAGCTGGAAGTCCTTATCTTTACATGTCACCACTGACACTGTTACTATAGCATATTTGTGTAAGCGCTATCATGTTCGAATTTCCATTTAAAATGATAAATTCATCACATTTTATATTTTGACACATTCTGACTTAAATATGAACCTTAAGCCCACACACCATGTCACGTTTTAGTTGAAAAAAAACACACTTTCTCATCTAATCGTCAGTTTAAAATTAATTCTGACCTGATAAGAAAATGTGTCTTTGTTTATAGTCTTCTGTTTTATGGCTGTTTTTTATTTACATTTTTCACCCTATGTTAAGCTAGTCCAATTTATCTTGGGCATAACGGTGGGTTAATTCCAAATTAGGAAAACCTTGTTGTCGCAAGACTTCATAAATCACAATTGCGGCACAATTCGATAGATTCAAAGCTCTGACATGTTCATCATTCATCGGCAAACGTATACACTTCTCTTCATGTGCTCTCATAAAATCTTCTGGTAAGCCAGTCGTCTCCTTGCCAAACATCAGAAAAACGTCATCAAAATCATTATATGGCACCTCTGTGTAGGTTTGATGAGCAAACTTAGACACTAAAAATAATGGTTTGTCCTTCACTTCAGCCATAAAATCCTCTAATGAGTCATGATAAATAATATCCACATTATCCCAATAATCAAGACCAGCACGTTTTAAGTGTTTGTCATCGGTTTGGAATCCTAGTGGCTTGATCAAATGTAATGTTGTATTTGTTGCTGCACATGTTCGTGCAATATTTCCCGTATTGGCAGGCATTAGTGGTTCATATAAAACAATATGGTTATGTGTCATCGTCTGTTACCAACCTTCTCAGTTTATTAGTGATTGCAATTTGGATACAAAAAAAAGAACCTTCATAACAGCGGCGTTATGTTCAGTTCTTATTAGCATAAATCCTCGGTTCCCGTAACAGCAAGGATTTACGAATATTACAAGCTCTGTGACAGAAAATCACAAGTGCATAGCCCATTCTAGCATGACTTAAATAAAAATCAATACTTAAGACACAAAAATTTAAAAAATAGTTTCTCAAATTATTGCCGTTATTACAGCTTAGGATTAGAATTTCGCCTCATGACTGATAAGTTATAAGTGCTTGTGCCCTACTTGTTTTTGCCCCTACTGAGCTCCTCAACTGAACTTTCCAACTAACACCCGAACGTCTATTGTGATATGTCCTAGAGGGTTCTGTTTAAGGTCGTATAAGGTTTCATCACTAGCCTGCCAACTTAAGGGTGTCATTTTAACAACTTGATCGGCCATCTCGCTTGTTAGATCAACTTGATAATACAGGTGATGATTTTCTATCAGCGTTAATTCTTGCTCAAAATGATCAAGCACTGCACCAGAATGATAGGTCTGGTCATTTACCTCACTATAAAGTCTCTTTCTCAACTCGGTCAAATAGTAGGTTTCTGGGATCACTTTGATATAGAGACCATCCGATTTCAACACGCGCTTTGCTTCATGGTACTGGCTGGGCGATAGGATAGTGATTGCCGTATCAATCTGTTCTTCACTCAGGGGGAGGTTCGTCAAATCGCCAACCATCCAAATAGCCTCTCTTGGATAGGCAATACTAGCGAGTTCTATAGCCGGTTCAGATAAGTCGACTCCGACTGCTAATGATGGTTGTCCTTTCTTTATCAGCTGGTGCAAATGGCTGCCATCGCCACATCCTAGATCAATGATCTTATCCCCAGGAGCAATAGAGGCCGCGATTGTTGTTATGATCGGTTCAAAAAGAGACGTTTGCATCAATTGTTGTCTTTTTTGTAACATTTCTTTTTGGTACTTACTTTCTTTATGTGGTTGTGCAATAGTGATATACCCTTTACGATTATAATTTTGCCGATGACCATTTTGGCATATCCAACTATTCTCATCGCCAGACTTGATTGAAGTCTGACATATCGGACAACGAAAAACGGCAAGATGACTTACTACTTCCCTCGCTAACCATTCTTTCTTTTTAAGTAGCACGAACTCGACCTCCTTTACTTAGAAAACTTCTCTATTAGTTGACAACATTGTTATAATCAAATGTGTAACAAACGAATGTCGCTACACATCCTTTACTCAAAAATCTATCAGAAAAGGAGCCAAAATTATGACAAAGCCTATCCCCGTTACAATTATTACCGGTTTTCTAGGATCCGGTAAAACAACATTGATCAATCACATTCTAAACGCTCATAATGACAATAAGGTAGCTGTTATTATCAACGAATTTGGTGATATTAGTGTCGACCATCGTTTAGTACTCTCTACCGATGAAGACATTTACCAAATGGCTAATGGCTGTTTATGTTGTACTCTAAGAACAGACATAGCCGATATGCTCCGTTCCATATTAGAAGCAATAGAAAACGAAGGCGTCCCAATCGAACAAATCATCATCGAAACGACAGGACTTGCTGATCCAGCTCCACTAGTCCAAACCTTCTTTAATCTACCATTTTTAAAAGAACACTTCACTATCAATAGTATTATAACCTTAGTAGATTGTGTCTATGGAGAAACCACCATTAAAGAACAAGATGAACCTGTCAAACAAATTTCTTTTGCAGACAGAATCTATCTCACCAAAGCGGACTTAGTCACTCGCGACGATTATGAAAAACTAGCGGCACATATCCATCACATAAATCCGTTTGCACCCGTTTCACCATTGGACTTAGAAACTATTACAATGTCTGATATCTTAGACCAGTCAGAATTTATGATGACTGAAAGCCAACTAAAATCGATGACTGAAGCCCAAAAAGAAGCTGATGCAGAGGAACACGATCATGACCACGACCATGATCATGACCACGAGCACGATCATGAGCATGACCACGACCACGAACATCATCACCATCATCATGGCCATGATCACCACCACGGTATCACAACTTGTTCTATCGAGGTCAAAGAGCCTCTAGAGCTCACGATTATCCAAGGTTGGTTAAACGAATTGATCAGCTACTATGGTCCACAACTCTACCGTTATAAAGGAATCCTATCTATAAAGGATGTCCCTAATCAAATCATCATCCAAGGGGTTCAAATGAGTTGTGAAGTATCACAAGGCAGAGAATGGAAAAATGATGCTGATCGTTCCTCTACTCTTGTTTTCATTGGCAAAAACTTACCTACAACAGAAATAGAAGAGAGCTTCAAAACCTGTATCGCTGATTACATTGATGATAATCCATACCACAAAATGTTTATTTAATCCTGCTAATAGACTATTATACAGGAATGTCTACTCTACAAATAATAATTACTTTCAGATATGATCAGATATAAGGTGAAACCCAGAGGACGAAAAAAAATCGTCCTCTGGGTTTTTCATTTGGTGATTATTAACCGACAGATATGATACAAAGATACGTACAAAGATACAATACAAAAATACAATACATAGATACGATACAAAGAAATGATATAAATCACGTGTTATTAGCCAAAATAAATGGTTTGTGTCTCCGGATCCAATTTCGTGATATGCGCTTGGCAATAGACATCATACCCTTTTTCAGATAAAATTTGGAACCCTGGTTGATAGTCTTTAGCAATACAAATTCCAATGGCTACTAACTCAGCATCTACTTTACGTAAAAGAGCCTCAACATTCATGACGACACTCCCCTGTGCTAAAAAGTCATCGATTAAAATAACCTTTTTCCCTTGTATCAAGTCAGACTTGGTCGTCAAATAATAATGATTTCCCTTGGTAAATGAATAGGATGGTTGTTGCACAAAAACAGCATCATCACGTTCTCTTTCATCTTTTTTCAAGATAACTAACGGCTTATCTAGTGCTAAACTAGCAAATACTGCAGGGGCGATCCCGGAACTTTCAACAGTCACAATCGTATCAAAATCATAGTCATTATAATGTGCTGCAAAATCATCTCCGATAGCTTTCATCAAGTGAGGGTCTACCTGCTGATTTAAGAAGGCACTCACATCCGAAATTTCAGTCGTCCGTGGGATACCTAATAATTTGATTTTTTCTTCCAACTCTTTCACAAGATCACTCTTTCTATGGTAGTTAATGTGTCAGTCAATACAATATATATTAATCTATATTAATCTATATTAATCTATATTGATCTATATTGATCTATATTGATCTATATTGATCTATCTTAATCTGTCTTGTTTATGATTTAAATTGATAGGAAAACCCAGCCCCATCAGCAAGAGCGGTCGCTTTATAAAGCCATGACCCTTTGTCTTGACCAAAATCATTGGTACAAATAATCAATTCTTTGCTGTTTGGAGCAATAGCTGGGTGTGTTGTTCTTAATAAATGCCCTGTTTCTCTTCCTTTGATCAACTTTTGCTCTTTTACATTCCCCAAGGCATCAAATACGAGTACTCTTCCTTGCTCATATAGAGCAACGTACAGGTTTCCCTCATCATCAACACAACACGAGTCTGGTCCTTCCAGTCCTGAAAAGTGATAAGGTACGGTCGTTCCAAATGGTGGGACACTAGTACGATCGACTAATTGGCAGTAAATCAAACGATTATGACTCATTTCAGTAATCCAAAGTGCTTGCTCATCTTTGGTCAACGCAAGTCCGTTTGGTACGGCTAGATGAGAGAGAACTGGTGAAATCGTCGAAAAATCGGCTGAAACATGGTAGACACCACCTATTAAATTCCCTACACCTCCGACAAAGTTTGTAAAGTAAAAACTCCCATCAGAGGCAAACACCATATCATCGACGACAAACCCTTTTGAAGGGGCTATAATTGTTTCTACGGTCAATTCATCCGGATCTAATGCTATAACACTACCACTATCCACAAAGTTTCCTAAACAGCAGATAAACAATCTCCCGTCCTTATGGATTTTTAGTGCGGCTGGATTCTCCCCCTGAGCTAATTGGTAAAGACACTCTACCTTTTGGGATCCCTTAGCAACTTTAAAGATTCTTCCTTCAAAAACCTCCAAAAAATAAAGATTTCCAGAACGATCAAAGCACAGTCCCTCCAATTGCATGGCTTCATCACTGACTTTGAGCCATGGTTCTGCAATCTCAAATGGAATCATTTGCTCATTGGCTGGAATAGTTGTCAGTTCCGCTACGATTCCACTATCTTGTCCATTGGATACAGTCATTGTTCACTCTCCTCCATTAAAAGTCCTTAACATTTACACGAGATAAATTTGACTTCAATTGTTGCCCAATAATTAAAGGAACGTATTCAACACGATAATCACTAAATTCCAAACCAAACCATCTATCAGGTGAGACGGCAATCTTTTTGATTGCTAATTTAGCTTGCATAATCATCCGGTCGAATTTCTTCAAGTGCGTCAAGCGAGATAGCTCTTCTTTGATCAAAATAAAGCAAAAGTCTCCGACAATTCGTCCCGGTGTAATGGTATAGGTTTGTGGTTGCGGCTTAATCGTCCCTTCTCTCATCAAATCTTGGACGATTTGTCTGAGATAGACATTGACGGATTGACTGACTCTAAACCCTAAGCGCAATTGGATATTGACAATACAGTCCGTTCCCATCGTATCTACATAATACTCTTCTGTATAGGGATCATCTGTCACAGCTACATTCACAAACCAGTAGACCTTGGCTCGTTTTGGTCGTTTATCCAGAATGGAATACAGGATTTCTCGTCCAATGCGATGATTTTTTAAATTCCCAGTTAAGAAAACAAGATTCGTTTGATACATTGGAATGGTCTTGTCTTCACTTAACGATTTCAACTGATTCTTATAGTCATATAACGACACCTTATCTGCATAACGCTCTTCAATCAGATTTCCGCGTTCCCAGATCAACATGACAGCAAGTATCATGAGAGCAATCAATGCCGCTACATAGCCACCGTGCAAGAACTTCACAATGCTTGATACAAAGAATATAATTTCAATTCCAGCAAAGAATGCCATAGACGCTCCCGCAATAAGCGGCGGAACTTTTTTTTGCAATAAATAATAATACAAGAGGAAGGTCGTCATCAACATTGTCACGGTGATGGCTAAACCATACGCTGCTTCCATATGTGCAGATGTCCTAAAATAAAAGACAACGCCGATACAAAGAAGGAACAATAGATTGTTGACCGTCGGAATATATAATTGCCCCTTCTGAGTGGAAGGATAGACGATTTTCAACTTTGGCAACAGCCTTAATCGGATGGCTTCAGCCACTAAAGTATATGATCCTGTTATTAAGGATTGAGAGGCAATAATCGCAGCCACAGTAGCAAAGATAACACTAAAAAATTCTAACCCTGCTGGCATCATCCTAAAAAATGGATTTAGATCATCTGCTTGGATATAAGTCATATCATTTTTAACTTTCAATAACCATGCTGCCTGACCAAAATAGTTCAACACGAGGCAAATCTTGACATAAGGCCAGCTAACTCTGATATTTCTCTTACCTACATGACCGAGATCAGAATAAAGTGCCTCAGCACCAGTGGTGGCCAAGAAGACACTCCCTAAAATGAAGATTCCGACTTTATTTTCAGGGCTGAAAAGCAGTCTAATCGCATAGTAAGGGTTTATGGCAGCAATCAAACTCAAATCTTGTGCAAAATTATAAAGTCCTGTCAATCCAAGAAAGGTAAACCAGCAAAACATGATTGGCCCAAATGCTCGTCCCACTGTCTCAGTTCCAAAGCGTTGAATCTGGAACAAACAAAATATGATGCCGATAGTAATCCATACGATAATCGATTGATTATCACCGATCGCATCATAGACAACCGGAATGCCTCTTAATCCTTCAATAGCAGTCGTCACGGTCACAGCAGGCGTTAATACGCCATCAGCTAATAACGTCGCCCCGCCGATCATAGCAGGAATAATGAGAAATCGCGCTTTTTTCCTGACCAGTGTATACAAAGCAAATATACCACCTTCACCTTGGTTATCTGCGTTCAAAGCAATCATGACATACTTGACCGTAGTCAACAAGGTCAACGTCCAAAAAACTAAAGACACCGCTCCGTAGACAAAGTCTTTCGACAAGCTGGCTAAGCCGCCATTGCCTTCTATAATAGCTTTCATCACATATAACGGGCTAGTCCCGATGTCTCCATAGACCACACCCATTGTGACGAGAAGGCCACCTATAGTCAGTACTTTTTTAGTTGAATGTGACGACTGATTCGTTTCCATTTGTGCTTCAATACACTCCGTTTCCCATGTAAAAAGATTGATAAATATATTAGTTTATAGACTAATATACCACTACTCTAATAGCTTTTATAGTCGAAATGTTTACAATTATTGTCCTTCTAATGTCTGTTTAAAAAGCTTGACTCAGCTCTATCCTTTTTAAGATTTTGAAGGACGATGCTCTAACAGGATCTTTTGACCCCACTTCAAAAAATAGTGATTTGTCCGATTATTTCTGGCTTGTGCCATCACAAATCGACGACTCTTCGTGTTTTCTTCTCCACAGACATCTATACCCAACACAGAACGACTGGCGACGTTGCGCTCAATCAATTGGACTAATCGTTTTGGGGACAACACTCCTTGATCCCAGTTAGTAACGACATACTCCTCAGATAAGACATCCTTATCAATACTGATATAAACCGGCAGAGGCTTTACCTTCTCTTCTACCTTTGCGATATAATCCTCGTCCTCAAGTTTTGAAGTCGGAATATACAAGAGTTTACTGGAATCAAGGTCTTTTAAATAGGCAAGTTGTTCGTCGCCAATACCGATGAATAACACCTGCATCAAATCGGGGAGCGTTTTTAAAGCGTTTCTCACCCAAGACCCACAAGAGATCAAGCCCTCATATGGCAAAACCATACTATCAACATGATGATCACACAACACTAGCACAAATGGCTCGTTTAAGCGTTCAAGGAGCAATTTAGTGACATAATGGTAGTTTCCGCTCCCAATAAATGTGAGATGTGATCCTTTATCAGGTGTAACATTTTCCTTCAGGTGCTTTCTAATTTGATCCAAACTATGGTGAGTCGCATAGCAATAGGTTTCTTTCAATTGTCTTAAGTCAGTTCAGTTATACTCATCATTTTGATAGAAAGACTGACTCTCATAGACTGTATTCAATGCTAATAGCTCTATCATCATCCAAACCACCTTTCATCTATTCTGCTCGATTTTCTACTTATTCGGGTAGTTCGTTCAACTTGTTCTGATAAATTATGTTATGAGAGGCCCATATGATCTATAGGACCGTATAATTCTATTGTTAGCCTACTGCTATATTACTTGATATCTAATTGCTTTTCTACCAAAAAAAGAATGTGACAACAGCATGTCACATTCTTATAGCTTGTTTATTCCTTTAAGCGATATCAGAATTGATATTCACTAGAATTTTCGATTGAGATTTATCAGCAACCAAGGTTTTGAAACCATCTTCTACTATATTATCAAGTTTGATTTCCTTTGTAATAATCGGATCAACATTTAGTTGACCATTACTGATTGCTTCTATTGTTTGGGCAAATGTCGTACGTGTATATGCAATCGTAGAGGTGATCTTGACTCCTGCATCGGTCAATTGCAATGGATTCCAAGTGATTGGTCTTGCGAAGATTGAAACAACGACCATAAACCCTCTAGGACGAACAGCTGCTATTGCTTGTTCAAATGTGATTGATACCCCAGCCACTTCAAATGAAACATCTACACCGCCATTAGTTATTTCTTTGATTTTAGCAACAGCATGTACTTCTTTTGAATTAATAGTAGTTGTAGCACCTAGTTCTTTTGCTTTCTCCAACCGTTGTTCAGATAGGTCACAAACGATTATTTCTGTTGCACCAGCAGCTTTGGCAGCAGCAGCTACTAAAGCACCAATAGGGCCGGCACCAAAAATAGCAACATTATCGCCAAACTTTACGCCACCCTCTTTGACAGCCTGTACAGCAACTGCAGTAGGTTCAACTAAAGCCCCATGTTTTGTATCCATACCTTCTGGTAACTTATAAGCAGCTGACTCTTTAACGGTACAGAATTCAGCTAAGCCACCATTTTGAGCTAGACCGATAAAATTGTTGCCAAAATATAAGTCTATATCTTCTGGATGACTTTCATGAGCTATAGGAGGATAAACAGCAACGCGATCACCAATCTTCAACTGTTTCACATCAGGTCCCACTTCAACGACCTCTCCAGCAAATTCATGACCCATAGTGATAGGAGCCTTTTGCCCCGTAAACTCATTCGGTTCATTTTCTGGAACGAAGACAGGTCCTTCATCATACTCGTGTAAATCACTACCACAAATACCTGTATATCCTACTTTGATTTTTACAAAATCCTTAGTTGCTTCTACTTCTTTGAGATCTTCGACACGTACATCATGACGTGCATACCATCTTGCTGCTTTCATTTCCATTTTCCCCCAATATTTTTCCATTACTTTCATACTATAACTATCGCCATCAGTCGGTGTATAGATCAACGACTGATCCCCTAAACATCCTACTAAAGCACTTACTTTTCAAATAGCTAGAGAAGAAGTACTGGTAGTTCTAGTATGACTTTTAGCGACTACTCAGATTGGTTAGTTCAAAGTAAATCGCTGATGTAACACACTATCAGTTAAAGTGTTGACTTTTTTGGTGGTGCTCATTCTTGGGAGTGGTTAATAAGCACCAGACCACTGCAACTCATACGCTTACATTTGAATATATTATTACTTTGGAGCTTTATTGTCACGTAAAAACATTTTAAAAATGAAATAATACACTATAGATGATAGTCTATTGCTCTCTATCCCTCAATGATGTGTTTTAGCGTGATAAACTGCTCCTATTAAACCTGCATCATTTCTGAGCTGTGCCAGCAAAACTGGTGGTAGTTGGATTGGCCTGACACTATCATGCTGCTGATGGAGTTGTTTTATTTTTGCTTGTAAACCCTTATAAAAATCCTCATTATTACTGATACCACCGCCAATAATCACTGCTTCTGGATCAAAAGCAACAATCAAATTAAAAATCTCTTTTGCTAGAATATAGAAATAATGATCCAACACTCTAGTTGCTATAGCATCTCCACCTGCTGCTTGCCTAAAAATCAGGCGAGGATTATCCACGACAACAGGACTCTTAATCTCGTCATTTTGGTGTGACAGTGCTTCATTATAGACACGCAAGAGACCTATGACCGTTGCACCCTGAAAGTTTAGTGTTCCAAATTCTAAATTTTCTTCATTAGGTTCAGCTATCAGCCAGCCAAATTCACCGGCACGTGAATGTGCGCCATTGTAAATATCTCCATTTATGATGATTCCGCCACCGACTCCCGTCCCGAGTACTAGGCCAAAATACGTCTGATAAGCCTTAGCTGCCCCAATCCAATGTTCGGCTAAAGCTGCGGCATTCGCATCATTTATCACAGTAATGGGTAAAGCAACATCTTTTTGTAAGGCTTTGATCAAATTGATGCCGTATAAGTTTTTTAAAGCTCCAGCAGTTGTTAAGAAGCCATCGCCTTCAATGACGCCCGGCATACTGATCCCACACGCTTCTATCTCGTCTTGACTCCTATACTGAGTTACAATATCAACAATTGTGTTTAAAAACTGATTTTTTTCTAATGGTGTTTTCAACTTATTTTTTGACAGAATCTCACCTTCATCAGTTAGAAGACCATGTTTGATTGTTGTCCCTCCGACATCAATCCCGATATACTTTTTCACACTATCACTATCCTTTTTTAGTTATAAATTACATCTGCACCTAATCGCATAGTATCGCTTTTGATATAGCCAAGACAAGTCATAGGTCACTTTATAGATAGAAACACCCAAATGTAACCTATAATGTGATATATTCTCCCTTCAACGGTCGACATCTATGACTTAAAACGTTAGAATAATAAGTATCAAATTTGAATAAATGGGGGAAATGTCATGACAAAACCGAAAATAACACTGACAATTGCAGGAAATGATGCAAGCGGTGGCGCAGGTATTGCAGCCGACTTAAAAACATTCGCAGAATATGGTACCTTTGGAATCGCGGCTCTAACGGTTATTGCTACAATGGATCCCAATAATAACTGGAGCCACGGCATTACTCCGATCAATCCAAAAGTAGTGAAAGATCAACTCGTTACAGCAACTGCAGGGCCTGGCATTGATGCTTTCAAAACGGGTATGCTGCCAAACGTTGATATTATTACTGTTATTGCTAATCATATCAAAGAACACCAAATGACTAACTTCGTTGCTGATCCCGTGATGGTCTGTAAAGGCGAGGACGAGGTGTTGAATCCTGAGAACGCCGAAGCCTTAAAAGATGTATTGGTTCCCTTAGCAACAGTTGCTACACCAAATTTATTCGAAGCCGCTCAACTGGCTGGACTTAAAACACTAACGTCTGTTGAAGATATGAAAGAAGCTGCTAGAATTATTCATGACAATGGTGCTAAAACAGTCGTTATTAAAGGTGGTAAAGCCCTGCCTGGTACTAAAGCCATTGACCTATTCTTTGATGGTAAAGAGTTCACTTTATTTGAAACTGACAAAATAGATGCTCCTAGCAACCATGGCGCTGGCTGTACATTTGCAGCAGCAATCACAGCTGGATTAGCATATGGCCTTACGCCAAAAGAAGCAGTCGCTAAGGCAAAAGAATTTGTGACCGCAGCCATCAAAACTGGTTTTCCATTCAACCAGTTTATCTCACCAGTCTTCCACAGTGGTTACCGCCTATCACATCACAAAGCAATCATAGAATAAAAAGCATTTATTCACATTTCATGGCACATTTTTGGTGAATTAGCTTTCTATGCTACTTGGCTCTTTACAGTATTTTGCTCTCTAGAGTGTTTACTCTATTGTTTTTTTCTAAATAGAGTGTTTAGATCTCTACAGGGTTTAACGCTCTAAAGTATTAACCCTCTAAAGTACTTAACCCTCAAAAGTATTTAACTCTCTACAGGGTTAATTTTTTCTTGATTTAGTCTTCTACAGTTCTTCCTTTTTAAGTGGTTAAAGTGTATTAGCTTAACCAATCTATACCGTAGCCTGCAAAAATCTGCAAAGAAATATTACACATAATTTCTAATATTCATGAATACAAAAAAGTCGGGGTTTAAATTTTTTAAACCTCGACTTCTTTATTCTTTATTTAAATTTTCATTGATAAACTCAACTAAAGAAACGCTTAATCTCGATTGCAGCAGTATCAAGACTATCTGAAGCGTGGACAAGATTTCGGGTAGTATCCGTCGCAAATTGCCCTCGAATAGAACCACTATCTGCTTTTAAAGGATTAGTAGCTCCAACAATCTTTCGCACGCGACTAACAGCATCTTCACCTTCCAGAATCATGAGTATAACAGGAGATTCGGTCATAAAAGCACATAATTTTGGAAAGAATGGTTGATCTTTCAAATGTTCATAGTGCTCTTTGACAACCTCAGAAGATAAAAGAGTCTTTTTCAAAGCAACTATCGTTAAATCAGCATCCTCAAAACATTGAATAATTCTACCCACTAACCGCCTTCTTACCCCATCTGGCTTAATAATGACACACGTTTGTTCAGTCATAACCTACACTCCCTCTGCATTGATTGTAATATCCCTAGTCATTTTTCTTTGTATATTATCTTTATACATTTTTTTGTGTATTCTCTTTGTATATTTTTTTATCTTTTTTCTATGATTCTTTGATTCTTTTTAATCATTTTTATTGTTATTTTTTCGCTCTTTACTGAAAAATATTAACCAAGTTATCCATTTCTAACTCTGTATCTTTCAATACGTCTTTTGTATACCTCTTTTGTATACCTCTTTCTACCTGACCATTTATATAACACGCCACATAACTGACTATACAACATTACATAGAACTTTATACCATTATAACTATTTTAATACCAATATAGCCAGTCTTTCCTATTATGACCTGTACCAAATGCCTCGAAAACTTATACGAAATAAAAACGATAGACTTCCTACTAGCAATTTTATATCAGACAAAAAAAGGGCTCTATAATATTTGGTGTTGTTGCTTGAAAAAGTAGCGACACTAATTTTTTTATGCAAAAAGACATTTGGTTGTCCTATAATTAAATCGCTAAACCAAATCATAGGAGGCTAACCAAATGTCCAGTACTAATATTAACAAAACTAAAGATGAAAACATAGATAACATGTTAAAAAAAATCCTTAATATCAAAGATTCTAACATCTCTTTTTCTAAAAATGCAGTCTCAAAAGAAAGAATTAAAGGCCGAATGGCCACTGTCTACACCGGAACCCTGACTTATGAATCGACCTGTTGTGAATTTT
>NZ_ATXL01000042.1 GCF_000421665.1 Bavariicoccus seileri WCC 4188 | reverse complement strand
TTTGACAGTTTGCTTATAAACTTTCCAAAGTATCTTCTAATATGCCTTGAACTATTTTGAAACCTTTGTGTGAACGATTTAGAAACTTTTGGTTATAGTCATCAAAAATGGAAACCATAAATCTTTCCAAAGCTTCTTCATTTGGAAACTGCTCTTTACGTTTAGTGTACCGCTTGATTTTTTTATTAAAGGATTCAATCAAATTAGTAGAATAAAGGCTTGGCCTAATCTGTTTGGGAAAACGATAAAAAGTCAATAAATACTCATTTTCTGCGATAGTCTTAACGGGTCTAGGATAGATTTTCTGCCACTTTTCAATAAACTGTTGACGGGCTATTTCAGCTTCTTCCAGTGAATCTGCACGATAAATTGTTTTGAAATCGTCGTTAATTTCTTGACGATCTGTTGCCCTAACACGTTTCGTCAAGTTACGTGCCACATGAATACAACATTGTTGATGAACCGCGCTCGGAAAGTAATGTGATACTTTATCGACTAATCCCTTGAAGCCATCAGCTACAACAATCAAGGTGTTTTCGACCCCTCTTTGGCCGATGTCTGACAGAATGTCACCCCATACGATGGCAGATTCGTGGGGTGAGATGGAGTAGCTTAAAACTTCTTTTGTGCCATCTGTCCGCACGCCGATGGCGATATGAACGGCTTCCTTAGCAACGGTATCTCTTCTAACTGGAATAACAGTGGCATCCAGATAGATGGCAGCATAATGGGCATTCAGTGGTCTGTTATTGAAGGAACTGACTGTCTCGGCAAATTGTTGTGTCATGTTAGAGATGGTTTGAGGCGTGTAATGATGGCCGTACATTTTTTGAATTAAATCGGCTATCTCACTCATCGTAATGCCCTTGCGAAACAAATGGATAACGACCTCTTCGAGCGTGTTTGTCGACCGTTTGTAAGGTTCAATTGTTTGTTGTTTGAATTCGCCATTGCGATCCCTGGGAATCGAGATAGTGATCGGACCGTATTCAGTTTTAACCTGTCTCTCATAACAACCATTTCTCGAATTCCCTGAATTAAAACCAGACCGGCTATACTTCTCATAATTTAAAAAGCCACTCAGTTCAGTCGCTAATAAGTCATTGATTGCCTGTTCGAGGTGTGATCGAAACAATTCAGTCACATCTCCTTTAGTTACTAGTACTTGCATTAATTCTGTAGTAAAATCAGTCATGGGGGAGTCCTCTTTTCTGTGGGTTTTGTCTACAAACTCTATTCTACAGAAGGGACGCCCTTTTTTCTATTTACACAAAATATTTTACACACTCACTTTTGAGGGTTAAAAAGATATAATTTCAAACTGTCTTTACTAAATTAGTGTAACAAATATTATACTCTTAAACGACTGTTCAGGCTGCTATCTTCTATACTAGAAATACGATAGTGACAATTGCTTTGGCAGGTGTCCTTTACTATTATGTACTTCTTGATAATGATAGTATGGCTATAGAGAGTTAAACATAGATTAAGACTAAACACAATAGAGAATGAGTGAATATAATATGACAATGGATCAAGGAAATCTTTTTTTAGGGATTGATATTGGAACGACAGCGGTCAAGATCGGTCTTATTTCGGATGGCAAATTACTCTATGATGATTTAAGGTCGTTGAAGACTTACCGTGGAGAGGGTGGTTCAGCTTATCAACAACTAGACGACATCATTGGTGCCGTCAAAGGGTTGGTCCTGGCTATTCCACAACTGTACAAGGAACAAATTGGAGTACTGTCTTTCAGTGTTGCCATGCATAGTACGATCAGCTTAGATGGTGTTAATGATAATATCGTACGTATTTGGTCTGATCGTACTGCTGAAAAAACCATTAAATCATTTGTCGATACGACAGATCAAGCAGTAGCTTTTTATAAACGAACGGGATCTCCGATACATTCTATGACCCCATTTGCTAGGATATTGCACGGATTGCATAGTAACCACGGGGATTATAAGTGGATTGGTATCAAAGAAGCAGTTATGAAAGAATTTTGTGGAGACTATTGGATTGATCGGTCAACGGCAGCTGCAACGGGCTTGATGGATGGGCAAAAGTTTATTTGGGACAAGGAAATTCTGAATTATCTTGGTGTCTCTGAACAGCAATTAGGAAAAATAGTGAGTCCAACGACCATGTTTCCAATCAATGAAACCGTGTCAAAGAATCTCGGATTGCCAAAAACTGCTGAAATGATGATTGGTGGTAGTGATGGTGTTTTAGCTGCTTATGCAGGCTATATGTCTTCAGGTATTAAACAGAGTTTGACAATTGGGACGAGCATGGCTGTTCGTAAGTTAAGTTCTAAGTGGTTAGTTGATCCAAGTGTTCAAAACTTTTGCTATGGTTTGTCCCCAGACTTATATGTTTGTGGATTGCCATCAAACAATGGGGGGTGTGTGTTGGAGTGGTTGCATCAGACAATGTTTCAAGACGCAACTGACTTTTATGGTCTCATAGATGATGTCCTAAATCGCACGGAAGCAGGTGCGAATGACCTTCAATTTTTACCCTACATCAACGGCGAACGCGCTCCTTTTTGGACTACTGAGGTTCATGGCTCTTTTTCAAATGTCTCAATTACCCATACGAGAGAGGATTTTTTAAGAGCTATAATTGAAGGACTATTATTCAATGCGCGATTTCTACAAGATAAATTGGGAGTTGATCGAGAGTGGCCCCTTTCTGTTAGTGGGGGCTTCTTCAATAATCAAGCCTTAATTGATCTAGCAGCTACTGTATTTCATCGAAATATTGTCGTGACTCCAACTAATGAACCCTTATTTGGGTTATACCATCTCTATCAACAAGCTGCAAAGGTCTCAGACTCAGTGGAAAATCTTTCTTTAAAAAGAAAGCTCTTTACAATAGAAAACGATAGTAATGAGAGAAACGACGGAAACGAGAGTCAGCAGTTGGAAACAGCAAAGCTTTTACCAACGACTTTTAATCCGGAAAAAGCAGAAATCTATGATCAACTGTATGATCACTTTAAGAAAACCATTGCATCACAAGTACCGTTGCTACAATAAAAGCACATTCCCTAATGAGTTAGAGAACGCGCTTTTATCCAGTCTTTTTAGATCTGTTTTTTATAAGTATGATCAATTTACTCTAGTGTCTATCGTCCTTAGGTTCAGGTAGGTTTAGCTCAAATCCTAGACGTTCACTGTACTCATGTTTTCCCGTATCATCAACGATAATCTTGCCACGGTATTCAAAACCGTTTTTCTTCATAATATGTTGCATTCGTTTATTATAGTCATGGGTATCGATGCGTACATTATGGAAGCCATTCTCGTAGGAATAGGAGAAAAGGTGGCTAAACAGAATGCCAGTTAAGTTTTGGCCTCTAAATTCACTAGAGATTGCAACACGATGGATTGTTGAATAAGGTGCAGAAGGGTTTTGCCATTCGCCATCAGTCAAGTTTTCATATGGCGCATCACCCTCTTGCCAGAGTGTTGCTACACCAGCAATCGTATGACCAACTATTAGTACATAGCAATAGTTTTTTTCAATATCTTCAGTGAATATCTCAGCATTAGGATAGTTTTCAGGCCACTGCTCGTTGCCCTCACTCTTTAATAGTTTTTTTGCTTCAGTCACAACTGCCATGATTTCTGGAATGTCTGATTTTGAGGCTAAGCGTGTAAAAATAACAGCCATAACACGGCTCCTTTCGTAATAAAATTGAGAGGTAATCAGTTACTCAAGGTAATAACCTAACAAAGTTTAGCAGGAATGTCTACCTTTATGTTAGTGTTTTGTCATAGATGAGCCGGAGATAGGTTAATCTTTCCACTAATAGGCAATGATAGAGACTGTCAAAGGGTTTAAGATAAGATTTTAATAAGATAGTGATAGGGTGTGATAAGTCATGATAAGTGTGGAAGATGGAATAGTCCTTAAGGGAATCAATAGTAGCCATTTACTGGATGTGTTTAAGATCTATCAATCCAATCAAGCCTATTTCAAATTGATGGGTGTATCCGAGATAACCCTCGACTTGCTAAAGGCTGATCAAGAGGCACGTCCTCCGCAAAAAAAGGGAAGAACTACTAACTATATCAAACGGTTTGAGGCTATTTCGTGGCAGCAGTCTTATGTTGGGGTGATTGATTATCTTTTAGGATATCCGAGTAAAAAGACTGTCTTTATTGGTTTGTTATTGATTGATGACCACTATAAAGGCCAAAAGATCGGTTCTCATGTGGTCACTGATTTAAGTGATAAGTGGCAAAAGAAAGGATACGAGAACGTACGATTGGGTGTATTGGTATCAAATACAAGCGCGTTTTCTTTTTGGAAAAAACAAGGATTTAAGATAGTAGAGAAGAGTAAAACATATCCGATAACAGCAGATAGTTTTGATGTGTGGATAATGGAACGGTCTATAAAATAGAAGTCTATCAAACCATAAGTTTATCAAAGAGGAGGAGAATAAAGATGTCTATTTATGATATTGAAGTAAAACCCATTGACTCAAAACCAACGACATTGAAGCATTATGAAGGGGAGGTCTTAGTGATCGTCAATACAGCCACAAAGTGTGGTCTTGCGGGTCAATTCAAGGAATTGGAAGAACTATATCAAACTTACAAAGACAGAGGACTTGTTGTTCTGGGTTTCCCGTCGAATCAATTTAAACAAGAACTTTCTTCGGGTGATGAAGCAAGCACTGCTTGTCGAACAACATACGGCGTGACTTTTCCGATGCATGAGATAGAACCAGTCAATGGTCCAGATGCTAATCCACTGTTTTCATATCTCAAAAGCCATTCAAAAGGTTTTTTAGGAGAGGCAATCAAATGGAACTTCACAAAGTTTCTAGTCAGTCGGGATAGTCAAGAAATCATCCGCTATGCATCAACTCAAAATCCAGAAAAAATGATCCCAGATATTGAACGTTTACTCGCTCGAAGAGAACACTAGGATGAGAGCATGACTAGCTTACACACAGGATCGACAAAAATAATTAAGAGTAGCTCAAATAAAATCATCACAATCGACAGGTTATTCGACTTGCTATTAGAAACTTTGGGCGAACAGTTCTGGTGGCCGGCAAGGTCTAAATGGGAGTTATTAATCGGGGCAGTATTGGTACAGAACACCAACTGGACGAACGTGAGTTTGTCTTTGGAAAATCTTGCTCATAGGACGGATTTCTCTCCAAAGGCTATTAGAGAATTAACCAATCAAGAACTGCAAACCTTAATCAGACCTAGTGGCTTTTTTAACAACAAGAGTAGAGCGTTGGAAGGTATTTTGTCCTGGACAGAAACTTTTAACGATGATTTTTCTCGTTTAAAAGCTGTTCCGACAGATAAAATTCGAAAATCTTTACTCCAAATCAAGGGGGTCGGTCCGGAAACAGCAGATGTTATTGTAGTTTATTTGCTAGACAGACCAGTTTTTATTGCCGATGCCTATGCCAGACGTTTATTTACCCTACTAGGGAAGGAAACAAAATCTTATGAGGAATTACAAGGGATAGTCCACTTGTCACCTTCATTCAATGGTACGAAAGCCAATGAATTACATGCCTTAATTGATGTCTATGGGAAACAATATTTGAGAAAGAACACAAAGGAAATTGGGTTTTTAGCTGGTTACAAACTGGATCAATTACTGGATTAACTACAGAATTAACTAGAAGATTAACTACAAAATAACTAGTAAGACTTTCATGATACTTGCCTTGCTTTGGTAAAAAAGTGAGTGAAATTTTGGATTTCTAAACAAAGTTAGTTTACTTTTGCTGTCTGATGAATAATAATGATTATAAATAAAGTACTAAGGGAGAATGAGGGATATGTTCAAACATTTAAAAACATTAGGTAAAGTTGCAAAAGATTCAGGTGCTTTCTTAGGCGGAATAGCTTTTGGGACTCTCGGTCTTAAAGTGTTATGTAGCGATGACGCAAAGAAAAAATATGCAAAGGTGATTGCTAAATCTTATCTTGCTAAGGACAAAATTGGCGATGCTTTATCGCAAACAAAACAACATGCAGATGATGTGTTAGCTGATGCTGCCGACATCTACGAAGCTGAGAAGAAAAAAGAAGCCGACAAGGCCTTTGATTCCTCTGAAGAATAGGCTTGGGTGATAACTATGCGCTTTGAAGTCTTACATGTTTCCAGTAAAAGGGTCCGCATTAGGGTCCCTTTTATTTGTTCTCAAGCTGTCGAACAAAAGCTCATTACGTTAGCAAGTCAACAAGATAATATCACCTACCTGACGTTTTATGGCGATGAACACTCATTCCAAGTTTTCTATAAGAAAGATCATCTTTTTGAGGTTCGTCAATTTTTAACGGCTATCGATGAGACTCTATTAAAGGAAACCTATCAAGAAGGTGCGACCGACCCACGGCTTAAAACGCCTTTTGATATTATCTTTGATTCATTGTGTAATCGATTTGCGTTTCGGTACTTGATTCCAGCACCTATTCGTCATGTGATGACACTATATAAAACAGGCTCTTTTATAAAGAAGGCTTATCAAGCATTACGCCATCAAAAAATGACGATAGAAGTTCTAGATTGCTTGGCTATTCTAACGTCTATCTCTAGAGACCAAATCGACACCGCAAGTACAATTATGTATCTATTGAATCTAGGAAATGATTTGGGAGAATGGACCCAAAAGAAATCAATCGATGATTTAGCACAGACGTTGAAGAGACCAGTTCCACCTGTTTGGGTCAGATTGCCTAATGGTGAAAAGGAACAAAAAGATAGTTTTTTGGTCGGAGTCGGTGATGAGTTAGTCGTTGAAGAAGGTAGTGAAATCTTCTTTGATGGTGACGTTGTTGATGGCACCGGATATGTCAATGAAAGTTCATTGACGGGCGAATCCCTTCCCGTCGTCAAAGCTAGGGGGTCCAAGGTGTCATCCAATACAGTTCTCGTCTGCGGGCAATTAGTGGTTAGCGTCACTAATGCGGATGCCAATCACAATCTACTCGATTTAGTGAATCTGATGACGGACTCTAAAGAAATGATGTCGAAGCACCAACAACAATTAGTCGAGAAAGCTGATCAATTTGTTAAGGTCAACCTCATGGGGATTTCATTGACCTATCTAGCAACAGGTTCGTTTGAAAAAGCTTTATCATTTTTACTCGTTGATTTTTCATGTTCATTAAAGATTGCGACACCTGTTAGTTATTTAGTAGCAGTAAAGAAAGCTATGGAGTCTGGAGTTGTTGTTAAGGGACCGAAATATATTGATTTGTTCCCAGAAATAGATACCTTTATTTTTGATAAAACAGGTACTATTACGGAACCAACACCTAAAATCGTTAAAATCCAACCTTTCTATGATTATACTGAAGAAGAAGTTATCCGCATTGGGGCCTGTCTTGAAGAACATTTCTATCATCCAATAGCTAATGCAATCGTACAAGAAGCAAAGGATAAAGGTATCGTCCATAAAGAAATGCACGGAGAACTTGAACACGTCGTGGCTAAGGGTGTAAGGTCTACCATTGGTGACGACAAAGTCGTTATTGGTAATTATAAGTTTATTTGTGAAGAAGGCATCACCATTACTGATGAGCAACAAGGTATTCTTGATACAATCGAGCAACAAGCCGGCATTTTGTGTTTGGGTTATCGCGGAGAATTAATTGCCTTGTTTGGGATCGACAATCCGCCTAGGGTCGGTATTGATAAAGTTTTGAGACAACTAAAAGAGAGTGGTAAACAAGTTGTGTTATTGACTGGAGATAACGCCTTGCATACTGAACCATTGAAGAAACTAGTTGAATGGAATGATATCATCACTGATACAACACCTAAGGATAAATTTAAGGTCGTTTCGCGGTATAAGCAAGAGGGTCACCATGTCATGATGATTGGAGACGGTTTAAATGATTCAGCAGCTCTATCGGAGGCAGAAATAGGTGCAGTCATGTCTCATTCTTCTGATGTGGCTCGTCATTTGAGTGATGTCATCTTTTTGAATGATGACTTGAATGATCTGTTTAAGCTTGAACAAATTTGTGAGGATCTAAAGCATAAATTGAATCGTAATTTGAAATGGACTGTGGCAATCAATTCAACCTTGATTGGATTCGGCATATTGGGGATCTTAAGCCATAAGCAATTAGCTTTGACACATAATATGACCACCATGTATTTGATAGGCAAAAGTTTAGCTTAATGATTTACGTTAATGCCTTAATGATCTGAATTATTGGCTTAATGATGGCTTAATGATTGTTATAAGAAATAAAAGGGAATAGAACAAGCAAAGCAAAAGTTGTGAGCTACTACAACTGTTTGCTTTGCTTTTTCTTTTTAGCTGTTTTTCTGGTGAGTTTTTTGTTGCCTTTCTAGTTAGATGTTTAGCTCCATTTTAGGTCGTATTGGGTCGTATTAGTTCATATTGGGGTGTATATAGTTAAAACATATTAACTTAATAAATAAAATATTGAGTGGAGTAATGAGTTTAGAGTAAGTTATAAAGGTAGAGTCAAGTGATGAGTATAGGGTTAAGCGACCAACTAGGAAATACTAGGAAAATTTTCAGTCGACACAGCAATACCACTCCAGTATATTCGAGATATAAGAACGACTGTTGAGTTAATGGAATGGGGAAAGTATATGAAAAAAGTAATCGAAAGCAATTGGAAATTTATTGCCATATCGGTGTTCTTATCAGTTATAGCAGCAGTTTCTACTTTGGTCACACCAATAATGATCCAGTGGGTCAATCAATCCGATCAGTTTTTTTCAATAGAAATCGTTAGTTATATAGGGTTTGCCATGATTGTAACTTTTGTGATTCAAACCTTTATGATTTGGTTTCGTGAACGATATGCCGCTAATTTCAACACACGACACTTAATGTCCTTGATCCAAAAGATGGTTAGGATGTCCTATGATGCCTATAGTCATTATGAGGCAAGTTACTTAATCGATAGGATTTTTACAGCTGTTGATGCCAATTATTTATTTTTGATCAATAGTTTTGGTGTATTAGCGCGATCTGTTTTAGTCATCGGTGTGAGTCTAT
The DNA here is from genome assembly GCF_000421665.1 of Bavariicoccus seileri WCC 4188. GTDB lineage: Bacteria > Bacillota > Bacilli > Lactobacillales > Aerococcaceae > Bavariicoccus > Bavariicoccus seileri. Next base: position 10,477 of record NZ_ATXL01000042.1, on the reverse strand, counting down.
TCCTATTAGCAACAGTTTCATTTGGCATTGCGCTAACGATGATGATATTGATACCCATCAACTATTTTGGATTCCGATTAATCAATCAACAGCTAAAGGAACGAATGAATCGCATGCAAGAAGCCAGCGCTGCTACTCATAAAGATTTGATTGCCACACTGTCTAATAGTGATTCTGTCAAAGCTAGTGGGGATGTCGATCGTTATAGTAACCTTTTTTCAAATTCCTTCAGAAATACTTTTCAAACACTGGCACATACCAATCAGTTTGCACAGATTACGAGTGGTGGTATTAGCTTTTTAAACCAGCTGGCACAAAATATGATCTATGTCTATACCAGCTTTTTAGTTGCAACGAATCAGTGGAGTGTCACTCAATTAATTATTCTTGGTATTGTCTTTCCCATTTTTTTTGAAGCTATGGGGCAGCTGACAAAGCTCAATCTTGACTATAATAGTTTAAAAGTCAGCAACGACTTTGTGACGAACGATCTTGATAACAATAGAGAACGACAAGGTACTTTTTCCGTAGACCATATCAAGACCATTACATTGGATACGCCAATGTATAAAATTGGTGGGAAAGACTTGTCGCTGGCAATAACGGCTGAAATATCTCAAGGAGATATTGTTTATTTAAAGGGAAAGTCCGGTAGTGGGAAATCTTCCTTGCTGAAAGCTATTTTGGCGTTTAGACCAAGTCAAGGCATTACAATAAATCACATCGTTATCAGTGATTTAAATTATCTGTCTCTTCGGAGCAGAGTCTTCTACCTCTCGCAGCAAGTCACCATTTTATCGCAAACCCTTGAAGCTAATATAGGGTTTGGAAGAACATTGACGTCTGAAGAAAGGGACTTTTTATCTCAAACTGCAGTTATGCGCCCAATCCTTGAGAAGAGAAGCTGGCATACGGAACTAGTGGAAAATGGTGCCAATCTTTCAGGCGGTGAGAGACAGCGTATTGCCATGGCGAGGGCCCTAGTGGCCGATGCCGATGTCTTGTTGATGGATGAAAGTTTGAGCAGTATTGACGAGGATAATAGCAAAATCTTAATGACTGAGATTTTAGATTACTATCGTGATAAAATCGTTATCTTTACTGCACATAATGCGTTACACTTGAATAAAGCATCTAAAGTTATAGAGATTAAGTGATCTTTTGTCGTTTAAAACAAGATGAGATGATTCAACGTCATTTATTAGTCTAAGAAACGAACAATACTGCTCACTGTTTGTTGGGAGGGAGTTACGTGGCAAAAGATTTTTTACCATCAGAAAATAAGGCATTATCAGAAAAACCTGCATCATTAGAAACAGCTATAGCCTCTGCTGATAAAACATTATCAGAAGACTATTTATCAGTAGATGATATTGCGAGAGAGTTAGATGTGACGACAAGAACAGTTCGCAATTATCTCAGGCGAGGTCTTTTAAAGGGACACAAGATCAGCAATAAATGGTGGTTCTCAAAAGAGGATCTATATGATCTAATCGGAAATTTAGCTGTTGATCAAACGATGACAATCACCGTCAATGATTTTCTTCTTAGCGAAGAAACCAAAAAAACGAAAGCGGTATTGATTATAAAGTATCCAATCGCTGATCTACAGAAGAATGAGTTGGTAATCAATCGTATCTTGAAAGAGTTTAACGACCTGAAAGAAAGTTTGGAAAAGGATACCGACGAATTTTACTACCGAATGGTTGGAAAGTATTCTGGACAGGTTATGCTGAAGGGAACTGTCTCTTTTGTGACATCCTTTGCTCAATTTATTGAAGCAGAAATACTGACTATAAACTCATCGAAAAAAGAGGTTGAATAAGCGAAAAATATGGTACCACAAGGATTGCAAACAATAAACATCAATAGATTAATAATTGTAGTTTAGATTCTGGATAGTTTAAGCAGTAAATAGCTTTGATGGTGTCTTTAATCACCAAGCTCTCATTATGAGCGGGAACAATAACGGTAACAATTGGGTAACGCGACAATGGTGGTAATTTTTTTAGAGGTGGTTTGATAACTTTCAAAAGAAAAAAATACCACCAAACATAATAATGATTGTTATAATTATGGATACCCAAATAGAGACAATAGTGAATATCATTAAATAACGACTAATCGTGGGAATCCCTCCATTTGAAGTAACGCCAAGTTTTGGTCTGTATAACGAGTAGGAAAATGAATAAAATGAGTGAAATAATGAAAAATAGGACTGTAATATAACTGCTAAGTGTGTAAAACCAGTCAAGCATAGACATTCTCCTAAACAAAATATTCTGCAGATAAATCGGTTTCCGCTAAACGTTTTAATCGCGAAATGGTCTGTTCAGCCGTTAACACACTAGTCGCATCTATTGTGAGAGTGCCATATTTTAACGTTATATTGACTTCATTTTGACCAGTTATAAAGGGAATAGATTGTAAAATCTCTCGCGTATTCTCATTTAAAACCACCTTATCTTCTTCAGTTACAGGGGTTAGTTTTCGTGGTGATAGTATCAAAAAGGCGCCAGTTTCAATATAGTAAATTCTTTCTTCAGGAAAACGGTTTGTCACTAACGCCTCTTTAAGTTGTCTTAATAAAGTCTCAGTTGCTTTGACACCTTGATAGAGATATCGCTCAATAAAATCAACGTAGAATAAACTCAAATACATGCCGCGATTGTCAAATGAGCGTCTTTTATCAAACTCTAAAATATAACCATAGTCATTTTCAAAAGCCGTCTTGTTTTTTAAACCAGTTATTGAATTTCTGTTTTCTAGATATCGACCAATGTCTTTTTGATTATAAACTAAATCAAGTCGTCGAAATATGCGTTTTTGCACCAAGTAACTGATGGCTGAAAAAACTGGGAAAAGTATAATTAAGTATACTTTCAGCCAATTAGCTATAATGATTGGGTTAAAATACATTGTAAATACTCCAATTGCAAATATAATAAGATTTGATGCTATAATGACTACTGAGCTGGATAATAGGCCAAAAAAGATAGCTAAGAAAGTCAAAATATTCAGTAAAACAAATGTCGTACTGTCAATATTCATATATAATAACTGGTTTTGTAGAAGAAGAGCAAAAACGAGCAGTAAAACAGTCAGCTCTAAGGTAATTGAATCTAGGATTTTCTTCACTTTGAAGGTTTCTCCAATCTATCTATTTTAGTTGTCAGATGACTGAATCAATCTAGCTGAAATCAAGGATTAATTCAGTTGAATAACTGTAATGATTATAGCGCGACATATGTCGTTTAGTAGATAAAAGGAATTTTTATTTAGACTAATCAGTCAAGATAAATGTCTTTAGTCATAATTTTTTAGTCAACCGATTACTTTAAGTAAAACATATAGAATTTTTTTGAGGTGTAAAAATATGGGAAGATGTTCTTGGGCAAGCTCAGAGAGATTAAAAAAATATCATGATTTAGAGTGGGGAGTTCCAAGTCATGATGACAATTATTTATTTAAAATGCTTATTTTAGAAGGCTTTCAAGCCGGATTGAGTTGGGACATAATCTTAAAGAAACGGAAAGCTTTCCAAGAAGCATTTGAAGGATTTGACCCAAAAGTAGTCTCAAGATTTGATGACGAAAAGGTTGATAAATTGATGTCTAATGTCACTCTTATTCGAAATCGCCTAAAAATGATATCTGCCATTAAGAATGCATCAGCTTTTTTGGCCATTCAACAGGAATTTGGATCGTTTGACCGTTATATTTGGCACTTTACCAATAATACTAGCCTTGATCCGAAAATTGCGACAGAAGAAGAGCTAATGGCTAAAACGCCATTGTCAGAAAAAGTTAGTAAGGACTTGAAAAAACGAGGGTTTAAGTTTGTTGGCCCTGTTATTATCCAATCATACCTTGAGGCAATTGGCATCTACAATCATCACCTGATGAGTTGTGATTGGCATTAGGAGTGAAGGTGTAACGTCTTAGCACAGAGCTGGTTGATTCATTTTGGTCCTAATAGTAAAATCTTTGCATAGTTTGATAGTCTACACTCTATTTATAAGCAGTCTGTACCAGTGAAAATGCTAATCAAATGAAACCAACTACGTTTTATTTTATAATGAACTTGTAGATTGTTACAAAACTAATTTCAAATAAATGTTGTTGCGGAAGCAACAACTAGTTGTAAAGGGGAGAATGTAATGACTGATAAATTCGAGAACACCTACCAACTGTTAATTAACGGCGAATGGACAAGTGGTAGTGGGGATGACACTATTGAATCGTTTAACCCAGCAAATGGTGAGTTACTAAGTACGATTGTGGATGCTACATCAGAAGACGTTGATAGAGCTGTTGCAGCTGCCCATGAAGCATTTAACTCTTGGTCAAAATTGCCCGTTAAAAAACGTGCAGCACTTCTTTTAGAGATTGCAGACAAAATAGAAGAAAAAAAAGATGATTTTGCTTTATGGGAGACATTAGATAATGGTAAACCATTACGTGAAACAAGTGGCGCGGATATTCCCCTAGCGATTGATCATTTCCGCTATTTTGCAGGAGTGATTCGTTCTGAGGAAGATAGTGTTAAACTGTTAGATGACCAAACCATGTCGATTGTTTTACGAGAGCCAGTTGGGGTTGTAGGACAAATTGTTCCGTGGAACTTTCCATTCTTAATGGCAGCTTGGAAGTTAGCTCCAGCACTAGCAGCAGGAAACACAGTTGTTTTTAAACCATCATCAATGACTTCTTTATCTGTCCTTGAATTAGGAAAGATTTTAAAAGAGGTACTACCTAAAGGTGTTGTCAATATTATAACCGGTTCTGGTTCGAAAGCGGGTGACTACTTACAACATCATGAAGGATTAGATAAGCTAGCATTTACTGGTTCGACCGCTATTGGAAGGAGCATTGGTATTTCAGCTGCCAAAAATTTAATTCCAGCAACACTTGAATTAGGTGGCAAATCAGCCAATATTATTTTTGAAGATGCTAACATTGAACAAGCACTTGAAGGCGTGCCCTTAGGCATATTATTCAACCAAGGACAAGTCTGTTCAGCGGGATCTCGTATTTTCGTTCAAGAATCAATCTATGATGACTTTGTTGAAAAATTAGTTCAAGAATTCAAAAAAGTCAAAGTTGGTAAGCCGTGGGAAGATGGGATACAAATGGGAGCTCAGGTGAGTGACCATCAAATCGAAACAATTGAAAAGTATGTAAAAATTGGTCTTGAAGAAGGCGGAAAGCTTTTGGTTGGTGGCCATCGCATCACTGATGGCGATCTTTCTTCAGGTTACTTCTTTGAACCAACCCTGATTGAAGCAACAAATGATTCTAGAGTTGCTCAAGAAGAAATTTTTGGACCTGTAGGTGTGGTTGTCAAATTTAAAGATGCTGACGATGTTATAAAAAAAGCAAACAATAGTGAGTACGGTTTGGCTGGTGGGGTATTTACTACTAATCTCACTACAGCCTTTAAAGTATCTCGAGCTATCAGAACAGGACGTGTGTGGGTCAATACTTACAATGCTTTTGAAGCAGGAGCACCATTTGGGGGATACAAAAAATCTGGTATTGGTCGTGAAACCCACAAGATGATTCTCTCTGCTTATACCCAAGCTAAGAATATCTATATTAATCTCAGTGACGAAACACAAGGCTTATATTAGTTAACGACCAAAGTCTTAGAGACATGCTTCAATAGGCAGAAAGGATAAATAGATTTCTCTAGCGTACATCCAGTTAAAAATAAATGATTTAAAAAAGTGACGAGAAGCTAATGCCTCTCGTCACTTTTTTGTTGTCTCTAAAGTCCTTAAGACTGTCTTTACTTATTTTTATGCCGGTATAAGGGTTTAGAGATTTTTATGAGAACTGACTTTCATACAGATCATAATAAAATCCACGAGCTTCAAGTAATTCTTCATGCGTTCCCTGTTCAATCACTTGGCCGTCTTTCATGGCCACTATTAAATCTGCATCTACAATTGTTTTGAGTCTATGTGCTATCACGATACTTGTTTTATTTTCCATTAAACGGTGGAAAGCCTTTTGTACTAATTGTTCTGTATGAGAATCAATAGAACTGGTTGCTTCGTCTAGTATTAGCATTTTAGGCTGGGCAATCATTGCACGGGCGATACAAAGCAGTTGCTTTTGCCCTTGAGATATGGTGTCTCCTTTACTATCTAATAGTGTATCGTAACCATTCGGTAGCTGTTGGATAAAGAAATCGGCATGGCAAGCAATGCACGCTTCTTTTATGTCATCAGCGCTAGCGTTTGGATTTCCTAAAGTTAAGTTTTCATTAATGGTGCCATTCTTCAGCCAAGTATCTTGCAATACCATCCCAAACAAACGCCTGACATCGCTTCTCAAAACAGTCTTGATGTCAATACCATCAATTGAAATAAAACCAGAATCACTATCATAAAATCGCATCATAAGGTTGATCAAGGTCGTTTTCCCGCAACCGGTTGGTCCGACGATGGCGACTCGTTGTTGTAAGCTTGTCAAAATGCGATTAATAGTTGTAAAAGACTGATAATCACTGTCTTCTTTGTTAAAGGCGCGAAGCACACGAACGCCTGTCAGTGTTTCATCGGTTTTTTGCGTCAGTTGGTCTAATTGAGATTGAACTTTATGGTATAGTGGTATGGTGAACCCTAAAATGAAGAGGATTATAATGAATAACGAACAGGTGATCAATAAGAAACGCCAGCCCATACTAGTATCTGTAAGGAAGGCCATTACTACCGTTCCAATCACAATAAATGGAGATCTCATAAATAAACGGAAGAAAATATTGACACCCGTTTGGATTTGATTAATATCACTGGTTATTCTCGTAATCAAAGTGGCTGTTTTTAAGGAATTGATGTCACTCATACTGAGTGTTTGGACTTTTCTTAAATAAGCTAATCGAAGGTCGGTAGCAAACCCAACCGCAGCTTGCGCTGAATAGTACTGAGCCGTTACAGCTGCTACTACCCCAAATATGGCCAGAATGATTAGTATCAGACTATAGCGAATGAGTATCGCCAAACTATCTTGTGCGATACCATGATCAATCATTTGTGCGATAAAATAAGGAACGATTAGTTGGGTCAAAGCTTCTAGCCATTTATATAAAGGGGCTAGAAGGGCTTGTCTACGATAGGGCTTAAAGAAAGGCATAAAAATTTTCATAAAAAATCTCCTAGAAAACAGTTTGATGTTTAGTTTAATAGTAATTCAAAAAAAGTGCTATAATAGCCGTATTTAGAAGAGATAAATAAAACATTATATAAAGCAATATGAAGAGCTTTAATAAGTAGGATAGGTGATTGTTTGGTTAAAGAAGTCTTAACATTTAGAGTCGATACAGCACGAGTGAAACCAAATGACATGTATGGCCAAAGTAAATGCCCATTTTGTGATCGCCCCAGCTTAACCAATATTTTGAATGACTCAGGTGATTTTATGTGGCTGATGAATAAATATCCTACATTAAGTCAAACCGTTCAAACGATTATTATTGAAAGTCAGGCGCACGATACTAACCTAACAACTTATAGTGCTAGCTATATGGAACGCTTATGGCAGTATATCGAAGAGTGCTGGGAAAAAATGGCGAGCTCTGGCCAATATGCATCAACTGTTTTATTGAAAAATCATGGACCGATGTCTGGTTCTAGTTTAAAGCACCCACACTTGCAACTAATTGGTTTAGAAAAAATTGAAGCGACGGCAATGAGAGTGGCTAGCGACTTTGAGGGTTTAGAGCTTTATTCAGATGACTATTGTCAAGCAACTCTATCGACTCAGCCAATTATGGGATTTGTTGAACTCAATATTATCAGTAAACGGCATCATCATTCTCCTATAGTTTCCCAAGTGATTCAAGCATTAGTACGTTATATTTTGATATCCTATCAGGGAAATCGGTTTAATAGTTACAATTTACATGGCTGGTTATTTGAAGACAAACAGGTTATAAAGATTATACCACGTTGGGTCGATTCTGCTTATTATACGGGCTTTGGGATCTCTCAAGTTTATAATAGTGAAGAGCTAGTTAAGATAAGAGATGAAATCAGAACAGTCTATCTTAAAAATCTGTCTTAAATCTATCTTAAAACTCTAGCTTAAACTTTAGTTTGAAATGAGATTGAAAAATCAGTAGTACTAACTCGGCCAAGATAACTACTTCGATATGATGAATAGTTATATATTAGTTCTAATGTCTTGTCAGTAAAAAACAAGTAACAAAAAGACGCTCAACCGATGAGGTTGAGCGTCTTTTTACTAATATGGCGTCAAAACAACAAGTTAGGCTAAATAAATCCTTCTTTTTTCAAAATAGGTAAGAGGTTGATCCGACTATCGGCAACGACTTTTCTAATTTCTAAAGTAATCCCACGCTCAGCCAAAAAACGAAAAGCGTCGGCATCCTGTTGATCTACAGCAATAGCGTTGGTAATCATTTTCTTTCCCTCTGCAAAACTCATACTACCAATGTTAACCGATGAGATTTCAACACCACCTTCTACAACCGTTTTGACGTCATGTGGGTTGGTGAATAGCAGCATGGCTTTAAATGAATTAAAAATAGGATCATTCCATATGGCAATCATCTTAGAAATTGGTATGACATTGACCCGAACTCCCGGTGGGGCGGCTTGACTTAGTAGTGCTTTTCGTAAGGAATCTTTTGATACGGCATCGTTAACGACAAGGATACGATTGATTCGACTAGCCTTTGTCCATACTGTGGCAACTTGGCCATGGATCAAACGGTCATCAATTCTAACTAACTTGACTTCCATCGTCATTCTAGGGCCTCCTCTTTTGTAAAGGTATGGTCATTGGTCAAATAGATTTCATAAATATATAACCGTTCTGATTTAGCGATTGAGAGATTCAATTGGGATTCTAAATCATTGAGCTCACGGTCAATGGCTGAAATCAACGGGTTGTTTTTGGGATAATCTTGTAGTGCCTCGTCCGTTGCTAGAGGTTGTCGTTGTAAGGTTCTTTCAATTGTCCCAGCCAGATGCAAGATCATATTCAATTTAAAGCTATTAGATGAGTGTAAATGACCTATTTGTTCGATTGTTTCCATAAAATGCCAAAGCGGGTAAATCATTTTCTGTGGATTGATAAAGGTATAGTGTTCTCCTAAGAATTTTTGACAGGTCTCTTGGTCTAAAGTACTCAAAAGTTCTGTGTCATGAAGGTGTGAATTATCAATAATCTCATTCAGCAACTTATCGGCGTGAGGACTTAATACTTGTTCTAAAGATAAATGTGGGATGTCTTCAGTAATAGGACTCACACCAACGGTCGCAACAATATGATGAGTTTTCTTGATGTCGACTACGACAGCTTTGGCCTCTCTGACCCCACAAGTAATGATTTCGATATCATCATCTAATCTAGTTTTCATTAATTGTATTAATTGCTCTTTAATGATTTGTGCAGCCCCTTTACCACTAGCACAGACTGCAATAATTACTGGTTTCTTCTCGGTATCAATCCGGGTTTTAATTAAGCGCTCTGGTGGTGTCAGGCTATAACCATTGAAACGTTTAAGCTCTTCAGCAATTGTGTCAAGATCTTGGTTTGGCAGTTGTGTCTTTCGAGCAGCTTCTAATAAGATAGGAGTAGATACCATCTCATGTGTTCTTGTTTCTACTCCGAGCTCTTCTTCGATTCTTTTCCCAAAAGTAGTCAGCGATCCCATATCTGTTAATAATAAGACGCCATGGCCTTTATTAGCCGTTTTGACTAACTCCTTGATGATATCGTAAGCCTCGCTTGGCGATTGTTCTAGGATCATATCGTAGGCATAGATATTTTGAGAACCTAATAAAGTGTTGATGACATCGACCATACTACTAGCTGTACTATTTCCATGACAGGCCACAACGATTCCAATACTTTCTTTAGCACTCTCAGCTTGGTTTAAGGAGGTTATCAACATCGTGAGGTAGTCAACTTCACTTGGAGGAATGATAACCTGTAATCGTTCTTCAATTTTTTGAGCAACTAGACGTGCAGCTTTAAGTTCTTTTGGATGACTCCGCACGAAATCCTTTACCAAATTGTTGGCGGGTTTTTCTACCGTTTCATTCTCATTCCGTTTTAAAAAAGCTGAGACATGTAAACTAAGGGCGTAAATAAAACTTTTACGGTAATTTTTATTGAGCTCACTCTTAACAAACTCTTGAATTTCACGACTCACCTAGATAATTCATAGTTTTATGAGTTTGCGCTCTAAAACCGTATTTCTTCAACATTTGTAAAGAGTTTCTTTTTTCACCCATTTGGTGCGTGAAAAAAGAACACCTTTCTGTTAATGTAAATTTGACGAAAATACAAAACAGAGGTGTTCTATATGTCAAATTTACGCGATAATCGACTAAGTTTCAATAAAAATGTTCAAATTTCCTCAAAAAGTGAAAAGCTATCTTCCCATGGCGGATTGATTTTGGTTCGTGAGTTCCTCGAAAAAATTCAGTTTAATAAATTAG
>NZ_ATXL01000041.1 GCF_000421665.1 Bavariicoccus seileri WCC 4188 | reverse complement strand
GGGAAGATCAACTTCGGTTTTATGGTAAACGAGAGTTTGAATCCGTAGAGGATATGTTAAAGCAACATCGGCGATATATGAGTCGACACAATAATATTGCACGAAAAGTATTGGGATTCTTAAGCCCAAATCAAATGGTTGAAAAGTATTACGAAAATAAGTATAACGAAGCTGCTTGATGTGTCCACTGATTTTATATTTTTATCGTTTGTTGTCAAGGATCGTTTCACTTTCCTCCTTGACAACAAACTCAAAAAATTCGTTTTGGTGGACAAGACATCAAGCACCACTATTATCAGTTCAGGTAACATATGTTTGACAACCCTAGAGCTCTAAATTTTGGTACCGTAACTTCTGTTGATTTGCTGATGGCTTTTTTGATATAAACCTGTCTTTTACACTATATAATGTGTTACTATGTGATTATAAACACAACATATTGTGTTTAAGCAATTGTTCTAAATATAGAGATTGTCTATGTCATTAAAAATGTCACTAGAAAAGAAACCAGAAATAGTTAGGAGAGGGGTCGATGGCAATTATTGTTATAGGAGGTATGATCGGCGCTGGGAAAACTACCACCGCTGAGTTAGTCGCAAAGGCACTACATAGTGATGTCTATTATGAAAGTGTAGAAGATAACACAATTTTGCCCTTATTTTATACAGCAAGTACGGAAGAACAAAATTTAAAGAGGTATCCTTTTTTATTGCAATTAGATTTTTTAAACAGCAGATTCACAAATATCAAACGAGCTTTGATTAATCAAAACAATGTTCTTGATCGCTCAATCTACGAAGACTGGTATTTCTGCAAAGTCAATAAAGATATTGGTCGCATTTCAGAGTATGAGTTTGGCATTTATGAAAAACTCTTAAATAATATGATGGAAGAATTGAATGAACTCCCCAAAAAATCGCCTGATTTAATGGTCTACCTCACTGGGTCATTTGACACGATTTTAAACCGTATACGGATGCGAGGGAGAGATTTTGAGCAAGATAAAGGGTTGATCGACTATTATTATAAACTCTGGGAAGGCTATGATGATTGGGTCAAAAACTCCTATCATGCCTCTCAGGTATTATGGATTGATATCGACAAATATGATGTGGTCAAACGAAAAAACGATCAAAAAATTGTCACTGACTTGGTCAACACTAAACTGGCTGAATTAAGACGTTAAAGTTGAAAGATAAGCATGCGTCTACTATCACCGTGATTGCTTGCCACGACAGTAACTGTTATCATAAAAGTAGCTAAAATAGCGTTATGAAAGAGCAGATAACACCATTTAAAAATCACAATCAAGGGAGCGATAAACGAAATGGATTACAAAAAAGATGTGATCTACCAAATCTATCCAAAATCATTTCAGAGCACCACTGGTAAGCCAACTGGTGATTTAAGAGGTGTGATCAAGCACATTCCGTATCTCAAAAAATTGGGTATTAAAATGGTCTGGTTTAATCCTTTCTTTACATCACCACAAAAAGACAATGGCTACGATATTGCAGATTTTAGAGCCATCGACCCTATTTATGGCACCATGGACGACTATATGGCTATGGCCAAAGCCCTCAGAGATAATGGCATCGAGTTAATGTTGGATATGGTGTTTAACCATACCTCTACTGAACACATTTGGTTTCAAAAAGCCTTAGCTGGTGATAAAAAGTACCAAGACTATTACATTCTTAGACCTGGTAAACCAGATGGCTCATTACCAACGAATTGGGAATCCAAATTTGGTGGACCAGCTTGGAACAAATTTGGAGATACTGACCTTTACTACCTTTGCTTATACGACAAAACGCAAGCAGATCTCGATTGGCGTAATCCTGATGTTCGCGCTGAACTTTCTGATATCGTTAACTTCTGGATGACAAAAGGAGTCACAGGTTTCCGTTTCGACGTGATCAATGTTATCGGGAAAGACGAGATATTGGTAGATGCTCCCCCAGAGACAGAATCCAAGAAACTCTATACGGATAAACCGATCGTCCATACGTATTTAAAGGAATTGAATCAACATTCATTTGGTCAAGACCCTGAGATCGTTACAGTCGGTGAAATGTCCTCGACGACGATTGAAAACTGTATCGAGTATACCAATCCAGATAATCATGAATTAACGATGGTCTTCAATTTCCATCACTTAAAGGTGGACTATGAAAATGGGCAAAAGTGGACCAAAATTCCTTTCGATTTTAGCGCTTTAAAAAATATTCTTTTTGATTGGCAAGTCGATATTACTGCGGGAAATGGTTGGAACGCTCTTTTTTGGAATTGTCATGACCAACCCCGTGCGCTCAATCGCTTCGGCTCTCCAGATAAGTATCGGGTAGAAAGTGCTAAAATGTTAGCAGCTGCTCTCCACCTCTTGCGTGGGACACCGTACATCTATATGGGAGAAGAAATTGGGATGGTCGATCCAGATTACTCCAGTCTTTCGCAATATGATGATATCGAGACCCTCAATGCTTATAAAGAACTGACGGTCTCGGGGTTAAAAGAAACAGAAGTCATGGATATCATCAGAACCAAATCTCGTGACAACGCACGGATACCGATGCCTTGGGACGACAGCGAATTTGGATCTTTTTCAACAGTGACCCCATGGTTGACGAACCCTAAGACGAAAGATATCAATGTAAAAAAAGAACTCGAAAGTGGCTCAATCTTTAAGTTCTACCAACAATTGATTCAATTACGTCACGACTTAGATGTCATTTCTGATGGCGATATCACTCCTTATTCTAGAGATCATGATCAAGTCTTTGCTTATATCAGACGATTAGGGACTGATAGACTCCTCGTCTTGAACAACTTCTATGAAAAAGAAACTGAAATTGAAATACCAAAAGAGTTTGTTGATGATAGTCGTATTTTGCTTGCCAATTATGATATCTCAAAAAACGACATAAAAACAAGCTATACCCTAAAAGCCTATGAAACATTAGCTCTTTATGTGAGTGAGTAGCTTGTTCTTGACAGCAAATAGTGTTTGTAAGAGAGACCGCGATCGTTTCAGATTGCGGTATTTTTTTGGATTCTTCTGATAGTATTCCTGATGGTAATTTTCTGCCGGCCAAAACTGACTAGCTTGTTTAATTGGCGTCACGATAGGCTTGTGATACCGATCAGAAGCTGCCAAAGCTTCTTTTGAGGCTTCTGCAAGAGCCAGTTGCTCATCGTCTTGGACAAAAATACCAGCTCTGTAGTTACTACCACGATCTAAAAACTGACCAAAGTCATCTGTCGGATCAATCAATTGCCAGTAGATCTCTAACAACTCATTGTAGGAGATGACATTCCTATCGTAAACAATCTCAACAGCCTCAACATGTCCCGTCTGTTTCTGACTAACCGCATCATAAGTTGGGTCATCGACATTTCCACCTATATAGCCAGAGATAACTGATTTAATCCCTGGTCTACTGTCAAACGGCTCGACCATACACCAAAAACAACCACCCGCAAAAATTGCTCGCTCAGTTGAGATATTACTTTCACCTAAATGATTGCTGACATCGAAAGTCGGTCTTTTTTGCTTAGTGATGATCTGGTCATAAAAATCAGCCACATTGGGAGATAAATTTTGGCGAAGCGCCAAAGCCCTGAGACTAAATTCCAACTGTCCCAAGACATCATTGATCTGGCGTCCTGATTCTAATTGGTCCTTAGCTCGTGACAACTGTTGGCGTTCAAAATCACGAGTTCCTGGATCAAGCATCAGATTGTAAAGATCGGTCAGTATTTCCTGTTGCTCATAAACCATGCCATCACTCCTCTGTAGTTTGACCTATTAGATCAGTTTGACCTATTATATCACCATTTCTCTTTATACCACCATATCTCCCACTCTAATGCTATGTCGGTTTGTAAACTAAATTAACTCAATAAGATATACTCAATTACTCACGATTGTACACGATTAGTCACGACAAAATAAAATCGATATCGCAAAATTCATATTTTTTAGACAGGTCTATCTTGATAGCGTCCTTTTGCGACATCAGAGAGCTAAAATCTGCTGTGTCAGGTCTTGTATGAATCAAAGCATCCACTTTAAAAAACATTCCTACTTTATAAATTTTCACATTCTGTAACATGACATCTGGACTGAGGTGCTTTGTCACTAACTGACTGATGCTCTCTTGAAGAGAGCTGTCGACCACTTTACCATTACTCAGCTCAGTAAATGATTTAATGACGACCATAAGAGGTGTTTTGAGTGACAAGAGAACTAAAATAGTGGTTATGAAAAAGTCTCCTGTATAGCGTAAAAAACTAAATGGTGGGCTGTTATCGATAAAATAAACCACAATAGCAGCAACCCCAATCCCAAGAGACATAATGCCATCGACCATCGTCCCTTTCGCTTCAGCTTCTAGCATCGTACTAGATCCACCAATTTTTTGTTTTGCCTGTAATAACAAGACGACAATAACAAGCATAAGATTACCATGATGATCTCACAGTACACAACAGGTCCAACCGGTATCGCTTCTCCAATTCCTTGTGTAAAATAGACAATAGCTTTTCTAGTGACAGATATGGCTGAACTTACTAATAACACAATTGACAATAAGGATTTCAGCAGAGCATACAAAGGTTCTAGAAAAAAACAAGCCCTGTGGAAAACGCTTAGTTTTCCTAGGACTAACTCTAGAAATGATAATAGCTGCAACTCCTGAGACCAGTGCAATAATTGTAAAGTAAGCATCAACAAATAATGCTTGGATCTTTGTCAATTCATAGACCCATACCCCAGCGACACCCATAATCAGATTAATGACAATGCCAATCAATAGTCCTTTTCTCTCTCTACGCTTTTGCGACATAACAGACTCCTTAAATCGTTTGATTGATTTTTTCCAAGATACGAGCTAAAACGTTCTGCTCATCTTCCGACAGGCAAGAGATTATATCACTAAACACACGATCAAATACGACAAGATTGTGCCCAAAATGATCCTTTAAAGCATCACTCAAAACCAAATGCTGTACCCTGCCATCCTGCTCTGATTGCACCTTTGTGACATAGTTCTTACTTTCAAACTGGTGGATGATACGAGTTGCAGCTGGCTTTGAAATCTGAGCCTTCTTCGAAAAAGTAGTAAGAGTGGGATTGTTTAAGGAATATAGAATATCTAAATAATGCTCCTCACTAGAAGACAGATTGGGAAAATCCTGACTTCTTTCTGCACTATTTTGATAGAGGACAGTTGCTTTTTCATATAACTCAGAAAAATTTTGGCTAATTGAAGACATTGTTAAACTCCTTTTTTGACTTAATATAATCGTTGCCACAAATAGCACACTGTTGTGGTGGAAATTAATTTCAAATTGCTGTTAATGTCAATTGACTTCCCTAACTAAATTAGTTCATTACTAAAAAAATAGTGAAGCAATTTTATTAGTTAACAAAAACTATTAGTTAACAAAGTTAATTACTTTTGATAACTATATTAACACACAAAACACCCCTGTCAACTATTTCTAAATTGAAATATGACAGGGGTGTTTACTAAAGCTATCCAACACCTCTAGTTTAATAGGCTAGTTTAATAGGCTAGTTTAATAGACTAGTGCTTAACTATAGAGATTTGTATATGTCTTCTATATTTTTGTACATATCTCGTGTACATATACATGTCTATAGTTAGGACTTAATCCATAAATCACCCTTGTTCTATAATAGACAATAATAGACAATAATAGACAATTAGTAACGAAATCCTAATAAACGACAGATGGGTCTAGGCCGTTTAACCTTCCGACGAAATTCTCGTTTCAAACGACTACTTCTCTCTCTTGCAGACTGGTTATCAAAAGCATAATAACTATAACGAGTGAAATAAGAAAACTTTCCAGATTCATTTAATGGTGCACTGTAGTTTTCTTTTAATAATAACTTTCTCCGCCATATGGGGTCATATCTAAAATTATGAACATCCAACCGTTTATGATCTTGACCATTGCGATCAGCGTAGTTAAAACTTGCACCATTAACGATACCGTTCAAAGGAAGTTTATAGGAGCTATTACCTAAAATCGTTTGAAACTCACCAGAACTGTTGATAATGAATTCACTATGAAAACCAATCAATAGCTTAAAATTACCACATCCATACCCTATTGGATAGTCACCCTTACCAAGCTGAGACTTCTTGTGGTGTAAACGATCTGACTCTCTGAGAGAATAGCTGACGCTAGGATTTAAGGATAAATAACGGGCTAATTTCTCAACATCTGTCTGTCCTATAAAGTTTCTGCGAACATAATCAGCTTGTTGACTCGATACAACATAGCGGAACAGATGGACCTGCCTCCCCAAAGACCCGGCCAATCGTTCAGGAGCTGGAAAAGCTAGCTGTACCAAGTGACTTACCCTCTTCCAAAAGTCAGCATGAGGCGGAATCTCTTTAAACCATGCTAATAAATGAGATAACTCTTTTTCAGTTATCGAATCCAGATCCTCTGGCATTTCTATTGTTTTAAATAATTCTGATAACATATTACGAGCCTTCTGTTCGTTTTGCATGTTTAACCCTCTATTATTTTAATATTTCTTTAGTCTTTTAGACTATTAGTCTCTTCTTTTCTTACTGATGTTCTCTAATGTCTTTTGCTTTCTTGATTTTTTCTTTTTTTATATTTTTACCTTGTCTTAACTATCTGTAATTCATAGCTAGAAAGTTTAAGTCAAAATTTCATTTGAGTGCGTTTTTCCATTACTATTATAGTAACAGAAAGAATGATGACGGTGAAAATTATTAGACACTCGGGATGTCAAAATTATCCCAAAAATGCTTTTACACAAATGTATTCTTTGGCGCTATTAAGATCTGATCAAAAGAAACTGAAAGATTATACCGCAAACAATGTAAGCTTTTTGCTACCTCATAATAACCATGAAATCTCTTTCGTCGCAATACAGTTGAGTAAAGTAGTCTTCCCAGAACCACTAGCCCCCATGATCCCTAAAAATTCTCCCTCTAACACCTCAAAACTGATATCATTAAGCGCCACGGTCTTTGACTCACCCTGTCCATAGACCTTTGAAACACCTTCAACTTTCAACACTCTTTCAATCGCCACTAAACCATCCTCCTTGTGATTACCATCATTATAGCAAGCGCCACAGACAAGTAATACTTACAATCATTGTAATATAGCCATTCATCCGCGCATGATTCATATAGACCGTCGCCTACCTTACAACAATGAAAAAAGAACACCTAGACAGTGTTCTTAATTCAGTACAGTTTCCTGATTTAGTTGAGTTCTTTTGTTAGACGAGCGACCTTTATAGATACGCTTAATTAGAGACGTTTGTACATTATATATACATGTAAAAATTATCCAACACTTAACTCTAGGCAGTTAATTATTTGATTGGTTTATAGTCAATTGCTTGTGCTCGTTTAACAGCCGGTCTATGACCTACTCGGTCTGCCCAGGCGACAAGGTTAGTATATTCTTTGACATTCAAAAAGTCGCCCGCATTTTTATATAGGTCATCATGGGCTAGTGCGCCGTACCATGGCCAGATCATCATGTCAGCGATGGTATAGTCATCCCCAGTGATATAGTCCTTATCAGCCAGTTGTCTGTCCAACAGATCTAATTGACGTTTTGTTTCCATAGCATAACGATTGATTGGGTACTCCTGTTTCGTCGGAGCATATTCGAAAAAGTGTCCAAATTCACCACCCACAAATGGACCAGCTCCTGTTTGCCAGAATACCCAATTGAGGACTTCTGTTCTTCCCGCTAAATCAGTTGGTAGAAATTTTTGGAACTTCTCGGCCAAGTACAGCAAAATAGAACCTGATTCAAATACCCGGATTGGTTTGTCTTCAGAATAATCTACCATGGCAGGGATTTTCGAATTCGGATTGATCTTGACAAAATCACTCCCAAATTGATCTCCATCTCCAATATTTATCTTGTAAAGATCATACCCGGCTTTTGTAATACCTGCTTCTTTTAACTCTTCAAACATGATGGCTACTTTTTTACCATTTGGAGTCCCAAGGGAATAGACTTGAAAAGGTTCATCTCCTACTGGCAACTGTTGGTCAAACCGACTCCCAGCAACTGGTTGATTCCCTGTTTCTGTCTTGTCTTCTTCCTTCCAAACCCACACTTTAGGAACTTTATATTCAGTCATACAAAACATTCCTCCTTTATTCTCATCATACCAACAACGATTAGTTTAGGAAAATATTATGGCTTGTTCTTTTTCAGGATGCTTTTAGGAAGTAGGATAAAAAGGAACAATCATTTCAACGACTGTAAAAGAGAATACACCTTTAAAGTTGTCCTGAAGTTTCTAATCGTGATTGACTGATAAATTGGCTTTTTGATAAGACGTGACAGAGCACTTTTTGTATAGTCTGGATGATTTGGACCAGGTCTACGAAAATAGATTACATGGCGTCCCTTCCAAACTTTATCAACACCTTCGCGAACAAGCAGTTCAGTCATGACATCTTCGGTTGAAACATTTAAGGGGAAAAGAACATCATAGCGAAAATCCATATCCGACACAATTTCACCAAAGCCCTCTGGTCGTTCTTCTAGAATAGCTTGGTAAGTAATGGCATCTAGGACTAATACTCGTACCATATCACTATCTAACTCAAACATTTGTTGAAGCAATGCCTCAATCGTCGGTCCAATTTCCTCCATTGGTAACGTAGAAGAAAGAACAATATTACCGCTTTGAATATAAGTTGACACTTTCAGAAAGCCAGCAGCAGTTAAAGCATCTCTTAAATCAGCCATCCTTATCTTGTTCTTTCCACCAACATTGATACCTCTCAAATAGACAACATATAATTCCATCAACAACCTCCAAAATTACTTTTACCTTTAATAAACTGTTTACAGATAAGCTTTCGCTAGTTGTAACTGCTCTAAACTAAAAGGCATCACTTCGGTATTAGCTACTTTAAATTTCTCCAATTCTTCAAATGGAGCTTGTTGAATCAAACACTTTAAACTCGCCATCACACCGCCATGCGTCACAATCATGATATTCTCAGAGTGACTTTTACTTAAATGACTAACCACTGGAATGACTCGTTCTAAAACTTGTTGGTAGGATTCGCCATTTGGGGCAGGATAGTACCGTCTATTGTGTGTCCACTCCAAAAATTCTGTTGGAAACTGTTCACTCAACTCTAGCCAAGTACACCCTTCCCACAAACCGAAATTAATTTCTTCAACACCCGGTAAAGGGGCCACTGATAACCCAAGTGGCTTTGCGATGATTTCAGCAGTATGAAACGCTCTAATCTGTGGACTTGAATAAACAGCTCCTACTTCTATGTCGTTGGCGGTTTCTTGTAGATGGTTAGCGAGTGCGTGAGCCTGTGCCACTCCAATGTCAGATAACACCGTATTGACACTCCCTTGAATCTTTCCCAAACCATTCCATTCCGTGTGGCCATGTCTTACAAAATAAATTGTCATAGGTCCCCCTTTTTCTATCTAACATGTGTGTCCCGCACCACTGATTAACTTTCCAAACAGTTGGATAGGATTCACTTCTTTTCTCCCAGTAAAAATAGGGCTTTATATGGATTAAATGTTGTTGCAAATTTATTATACTATACTTAAGGAATTCTAAAGCAATGGATTTCACTCAACAAGCAACTGGAGGAACTCTTTCCGTGATGTAATTGCGAATAATAATTTGTGCTTTTGTGCTATCTCTTTTTTGAACGATTGCGAACAAGAACTTTCAGTTGTGTGGATGTCTTAATCATTACAGCAATACCTCCGTATACTGCCTGATAATCTTCGCAATTGAGAAGAGCTTGGCATACCTCATTAATTGAGAAATATTCATATCCTTACTTCTAAAATACTCTCGAATGTAAGTTTGAACTTCTTGCATTTCAATTGTATTTCTGCTTCTTACGAAATCACAAAATGTTCGCTCCTGATTGTACGACCTCACTTTATTCCCTAATGGCGTCAACGATTCGATGAGCCCAACTTCTAATAGATCTTTTTTTATCTTGTATACTTTTACTCCGCTCTTATTTAAGCGTAAAGATCCTGTGCTAGTCTCAAGTGTTACAGAAATTTCAAAAGGCTCTCTTTCCGACGATCCCAGTAAGAACGCTGCAGTTTCGTTTGAAAAAATAATTTTTGGATACCTCGCTTGAATAACGTACATATCATCCTGCCAAGTATCTTCAGACATGTACATTCAATTTGCAACTTTAATAAGACTATTTTCTTTTACATACTCTAAAAAATATGTCTTAGAAATGTTATTTTCAACCATCTTGGATGTTTTAATATACCCTTTATTCTTCTCCAATAGTTGATTCAACAAGTTAGTCTTTGACATTTAATCACCTTACTTTCGTACCCATACGCTGATTCATTAGGGTCCAAAAGTAAACACTTAACAGCAATAGTATTATTTTTTCACGAAAAAGCATATCATCCTAAAAGCAAAAGAGCCAGAAGTCCTTGATATCAAGGGCTTCTGGCTCCTAGCGATTATTCCCACTCAATTGTTGCTGGTGGCTTAGAGGTAATGTCATACACTACGCGATTGATATGTGCCACTTCGTTAACGATTCTAACCGAAATTTTTTGCAGTACATCCCACGGAATTCGTGCAAAATCGCTTGTCATCCCATCGATTGATGTCACAGCTCTAATCCCAATGGTATAGTCATAGGTTCTAGCATCCCCCATCACTCCAACACTGCGGAATCCTGGTAAAACAGTGAAATATTGCCAGATATCACGATCTAAGCCGGCTTTTTTAATTTCCTCACGTAATACCGCATCACTTTCACGGATAACTTCTAATTTTTCAGGAGTAATCTCCCCAATCACCCGAATTCCTAATCCTGGTCCTGGGAATGGTTGGCGCCATACTAAACTTTCAGGCATGCCTAACGCGATTCCAAGTGCTCTCACTTCATCTTTAAACAAGGTATTCAATGGTTCAATTAATTTAAACTTCATGTCTTTTGGCAGTCCACCAACATTATGATGTGACTTAATAGTTTGGGCAGTTTCTGTTCCAGACTCAATCACATCGGTATATAGAGTGCCTTGTGCCAAGAAATCAATTCCTTCTAATTTAGCAGCTTCATCTGCAAACACATAGACAAACTCATTCCCAATAATCTTCCGTTTTTGTTCCGGATCACTAACACCTTGTAACTTTGACAAGAAGCGGTCTGCAGCATCGACACGAACTATATTTAAGCCAAATTTACCTGACAGGCTTGTCATCACTTCGTCGCCTTCGTTTTTACGCAGTAAGCCATGATCAACAAAGATACAGACTAACTGGTCACCAATTGCTTTGTGTAATAAAACACCAGTGACTGAGCTATCAACTCCACCAGATAATCCAAGTAAAACTTTACGGTCCCCTACTTCCTCACGGATTTTAGCGACTGCAAGGTCGATAAAATCGTCCATGCTCCAGTCCCCTTGACACCCACAGATCTCATAGGCAAAGTTCTTAAGGATCGCATTGCCATATTCCGAATGTCTGACCTCAGGATGAAATTGTACCCCGTAGATACCTTTTTCAAAGTTGGCGATAGCTGCAATCGGGCAACTCGTACTTGTAGCAATGATTTCAAATGATTCGGGGACAACGGTCACTAAGTCTCCATGGCTCATCCAAACCGTTTGCTTAGCAGGTATATCCTTAAACAGACTGTTTGCCTCTGTGACTGTCAGATCCGCTTTACCATACTCGCGATGATTTGCTTTTGCCACTTGTCCACCCAGTTTTTGAGTCGTCAGCTGCATCCCATAACAAATCCCTAAAATCGGAATTCCTAGATCATAGATAGCAGGATCAACATCAAAGGCACTCTCTCCGTAGACACTATTTGGACCACCAGATAAAACGATTCCTTTGACATTGCCAAGTTTCACGATCTCTTCTGCTTTTAACGTATGGGGTAACAACTGAGAAAACACATTGAACTCCCGAATACGTCTCGTGATCAATTGATTATATTGACTCCCGAAATCTAATACGATTACTTTTTCAACATCTTGGATGCTGTCCAGATTGTTCGACATATTGCCCTCCTACCGTTTGACTAAAACACGATCGATCACATGTTTTTCAGATTTATGCAAAATAATATCCGCACGACTTCTCGTCGGCAAAATATATTCTTTAAGATTCTTCAAATTAGTATCTTGCCATACTCTTTGTGCCATTGCAATAGCACTTTTTCGATCACCAATCGCATACTTGTAATAATAGTTTTGGGGATCGGAAACAGCTCTATCCATCAACAATTCAAACCGCTCTAAATACCACTCTTCGATCAATCGTGGTTCTGCGTCCACAAATAAGGAAACATCAAAAAAGTCACTCACAAAAATTTCTCGGTTTTGAGGTAACTGCAACACATTGATCCCTTCGACGATCAATATATCTGGACGATCCACTTCCTCTACCTCTTCTGGAACGATATCATAAGTATCATGCGAATAAACGGGAGCTTTAACATGAGGCTGTCCACTTTTCACTGCTGTCATGAAACGGATGAGAGCTTCCATATCATAGCTCTCAGGAAAACCTTTACGGTCTAATATCTTAATCTCCTTAAGAACTTTATTAGGATACAAGAAACCATCTGTCGTCATGAGTTGCACTCTATTTTTAGGATATGCTTTTTCTAACATATGTAGCAATAAACGAGCAGTAGTACTTTTGCCTACTGCTACACTCCCACTTATGCCGATAATAAAGGGCATATGGACTGAATCTGTTTGTAAAAATTGACTCTTGTGAAATCTGAGTGCCGCAAAACCCTTTCGATAACAATCAATCAAATACAGCAGTGGCATATAAATCTCCGTCACATCTAATTGACTGATTCGGTCATTCAATGACGTCAACTCACTCAATTCCTTCTTACTAATCGTAATTGGATTCTCTGTGTGAAGGTCACGCCAAACGTGTCGTTCAAATCGTTCATAAACGCTATTATTCAATCTATTTACTCCTCAATTCAAAACGTGATCATCAGTATTCTATCATAATCCAAAAAAATTTACCTGATTAATTAAGACTTTCTAAAAATTCCGTCAAATTAGCCTGTTTTGCATTATTTATGTCGTGTAACATGCTATTCTATATAAGGAAATTAGAAAGGAATTCGTCTATTTAAAATAAGTCATATGTCATGGTGAACTTCGTGGATCATTGCTCTATTGCCTAATGATCTGAAACCGTTATAAAAAAATTATACGAGTCTAATCAAATCACAACTGGCTATTAAAGAGAAGTTAGCTTAACCTTTTAAGGATGTGTGATGACCTGTGCTGACTTTTATCTTGTTTTTATGACCTAAATTTGTCTATCGACAGCTACCAGACCTTTGATTAAATGGACAGGCCCTTTACTACATTATAGAAGGAACGATTAGATGACACATTCCATTTCAGCTAAGCAAACACATACTAAAATTATTTTGATGGGTGAGCATGCCGTTGTTTTTGGAGAACCAGCTATCGCCATTCCATTTGGAGCTGTTACCGTCACAGCCACCCTCACAGAAAGTCCGACTGACCCAACAATCGATTGTGCCTTTTATAAGGGATTACTCACCAACACTCCCGATGTCGTAGCTAGCTTATACCATCTCGTGTCCTTGTTAGATCAAGATCTGAACACGACTGATAATTCGTTAGCTCTAACCATCACCTCCACTATCCCGCCTGAACGTGGTATGGGTTCGAGTGCTGCTGTTGCCGCTGCTGTCACACGTGCTTATTTTAATTACTTTGACACCAACTTAGATGATCACACCTTACGGTATTATTTGGATGAATCCGAAAAAATTGCACACGGGTCACCCAGTGGTCTGGATGCCTTGATGATGGTCATCAACCACGCCGTCCTATTTCAAAAACCTGATCATTTCATTTCAATTCCAAAAATGCCAAATGGCTATCTAGTCGTTGCTGATAGTGGTCAAACCAGTCAAACGAAAACAGCAGTTGCTATGATCAAACAGAAATACGATGCCAATGATGCTGAAACGATGGCAAGTATCGCGCAAATTGGTAGTTTGGTCAAAGAAGCCACTCATGCGATCAATCAAGAGGACCTCCATACACTTGGTTCATTATTGACTGCTAACCATGAGGAGCTTAAAAAGCTAGGAGTTTCCGCACCCATCATGGATGCTTTACAAGAAGTAGCATTACAACAAGGGGCACTCGGCGCAAAACTCACTGGTGGCGGTATGGGTGGTTGCATGATTGCCCTTGCCGACACCAATGAGAGTGCCTTAAAGATAGCGGATGCCCTAAAAGCTCTTGCCAAAGAGGTTTGGGTACATCCCCTGAAGGAGGACCTATGATACGATTAACGGGGCGTGCACGCGCTCATAGCAATATTGCACTGGTCAAGTACTGGGGAAAACGGGATAGTGACTTATTCCTGCCCATGACCAACAGCCTGTCACTCACACTAGATGCCCTTTATACAGATACTTCAATCGTTTTTGATAGTGAGTTGACTGAAGATACCTTTACCTTGGACCAAATTGTCCAATCTAAAGAACAAACCGAAAAACTGACCCATTTCTTAGACATCATCAGAGCTAAAGCCCAGATCACGAGTAAGGCTAATGTCACTAGTCTCAATTTTGTGCCTACCGCTGCTGGACTAGCAAGTTCCGCATCTGCCTATGCTGCTTTGATTGGTGCTTGTGCAGATGCCTTAGGATGGGAAGACGATCATAAGAGCCTTTCGAAACTGGCGCGCCGCGGCAGTGGTTCAGCAACAAGAAGCCTGTTTGGTGGCTTTGTTGAGTGGGATAAAGGCACAGATGATAGCACTTCTGTTGCCATTCCAATCGATGATGGGCAGTGGGATATTGGCTTGATCGTCTTAGTCTTAAATAATGGTAAAAAGAAAATCTCGTCAAGAGATGGTATGGCACATACAGTTGCGACCTCGCCCTTTTACGAAAACTGGGTCAAAACCGTCCCATCAGACATCAAACAAATGAAGGCTGCCATTTACCGGAAAGACATTGAAATGATTGGTGAAATTGCCGAACATAATGCCCTTAAGATGCATGCAACGATGCTATCAGCTAATCCACCATTTTGGTACTTTGAACCCGCAACCCTACTCGCTATGGAGCGGATCAGAGAATTACGTCAAGCAGGTTATCCTGCTTACTTCACGATGGATGCTGGACCCAATGTCAAAATTATTTGTCAGAAAAGCGATATGACTGCTATAATGGACGAGCTTAGTCATTTTTATACGAACGATCAAATGATCACTTCAGCCGCCGGTCCCGACATGAGAACCTTGACCGAGGAAGAGTGGGCTGAAAGTCTAGCGAAAAAAGAGGGATCTAATGAATATAGTCACTGAATCAGCGCCAGGAAAATTATATATTGCAGGAGAGTATGCTGTCGTCACTCCTGGCCAACCAGCAATCATTGCAGCTACTTCACAAACGATCAAAGTTACGATTGAAGAATCTAGCGATACTGGTACGATCCATTCTCAACTTTTCGGTGGTTTAGCTTTGGCGTGGTATCGAGATGGTCGCCAACTCAAAATAGATGATCGCGAAAATCCTTACCACTTTATCATCCAAGCATTACAGACCGTTGAAGAGTTTTTGTCAGACTACAGTATCCCTGTTGGCTATTATAATGTGCGTGTAGATAGTGCTTTAAATGATCGCCATGGTATCAAGTATGGCCTAGGATCTAGTGGTGCTGTCACTGTGGCGACGATTAGAGCAGCCTTGAGTTATTATCATTTCAAAGACCCATCCAACGAACTTGTTTATAAATTATCAGCCATCACCCATCTACGATTACATAGTAATGGGTCTTTTGGTGACCTAGCTACCTCGACTTATGGTGGATGGATTCTTTATCGGTCATTTGATAAGGAGTTTGTCGTCAAAGCACTTGAAAGTAGGGAATCACTCTCTGACGTCGTTAACATGGCTTGGCCAAAATTAGAAATCAAACCACTTGAGATACACGAATCGGTTGAGCTATTGATTGGTTGGACAAAAAAGCCTGCCTCAACAGCACAACAATTGGATTTACTAGCGGCAAAAACTAAAACAAAATCGTTATCTGATTGCGACTTCCTATCAGAGTCTTCAAAAGCTGTCCTTGGATTAGCTGATGCTTTGCGCAATGCCAACTGGTCAATCATTTATCAAACTCTCAGACAATTACGCACTTTGCTAAAACACTATACCAACCAACAAGGCTTACCTTATGAAACGAAACCACTGACTGCCTTGATTGATGTCGCTCTAAGCGAAAAGATTGCGGCCAAAGCTAGTGGTGCTGGCGGTGGAGATTGTGGCATCGCCTTGATCAATCGCCACGATCAATTATTGAAGGAAACAATTATCGCCAAATGGTTAAGTGCCAATATCATTCCACTCAATCGTGACAAGGAGGTCGCCTATGTCGATCGCGTCTAGAAAGGAAGACCATATTCGCCATGCCTTAGCGCAAGAAGAGCAAGTAACTTCCCTCCAATCGGATGTCACCTTTGTCCATCATTCCTTCCCTGGCGTTGCCGTTAAGGATGTCGATTTATCTGTCAATTTGTTCGACCACCACTTTCCCCTGCCTTTTTACATCAATGGCATGACGGGTGGAAGTGATCAATCCTTTGTAGTCAATGACAGATTGTCACAAGTGGCTGCTAAAACCGGTCTTGCTATGGCCAGTGGCTCAATGAGTGCAGCTCTTAAATCCGCTGAACACCGAGATAGCTATGAGATTATTCGCAAGAATCATCCAAATGGCTTTTTAATGGCAAATCTCGGTCCCAATTACACAGTTTCAGAAGCCAAAATGGCTATCGAACTGATCAATGCCAATGCGCTCCAAATCCATGTCAATGCAACTCAAGAACTTGTCATGCCTGAAGGAGATCGAGATTTCACACATTGGCTCTCGGACATTAGTCAGTTAGTCGATGGCTTGGATGTCCCGATTATCGTAAAAGAAGTCGGCTTTGGAATGAGCCGCGAAACAATCCATCAGCTGTATCAGATAGGTGTCCAATATGTCGATGTTAGTGGTCAAGGTGGGACTAACTTCGCTCGGATTGAAAACCTCAGACGAAAGCATTTGTTTAGCACCGACTGGGAACGCTGGGGTATTTCTACTCCACTTAGTTTATTAGAAGCTGCTAGTCTGACCAAAAAGCCAACGATTTTAGCCTCTGGAGGTATCTCAACGCCTTTTGATGTCGTTAAATCTTTAGCTCTAGGTGCTAAAGCAGTCGGCGTATCTGGTCACTGGCTCAAGTCGGTCATGACAACAGATGTTGCAGAAACGATTGCTGAAGTTAAGAGCTGGGAGGCAGAACTTAAAGAGGCCTTTGCACTCTTGGGCGCTAAAAGTGTCAAAGACCTAACCTTTACTGATATCATCTTTAGCCCTGAAATTATCAACTGGGCAAAACAACGCCAACTGCCCTATCAAAACTTTAACCAACGCCGTCAAACGAAGGAAAAGTTTGAATGGTTGTAATGGCTATCAGTTAGCTTAATGTATCTTAAAAGAGTAACAGCGCTAAAACAAGAGGTATTTTACCTCTTGTTTTTTACGCTTATTTTTACCATTTATCATTTGGAATGAGATTTTATTTACTGAACCTTGATGGTTGAGATCTCTTATGGCGCTTTAGCTATGCTATAATGAAGATAAGAATCTAGAGCTATTACAGCTGATAGGAGGGCACAACAGATGCAATTGATCACTACGAAATCAGGATTTATAATCTCTGGGAATGACTTCCCCCACTTAAGAATCGGTACGCCTGAGCGACAAATTGATCTCGAACAATCTGATAAACAAATTCGCTTCAAAATAGAAGATATCGTGCCATTATTTGACGAGCAACACCCACATCTTACACTATATACGACGGATGATGTTCCCTATCAGATTTCTGAACCCTTAGAAAATATTACAGCAAAAGAGAGTTTAAATCTTACTTATTTGGAGAAGACCTACTGGCTTGCTATCACTGATGACAAACAAATCGTCGTGTTAGCACAACCAAACCTTCCGAGTGAGTATTTTTATAACCAAGACGCTCGGTTAACTGGTCTTAAAACCCAATATGATAGTTTAATTTTAGGACTGACCTTTTCCACTAAATTTAATGCTCCCGAGCAAGTCCAACTGACCATTCGTGTCCGTCATACCAAAGCTAAAGTCACCATACCTGCAACAAGGGCAGCGAGAGAACACCATCACACTGGTCGAGTTATAAACGAAGCGGTATTTGCGATAGACCATCGGGCATTTGATACATTATATAAACAATTAGATGGTGTTCCTTTCGATACTTATGATTACAATTTATTTGATGTCTTTATCAGCTTTATGAAGCCCTCACTAAAAATAAATCCATATTACTACCGTGTGGGTTACTATGAGGCTGAATTAGACCGAGAAAAGGCTAAAGTTAATGACTTATGGTTCTCCTATAATAACGACTACCAGCTTTATTTTAAGCCTTATGCGACACAAAACTATGGTAACTTTTCCTTCAAACTGTCGTTTTTACCAAAAGGAAGCTATGAGACCTACCTCCAACTTTCAAAGAAACGATTGAAAGCAATTAAAGAAAACAGTGCTAAAGAAAATAGTGCGAAAGATAACAAACCTAGTACGAGCGAAAGTAAAGACCCTAAAAATAATAACAAAGTCAGCGAGAAAATTAACGCACAAGAGACTTTTCCTAATAAAATAAAGCTTAAAATAGCAATTGGAGAGTATCCAGACTCTGCCACCGATAATGGGCTGGTCTTCTACCGTTTCATCTGTGATCATTATGCCCATATATTCGATCCATACTATATCATCAGCAAAGATTCACCCAATTATGATGCTGTAGCTCACCCTGCTGGGAACCGGATTGATTATCGGTCTTTAGAACATGTGCAATTATTGCCTGAGTTAGATTTAGTTGCATTTACACACAGTTCTGATTATTTATTACCTGTTGTCACACCAATGATGACTGAGTTATTAGATCATACTTATAAAGTATTCCTACAACACGGTATTTCTAGTATTCGCGATGTATCCAACCGTTATGGTAAATGCTCAAAAGAACACCCCTTTGCTAATCTTGTAGTAGCTAGCTCACCTCTTGAAAAAGAATTATTGATTAAAAAAATGGGATATGATGATGATGAAGTTGTTGTCAGTGGATTGCCCCGTTTCGATAACCTGATCTACTATCGTCATGATCAGCGTTATAAAAAAGACCATCAACACGAACTGTTAATTATCCCAACTTGGCGAGCTGGCGAAGACCATCTTCCCAAAAAAGAGTTTGTTGAAACAGATTTTTTTAAACATTGGCAAGCTTTTTTAGAAGATCCAACACTCAAACGTCTGAAGGAAAACTACCATTTATCAATTTCTTTTTACCTCCATCACAATTTTCAACAGTACGCTAATTTATTTGATGCTAGCGAGGTCTCTATATTGACTCGTAACGATACAAACGTTCAGCGATTACTGATACAAAACCAACTACTTATTACTGATTATTCAAGTGTCGGTATAGACTTTGCTTTAATGCAAAAGCCGGTATTCTATTATCAGTTTGATCATGGTCTTGATGGGTCAAATGATGCTTATAATCCTAACTTCAAATTACCTGGGCCTATCTATGATGATCCAAATGATCTGTTATTAGCTCTTGAAAGCTATATCAGATATAAAAGCTCACAACCTATTGATCCTAATATTATTGAAGCTTATTATCCCTATAACGATCAGATGGCTAGTAACCGTATCGTTTCTGCCCTACTCGATCACTTCTACCCAGATTAGTTCTTAAACGAGTTGACAGTTTTCATGGAAGAAGCACTGCGGTGTTTCTTTTTTTTGGAATTTAATTTTTATGGAAATCATCTATAATCTATTTTGTAATGAATTTACTGTCATAAATCAATAACTATCACGAGTGTAACTCTAGCTTGCTTCATTATAAAAAGAACTGTCACCGATTAACG
>NZ_ATXL01000040.1 GCF_000421665.1 Bavariicoccus seileri WCC 4188 | reverse complement strand
TATCAAGGGACAGAACATCGTACCATTAAATACCTGAATAATTTGATTGAACAAGACCATCGTCCAGTAAAGAGACGCAATAAATTCTATCGAAGTTTACGCACTGCCTCTACCACGATTAAAGGCATGGAAGCCATTCGAGGATTATATAAGAAAACCCGAAAAGAAGGCACTCTCTTCGGGTTTTCGGTCTGTACTGAAATCAAGGTATTATTGGGAATCCCAGCTTAAATCATAGATACCGTAAGGGATTTTATTCTTTATTTAAAACTTTGCAACAGAACCAGAGAAAGTATTTATAGCATGATGAGGCGCTGGTTCGAATTAGGAATCGACGGGTTTCGAATGGACGTCATCAGTCTAATCAGTAAAGATCCAACCTATCCTGATGCCCCTAAAAGTCTTCCTTATACAAAATCGTATTATGTCGGTGCTTCAAACGGACCGCGTGTACATGAATTTCTACAAGAAATGCATCAAGAAGTTCTTAAGGATTTTGAGGTAATGACTGTGGGAGAAACCCCT
This sequence comes from Bavariicoccus seileri WCC 4188, assembly GCF_000421665.1. Taxonomy (GTDB): domain Bacteria; phylum Bacillota; class Bacilli; order Lactobacillales; family Aerococcaceae; genus Bavariicoccus; species Bavariicoccus seileri. Next base: position 20,429 of record NZ_ATXL01000040.1, on the reverse strand, counting down.
AATACGACAAGCGAACAAGCAAAGTTATATACGTTTCCAGAACGATCAGAGTTAGATATGGTTTTTCATTTTGATCACATGCATCTCGACTATGGTCGATATGGGGAAAATTTTCGGATATCCGTTTTAAATTAAGTGATCTCAAAAAGGTGTTGACCTTATGGCAAGAAGAATTGGATCATGGTTGGAATGCTTTATATTGGAGCAACCATGATCAACCTCGTGCTGTGACACGCTTTGGAGATGACGGTGACTATCGCGAATTATCTGCCAAAATGCTAGGAACCTTGCTACATATGATGAAAGGAACTCCTTATATCTATCAAGGAGAAGAAATAGGAATGAAAAACGTCCCGTTCGATTCCATTGCTTCTTATCAAGACATCGAAACGAAATATTTTTACCAAACAATGAGGGAAGCTAAGGAGTCTGATCAGTTCATTAAAAAAGCTGTTTATCTCAAATCTAGAGATAATGCACGAACGCCAATGCCTTGGGATCATTCACTAGGGTATGGTTTTTCAACTGGGAAACCTTGGATAGATTACTCTCCTGATAACGCTCAAATCACCGTCAGTGATGCACTTAAAGATTCAACTTCTGTTTTCTACCACTACCAACGGTTAATTGCATTACGTAAAGAATTTCCTATCATTGTGCATGGACGTTATCAGCTGATTGCCGCAGATGATTCAGATATTTATGCTTATATCAGAGAATACAATGACCAAAAGATGCTGGTTATCTGTTCATTCAGTCCCTATACGGTGAACTTTGTACCTCCACAAGAAGTTGAAGGTATAAAAGGAAGATTGCTATTATCAAACTATGAGGACTCTTCGAAAGAATGGCCTGATAGAACTGTAAGTTTAAGACCATACGAAGCGCTTGTATACCTCTCAAAATAAAACGAGATACTAACGATTCACTACGTCATCACCAATAGCATGTTTGTAGCTTTTTTGAAAAACTAGGCTCATGGATTAAAAGATATTTAGTATGAAAGAACCTATCGCATATAGGTTCTTTTTTAAAAGGGAATCATTATTCTATGGTATACTAACGACTAGAGTGGTGGTACAGGTGTTGGTGCCAATAAAAGATGTAGCAAAGCGGACAAATGAGTAGGTAACGAAATCAATTATTAGGACACCATACAAAAGCGAGGACCCAATGGATTTTAACCAACAAATACAATTGAACTATGATGGTTTATCAACAAGTGATAAAGAAATGGTCCAATATATCAAAAAGAACCGCGAAGAAGTCATTTCATTATCAATTGTTGATCTTGGAGAAAGATTGCTGTCATCTAAAAGCACTGTATTAAGGTTAGTGCAAAAATTAGGGTTTAGAGGTTACTCTGACTTCAAATACAGCTTAGAGCAATCACTTCATGATACTTTTATAGCACCAAGTGACTTGACAGGTGAGTTAAAACAAGAAATACTAAAAACCTTTCAATACGCAGAACAAACGAACTTTCAACCCTTGCTAGATAAACTAAAAACGGCCTCAACAGTTTTGATTTATGCGACTGGTTTTAGCCAAAATAATTATTCTAAAGAGTTTTCGAATGATCTAGTATTATCTGGTAGACCTAATTATCTTGTATCAGGTGAAAGTAATTTTAGGTTAGTAGCACAAAACTTGACCCCAAAAGATTTGGTGATTGTGACCTCTTTAGGGGGCAATACCAATCATATTCGTCAAATTGTGACGACCTTAAACTACAATGAGGTTCCAATTTGTAGTGTGACTAAATTTAAGAAAAGTTTCTTGAGTGAGCATGCTACTTTCCAACTCTATTATGAAACGACAGAACTACCGCCAAAAGAGGTTGTCCCAATGGAATCGATGGTGGGGCTAAATATCATTCTTTCCATTCTCGGTCGTAAGTACAAGGAGTTTATTTTATTTGATGAGTAGCAGTGGAGAATACTTTTTACCATAAATTTTTTGTTATACACTTGAACAATCAACGAGGTGAGTCATGTGATCGAAGCTCAACCATTTTTAGAGCGAATGAAAAATCAAAAAATCAACTATGATCGTGTGTTGCGTCAGATGATCAAGGTATGGGAGAAGGAAGAAGCGCGTCCTTCTATTTTAATCCATAGTTGTTGTGCGCCTTGTAGCACGTATACCTTGGAGTTTTTGACCCAATATGCGGATGTAACGGTTTATTTTGCTAATTCGAACATTTATCCACGGAGTGAATATGAACGCCGCGCATTGGTTCAACGAAAGTTTATTTCTGATTTCAATGAAAAAACTGGCAATGTTGTCGGTTTTATCGAGGCACCATACGAGCCATCAAAATTTGCCAGGATGGTTATGTCTCAAGAGTTACAACATGAACCAGAAGGTGGTAAACGGTGTTCGGCTTGTTTTCAAATGCGGCTAGATTTAGTTGCCGAACAAGCGGCCAAGAGAGGGTTCGATTATTTTGGTAGTGCCTTGACGATTTCGCCAAAGAAGAATTCGCAGGTCATCAATTCAGTTGGAATGGATATCCAAAAAATTTATTCGGTCAATTACTTACCAAGTGATTTCAAGAAAAATAACGGTTATTTAAGGTCGATTGAGATGTGTAAAGAATATGACGTCTACCGTCAGTGTTACTGTGGGTGTGTTTTTGCGGCTTCTCAACAAGGTGTAGACTTGAAAGCAATTAGAAAAGAAGCGGAAGCCTTTGTCAAAGCTCATCAAGAGGAGTGGGGGGATTTGCTAGAGGAATCAACTCAAATAGAGGCGGGTGTGGACGAAGAACAAGCGCAAAAGATTGCTTTTTCCATCACGAGACCGACAAGTGAATCAGATAGAATCTCTAAACAGCAGTCATGAGAAAGAAGGTGTCCAAGTAGACAACTTCTTTTTTTGTGACAGTTTACAAAAAGTGACGATGTGTGACGGTATGTGAGTATATAAAAAGAGACGATTTATGGACCATTTTTAGAAGATATCGATTGGCATGTGTAAGAAAATGCAATCAATGATGTGAAGATTACAAAAGGGATGGCATAACGATTTTTATTTCGCAAAAACACAATATTTAGTTTACTTATTACAAAAATTAAGTTAACTTAATTTTGAACAACAAATTATTTAAGGCTATTAAATTTAAGACTACTAAAAAATATGAAAGGAGGAGTTATAGTGATAGATATCAAACGTCTTAGCGTGATCTATCCAAATGGTGTCAAAGCCCTCGATGATATTAATCTGACGTTTTCTGAGCGGAGTGTCACGGGAATCATTGGACCTAATGGTGCTGGTAAATCTACTCTGATGAAGTCCATTTTGAATCTCGTGTCACATAGTGGAAAAATCACAATAGATGGCGAGGATGCCACAAAGGAATTGAAACAAATCGCTTTTGTTGAGCAAAAATCACACGTTGATTATACCTTTCCAATCACTGTCCGCGAATGTGTGTCTCTAGGTGTTTATCCTAACCTGGGTCTGTTCAGACGGCCTAAGGCTAAGGATTGGAAGAATGTTGATGAAGCGTTGGATGATGTCGGCCTTGCGGATTTTGCAGGGCGTCAGATCAGCGAGTTATCCGGAGGTCAATTTCAACGGATATTAATGGCACGTTGTTTGGTGCAAGGTGCTAAATACATTTTTCTAGATGAACCGTTTGTAGGGATAGATTCAGTGAGTGAAGCAATCATTATGCGGATTTTGAAGGAATTGAAAGAAAATGGGAAGACGGTTTTGATCGTCCATCATGATCTTAGCAAGGTAAAGGCTTACTTTGATAATCTCGTGATCCTAAACAAAGAATTGATTACGATTGGTAAGACGACTGACGTTTTTACACCAGAAAACTTGGTAAAAGCTTATGGAGACAATGTCGTGATCCAAGGGGGCAACAAAAATGATAAGTAATTTCATTTCAGGATTACAAGAATTCCAATTTTTACAAAATGCCTTAGTGACGGCTTTGGTTATCGGAATTGTATCAGGAACTGTCGGTTGTTTTATCATTCTTAGAGGGATGTCACTCATGGGAGATGCCATTTCTCATGCAGTTCTTCCAGGTGTTGCGATTTCCTTCATGCTAGGCATCAACTTCTTTATCGGTGCTATTATAACAGGTATATTAGCGTCATTAATCATTACGTTTATTGGTAATCATAGCGTGATTAAAGGAGATACTGCCATTGGGATAACCTTTAGTTCTTTCTTAGCTCTAGGTGTTATTTTGATTGGGGTTGCGAACAGTTCAACAGATTTATTCCATATCTTGTTTGGTAATATTTTGGCAGTACAGAATTTTGATAAGTGGGTCACTATTGTGGTTGCAATTATCGTTTTAGCAGTTATCGCATTGTTCTTTAAAGAATTATTGATTACATCATTTGACCCAACCATGGCGCAAGCCTTTGGAATGAATGTTAAATTCTATCATTATCTGTTGATGGTAATGTTGACTCTAGTTGCCGTAACGGCTATGCAAAGTGTCGGGACAATCTTGATTGTTGCCATGTTGATTACACCTGCTGCAACAGCTTACCTCTTTACAAATAGTTTGAAATCGATGATTTTTCTCTCATCATTTTTGGGAGCATTGGCTTCCTTAGTAGGTTTATTTATCGGATATTCATACAACATCGCTGCTGGATCTAGCATCGTTTTAACAGTAGCAGCATTCTTCTTGATTGGTTTCATTTTCTCACCTAAACAACACTTTTTCGGAAAGAAGGTTAATAAAAAACATGCAGAGATTCAGTAAATGTTTTAAATTAATAGGCTTGTCATTTTTAGCCTTATTCATCTTAACCGCTTGTGGAAAAAGCGAAAACAATACGACTAATGCTTGGCCGGATAACGACAAGCTGAAAGTTGTGGCTACGAATTCAATCATTGCTGATATGATCAAAAATATCGCCGGAGATAAGATTGAATTACACAGTATGGTGCCAGTTGGTAAGGATCCCCATGAATACGAACCACTACCTGAAGATGTAACTAAAACGACAACTGCAGATTTGATTTTTTATAATGGCATCAACTTAGAGACTGGTGGTAATGCTTGGTTCACCAAATTAGTTGATAATGCTGGTAAAAAAGAGAATGAAGATTACTTTGCTGTCAGTGACGGCGTCGAGGTCATCTATTTAGAAGGTGAAAGTGACGGCGGCAAGGAAGACCCTCATGCGTGGTTAAATTTGGATAATGGGATTGTTTATGCTGAGAATATCGCGAAACAGTTGATCGCCAAAGATCCTGATAACAAAGATTATTACCAAGAACATCTAGATGATTATGTTGGTAAGCTATCTGCTTTGAATGAACAAGCTAAGACGGAGTTCGATTCGATTCCTGAGTCTAAAAAACTGATTGTGACTAGTGAAGGATGTTTCAAATATTTCTCTAAAGCTTATGATGTTCCGGCAGCTTATATCTGGGAGATCAATACAGAAGAAGAAGGGAGACCTGATCAAATCAAAACATTAGTTCGTAAGTTGCGTGATTCTGATGTTCCAGTGCTATTCGTAGAAAGTAGTGTCGATGAACGTCCTATGGAAACTATTTCATCGGATACCGGATTGCCAATCTATGCTAAAATCTTTACCGATTCAGTTGCTGAACCTGGAGAAGACGGAGATAGCTATTATGCCATGATGGAATGGAACTTATCTAAAATCTACGAAGGCTTATCACAAGATACACCAGAAAAATAATTATTATTGAAACTGTAAAGGATGCAGATGTTCCTCAGAGTTAAGAGGAATCTGCATCCTTTTTGCTGTTTACTACCGTCTAATAGTTGTTACTGAAATCCTAACCATTAGTTTATTCTAACTATTTTCCTGCTATTTCCCTACTATTATTCCTACTATTAAATATCTGATAAGTTAGGGTATTAAGATTGATTTATTTGCTAGTTATCGTTACGATTAATGGAGTAGATTGAGTAAAGGTTATCAAATTTATGTCGATTAGCACCGTGTAAAATTTGCCATCAACAGAGTAGGAGACGCTAAAAATGACGACTAAGGTACCAACAGATAATAGTAATCAATTTGAACAAACTAAATTATATGCCCATGTTACTGTCGCCTCTTTATTGACGTTAAAAGCGACTGTGGCTACTTTAAATGAAAACTCTACCATACGACAAGGTTTAGAGAAAATGCGATTCCATGGTTACAGTGCTATTCCAGTTTTATCAGATGATGGTGATTATATTGGAACATTAACAGAGGGAGATTTGTTATGGCATCTGATTGATGATGAGAATAATTCGTTACATGATCAAGAAAAAGGTCAAATTAGGGATATCATCAGAAAACCTTTCAATCCTGCTGCGACCATAGATACACCTTTAAAAGAGGTACTCTTAAAAGTAATGGATCAGAATTTTGTGCCTGTGGTAGATGATCGACACAAATTTGTAGGTATCATTACGCGTAAGACGATCATTAAGTGTTACGCTGATCGATCGCTTTCTTAAAATAAAGAGGCTTCTTTATATAGAAGTAAAAAGATTTGTTTGACTGCAGTTTTTCCAAAAAATGGAAGAACTGCTTTTTTATTTGGCAAGTTTTAATCGTCTTAGGATGGCTTTTGAATGGCTTTTGAAACATTTTTGGATAGTTTAGTGAGGACTATAAGAAGTTAAGAGCAAATGATTTTCTATTTTTACTTGCCATATAGCACTTTTCATAGTATCATTGTAAAACGTAACGGATACGTTTTATGGTGACAAGGGGTTACTACGACTAACTGTAAAGCCAATAGAAAGAAGGAATCATTGTGGAAAAAACAGATGTTTCAACTGCCTATAGAAATATTAAAAATAAAAATATCAAGACAAAACGTCGGGCGAAAAAAATTTTAAGAGCAGCTAAAGCGAAAAAAAGTGGTAACGCATAATTAGGAGGAATTCAAAATGAGAAAACATATATTGTTAGAATGCAAAGAGACTGGCGAACGTCTTTATTTAATGAGCAAAAATAAGAAAAATACACCAGATAAACTAACTCTCCAAAAATACTCTCCAAAGCTTAGAAAAAAAGCTGTCTTTACAGAAGTTAAATAAGAGTTTAATTTTTCTGAAAAGAAAGAGTCATGGTGAAACTACTTGTCAAATTTAAGTTAGAGTAGTAAGATAACAAAGCGGAATAGTTACGATTTACAAGAATTGTAGCAACAGAAAGTAAATTATTTAAAGGGATGATAGAATGAAAAAATCACTTAAAACGGTTTTGATAACTGCTTTCAGTGCCTTAGCATTACTTGGTTGTGGAAATAATACAAGTGACTCAGGAAATGGCAATAATGACTCGGCTGATGATACTACTAGCGAACAATCGGATATATCGATTGTAACAACCTTCTATCCAATGTATTACTTTACAAAGGGTATTGTTGGGGATGATGCTGATGTCTCTATGTTGATCAGTGGTGGGACAGAACCCCATGATTATGAACCATCTGCAAAAGCAGTGGCTGGTATTACTGATGCTGATGCTTTTGTTTATAACAGTGAATACATGGAAACCTGGGTGCCATCTATTGTTGATGGATTAGATACAGAAAAGACGACGGTAATAGAAGCTACCAAAGATATCGATTTGATGGAATGTTCTGAAGAAGATGACCACGATCATGAAGGAGAAGGCCATGAAGACGAAGACCACGACGATGTAGAACATGAAGAAGGTCATGATCATGAACATGAGTTTGATCCACATGTCTGGTTGGACCCCGTTTTGGCACAACAAGAAGTCAAGACAATCACTGAGGCTTTAGTGGCTAAATACCCAGAATATAAAGAAGCATGGGAAAAGAATAGTGATGAATTAGTTGGCAAATTAGAAGATTTGAACCAAAAATTTGAAACTGAATTGAAAGATGCTAAGAATCGGACATTTGTGACACAACATGCCGCTTTTGGCTACTTATCAAAACGCTATGATCTTATCCAACAACCTATTGCTGGATTATCTCCAGAAGAAGAACCAAGTCCAAAGCGTGTAGCTGAGCTCAAGGAATTTGTCGACGAGAATCAAATCTCTGTCATCTATTTTGAAGAAAATGCTACTAGTGCAGTATCAGAAACATTAGCTAAAGAAACTGGCGCTAAAACAGAAGTATTAAGTCCACTAGAAGGTATTTCGGATGATGATTTAGCTAAGGGTGTTGATTACATCACTGTAATGGAACAAAACCTTGAGAATTTGAAATTAACGATTAAATAATATATCACGATCAAGTAACACAGAGTCATCAGGTAGGCAGTTAGCCGAACAATCTCAATCTGATGAAAGAAACTAACCTCTTACGGTGGCTCTTCTTTTTGAGTCAAGTGTTTTGAATGTGGTATAATATGATGTGATAAAGCACTATTGGGACAATCAAAAAGGAAGTATAACTATGAGTCATGATCATTCTATTGAAGATGCTTTAAAACAATTGGATAAACATGGTTATAAGCATACCAAAAAGAGAGAGACGATGTTGACGAATCTGATAGATCGCGATGGCTATCTATCAGCTAGGGAAATGTTTGAGTTATTGAAACCTATTTTTCCTACGATTAGTTATGATACAGTCTATCGTAATCTACATGATTTTTCAGTGATTAACCTGGTTGAAGAAACCGAGATAAATGGTGAGATGAAATTCAAATATCAATGTGGCGGCGGTCATATTGGCCACCATCACCACTTCATTTGCACGAAGTGTGGGGCAAGTCGAGAAATCGAAATGTGTCCAATGGATTTCTTTCAAGATCGGTTACCCGGATGCAAAATAGAAAGTCATCGCTTTGAAATATTCGGTCTCTGTGAGAAATGTGTTGCCGCATTTTCAAGATAGGCGAATGGCCTATAGCAAAAAGAAGTTGTGATATTTTTGTCACAACTCTTTTTTTGTATAAAAAGCTAATGACAAAGGCTTTTTTAGGACTTTAGTCACTATCGGTTGACAACTATTTTATGGTAAACTGTATCTCGTTACATTATAGTTTCTTTCTCTAAGAGTTTATAAAGGAGAGTTTGAATGACGTCAACAGAATCACAAAAAGAACAAGTTTACTTGGATCAAGTGTATGAAGAACTACTAAAAGCTAAGAATCGTCTAGAAGACTATTTAGATCAAACCAAAGATAGTGGGTTATCTCAAATCAAAGCGATGTCTGGAGATTTGAGTCTCAATTTTAGCAATGATTCGGATAGTTTAGAAACATATGCCATGTTGGAGTCCAAGAACCGGGAAATCGATCAAGTTAATTTTCAACTCAAATTGACGTCTGAACAACTGAAAAGAATTGTGAATTTGTTGCGGTCACCTTATTTTGGAAAAATCGGAGTGGATTTCTTAGAACAAGAACCAGTGGAATTTTTCTACATCGGGACGAACAACTTTAGTAACGGTGAAGGAGCAGACTTGATTTATGACTGGCGTGCACCAATAGCTGAGTTGTTCTACAACAACGAGACTGGTCCATCTGGTTATAGGGTTAATGATCAGGATATTTCTGTTTCAATTGAGAATAGACGCCAATTCATCATTAAAAAGAACCAGCTACTCCGCTTTTTCGATACGACGGTCGCTATCCAAGATGACATCTTGTTAAAGGTATTAGAGACAGATGATACAGGGTTCATGCAAGATATTACGGCGACTATCCAGAAGGAACAAAATCAGATTATCAGAGATCAGGTTCATCCCAATATTTTGGTAAATGGCATCGCTGGTAGTGGTAAAACTTCGACAATCATGCAGCGTATCGCCTATCTGCTCTATAATTTAAGAGCAGAAGTGTCAGCTGATAACATGATTATTTTTTCGCCTAATGATTCTTTTGTGCATTACTTGTCACATGTCTTGCCTAATTTGGGGGAGAAGAATCCGCTTAATTTGACATTATTGAGGTATGTATCAGATAACTTGGGATTAATGGTTGAAAAAGAGCCTGTTTACTTTGAACGTGTCAGTCAATCCAGTTTATCTCAAGAAATCAACGTCATTAGATCACTTCGTTTTGTTACTGCAATAAAGGAAGCAGGGGAACTTCTCAAAACGACAGCTACTTCTTTTGAGGCAATCACGAGCCGTGGAAAAATCGTTATCTCAAAAAAAAGAATTAAACGATTCTATGAAGAGACAGATCCGCTACTTTCCTATTCAGAACGCTTGCAAGCTACGAAAAATAAAATAGCAACTTATTGGACGCGTCAGCTACAAAAGACTGCTAAAAGTGACGCTATTCAGAATCAAGTGCTATCGCTTTCGGAAGGGCTACAACGTAAGTATTTTGGGAGTGAAATTGCTGATGATTCTACACAAAGTGTTTTGCGATATGGCTATCAGCTACTAGATCGTAAATATGGGAGTGTTCGTTCTAGTATTGCCCACTATAAGTGGCTCGATTACCGTGACTTGTTTGCAACTATCTACGCTGAGTTAGAGGGTGAGACATATGTTTGGCAAGACGAAAATACAGTTACACTTGATGAAGCAGTCGGATTATTGTTGATTAAACACTTTTATGTGGAACGTTTGGAAGAACGGACGATTCGCTTTGTTTTGATTGATGAAATACAAGATTATACAGTCGCTCAATTGGCGCTTTTATTTGAACTGTTTCCCAAAGCACGCTTTACAGCAGTTGGTGATGAGAATCAAGCTATTTTTAATTCCTATTCACCATTTGACCAGATTGCGACTTTATTTAAAACCAACCAGAAGAGCCTAGAACGCTATGATCTTTTGAACAGCTACCGGTCTAGCGGAGCCATTACAAACTTGTTTAGCCATGTGCTAAAAAACAATGGTCAAGAACCATCAGAAAGTATTGATATTATTCCAGTTCGACCAAAAGGGGAATTGCCTGTCTTGTGGGCCCAAGATGAGTCAAATGATATTAGTGAGATTGTGTCTGCGATTATTACAAAAGATAATTTAGATTCCCTAACTATCCTTACAAAAACGCAACAACAAGCTAATCGCTTAAAAGAAATACTGGGACCAGATATGAAGTGGGTAAAAAAAGACAGCGAAAAATGTAGTGTTACAGTGCTCCCAATTTGCTTAGCCAAAGGGTTAGAGTTTGATAATGTCTTGGTGTATGATGTGTCGAAAGAGGCATATCAATCCAAAAAAGATTATAAGGTACTGTACACACAGATGTCGAGAGCGATGGAACGCTTGTATATTACCTATTTAAACGATGATCCAGCGGACATTTTACTTTCGGCAGTCGATCAACAGCTGATGGTGACAAGTGATCCATGGTATGGAGGAGAGAATGAAGAGTAACATTGAGAAATATGTCTATGTCGGTTTTAGGGTGATTGTCTTAAGTGTTTTAATCAGACAACTTTTTATTGGAAACTGGAATAGTGCCTTTTTATGCGTATTGACTCTTTTCCTATTTTTAATTCCGAACTTTTTGGAAAAACGGTTAAATGTGAGTTTGCCGATCGTTTTGGAAATTACAATCCTAATTTTTATTTTTTCGGCCGAAATACTTGGCGAAATCAGTAATTTCTATGGGACATTCAAACAGTGGGATACGATTCTTCATACTGTTAATGGTTTCTTGGCTGCAGCTATTGGGTTTTCATTAATTGATATCATTAACCAACGGAATTTGTTTCATATCAGCATGTCCCCGTGGTTTGTGGCTCTTGTGGCTTTCTGTTTTTCGATGACGATTGGTGTCTTATGGGAATTTTTTGAGTTTGCGGGAGACCAATTGTTCAATAAGGATATGCAAAAAGACCGTATTATCCAAAAATTATCTTCGGTAGACCTCAATCCTGAAAGAAAGAATGTGCCTGTGATCATCGAAAACATCGATCATACGGTGATCTATTATCAAGATGGAGACCAGATGAAGACCGAATTAGTCGAGGGTGGCTACCTAGATATCGGGATCATTGATACAATGAAAGATTTGATCGTCAATTTCGTTGGAGCTGTCACTTTTTCGGTTTTTGGTTTTTTATATATTACACGCCGAGATAAATTTCAATTTGTAGATGATTTTATTCCAAAATTAAATGAGAAAACAGTTCCCGATAAATGATTCATGGTCAGTAGCTATTGATAGTCTTTTTATCAAACAGCTACTGATATTTTTTCTATGAACTAGCTTTTGTGCGATTGTTTGCATTTGTTAATGTAGCTATAAAACCACTTTTCTTGAGCTTTTCGTTAAAAAGCCATAGGATAATAATATGAGAGATGGAGGATGACCATGATTTACTTCTTTTAGTAGATCATTCAGCAGGTCATTCAAGATAAGAAGAAAAAGTGGGTTATGCGAAATGTATTGATTCTTGGTGCAAACGGTAGGATAGCCAGAAGAGTGAGCGAGATGTTCCTGAGAGAAAGTGATATTTATCAGAGTCACTACTTGAGAGACAGTGAGCGGTTGAGGCTGAGAGATGATAGTAAAGAAGCTATTATTGAGGGCGATGTGCGTCATCTCGACGTATTGGAACAAGCGGTGGCGACTGCTGACATCGTTTATGCTAATCTAGCAGGTCCAGATGTCGTTGAAGAAGCTAGAGCCATTATAGAAGCGATGACTCATACAGGTGTTAGGCGTTTAATTTGGTTATCAGCTTTAGGTGTTTATGATGAGGTTCCTGGTTCATTTGGGGAATGGAATCATAACATGTTAGATAGTGCCCTTTTAGAACGTTATGGTGAGGCAGTGGATTTAATTGAAGCGTCAGAGCTTGATTACACGATTGTTAGATTGGCTTGGTTAACGAACAAGAATGAAATTGATTATGAACTGACACAAAAAGGGGAGCCCTTTAAGGGGACGGAGGTATCACGAAAATCTGTGGCTGCTTTAGTGCGGTCATTGATCAAAGACCCGTCTCAATACCAAAGAGCATCACTCGGGATCAATAAACCACATACTGATGGCGATAAACCCGCTTGGTATTAAGTATCAAGCTAGTAAGTTGATTAAGAGAAGTAATTGCTAAAATAGGATGGATATTCTAAAATAGTAATAGATCAAATCGTACAGATAGCACTTAGGCCGAGTGGCTTAAGTACTGATTATAAAGGCGGTTTCTAGTTTATATAGAAGCCGTCTTTTCGTGTGATGTGGGGTCTAATGTTTAAATTAGTATAGGGTGTGGTTACTTGAATGAGATAAAAACATACAAATTATTACCAGCAATCTTAGCGATGGGCGCTATGTCGTTTTCGGGGGTATTAATTGAAACGGCAATGAATGTGACCTTTCCAACTCTGATTAAAGATTTTGGCGTGACGACGGGTCAAGTGCAGTGGGTCACGACGATCTACCTATTGATGATCTCAATCATCGTGCCGCTCTTGCCTTATCTTCTGAAGCAATTGAGTGTGAGGACGTTGTTTGTGCTCTCAAATCTGATGTTTCTAGCGGGCTTGGTGACAGACTTTTATGCAGTTAATTTCCTGATGCTGTTGCTTGGTCGGCTCCTACAAGGTGTCGGTACTGGGATCGCATTACCGTTAATGTTTCATGTGATCCTCAGCCAGTCTCCAGTTGAAAAACGGGGAACAATGATTGGTATTGGAACCTTGACGACTGCCATTGCTCCAGCTATTGGCCCAACGTATGGTGGTTATTTGACGGCAGCATTATCTTGGAATTATATTTTCTTGTTTTTGGTGCCGGTCTTGATCCTGTCTCTTGGTTTAGGGCTTTATGCGATTCCAAACGAAACGGTTGAAAAGTCGGGTGTGCTAGATGGCTTGAGTTTAATTGGACTAGTCCTATTTTTCTCGGGCTCTCTCTATTTTTTGAGTGAACCAGGAAGTAGGATGGGATTAATTTCTTTAATTATCAGTGTGCTAGGACTGGTATTATTTATTTTTAGGTCTAAGAAAGTGGCTATGCCATTGATCAGACTAAGTGTTTTAAGACAGGGTGACTTTAGATTATGCTTGGTCAGTTTTTTGGTCTGTCAGCTGTTGTTATTGGGCTTGTCTTTCGTGATTCCAACTTTTATGCAGACGGTACAGAATGAAAGTGCCCTTGTTGCTGGACTGACCCTTTGCCCGGGAGCTATTATTTCAGCAGTCTTATTACCTTTTTCGGGTAGAATACTTGATCATGTGGGACCGAGAAAGCCAATCATTATCGGACTGGTGGTTGCTAGCTTAGGCTGGCTTGGCTTGATCTCAGTCCTAGATAATCCAAGTATCATAGGCTTTATCATCGCCCATGTCATCTACATGATAGGCTCGGGCTTGTGTTATAGCAATTTAATGACGACAGGGATGAATGCCTTAAAAGCGGGAGACCATCCAGATGGCAATGCCTTGTTTAACACACTGCAACAATATGCAGGCGCACTTGCGACAGCGCTAGTGGCCTCTATTTTGAATATAGCTCAACAACACTTGCCAGGTGATTTTAAGACTGTGACGACTATTGGCGCACAATTGGGATTAGGTGTCCTGTTGATCCTATTATTGCTGGTATTATATAGTTGCATCAGAAGATTGCCTGCATGATTGTAGCGTGTGGTGTAGAGCATAGTCTAGAGCAGAGTATATAATTGTCTAGACGACGTGTTAAATGATGCGTTGTGTTTAGATGATATTTTAACAGAATAGTGTTTTTCTATTGTGAGTGTTATTGTTTCAGTTATTGTTACAGTAGTAAAAGAGGCAGCGACAAATTTCTTGTCGCTGCCTCTTTTCATATTAAAGGTCTGATAGGAGATATGCTTATAGGTGCTGTTATAAAATAAACACTAAAACAAATGCTGTAATAGATGCTTAAAAATAAAATCTAAAGCTACTAACAAAACGAGTTGTAGCTAGTTTAATCCTCTTTCTTTTCAACTAAGATAATATTCAAAAACAAGGCTACAATCGTACCAGCTGAGATACCTGAAGAGAATAGAGCATTCAATATACCTGGTAATGATGCTGTTAATTCTGGTTTAAATGACACCCCAAGTCCGATGGCTAGTGAAGAGGAGATGATTAACAGGTTGCGGTTATTATAAGGTACTTTAGAGAGTGATTGGATTCCTGAGGCTGCAACGGTCCCAAATAGTAAGATACCAGCACCACCCAAAACTGGGGTTGGCATGATTGAAACAAGTGTCGCAAATTTAGGGAATAAGCTCATGATGATCAAGATGACTCCACCAAAGATAGCAACGATTCGGGAAGCATTTTTAGTTAATGGAATCAGACCAGCATTTTGACTGAATGTTGCGACTGGTCCACTACCTAGAACTGGTCCAATCATTGAGCCAACACCGTCACAGCGAACGCCAGCAGCGATTTGGTCGTCAGTTAACTCTTGGTAAGTGACTTGGCCAATAGTTTGTACAACACCAACGGTTTCAATCACAGTGACGAGATATCCTGCAAGGAAGGGGAGGATGTAGGCTGGATTTAAGTCGATGCCAAATGGTAGGATTTTTGGTAAAGCAAACCATGGGGCATTAATGACTTGAGCGAAGTCTACTAAGCCAAAGGGAATACACACGAGGTAGCCGATTGCCATCCCAATGAGGACGGCAGCTGAAGCAATGTTTTTTGGTGCATAATGGTTGATCACGGTGATTACTAGAAAGACAAAGCTAGCAATCGTGATGTTTTGAAGAGAGCCAAAATCAGCTGCACCTGCGCCACCTCCTACCCAATCGAAGGCAACAGGCATCAATGTCATTCCCATTAAAGTGATAACCGTTCCAGTAACTACCGGTGGGAAAAAACGCATCAAAGGTTTAATAAAGTAGCTTAAGACAACTTCGATAATTGCACCTAGAAATGTTCCGCCGACGTAGCCTGCCATACCACCACCCATTGTATTGATGACAGCATTGGCTGGAGCCACAAAACCAAAGTCTGTTCCCATAATCGTCGGGAGTCCTGAACCAACTTTAAACCATTTAGGACCAACTCCATAAGATTGGATGATTGAAACGATACCAGACACTAATAAACCTGCACTGACTGTAAAAGCAGTCATCGTGACATCGAGCCCTGCAACTCCTGCAATGACGAGTGGTACAGCAATGATTCCACCAAAAGCTGTCAGGACATTTTGAAAGCCGAGAAGAACTGAAGGCACAAATCCAGGATTATCATCTACTTGGTAACGCAAGTCATTTTGTTGACCAACGACAGTGCGTTCTGTTAAGTCTTTTACAGTCATGCTTTTTTGCTTTGATTTGACGTCAGGTGAGTAGGTTTCCATAATCTCTCCTTTAAAATACGAACTAAAAGTAATAAAATAGATAATATCATTCGTTAAACATGTCGTTATTATATCACGGCTCTGTTATAAGTAAAGGTGTTTAAGTGAATTTCCAAACAATAGATAAATGGTCATAGTCATCAAATTCCCGCGTGATGCTGAGATGAAAAAAAGACTTCCTCGCGTATTGAAATATTGTTCAATGAAGCGATGACCATAACTTATCTTGAAAAATGGCAAGTAAGTTTACTGTTTTTGCTGACCATTGTCATTATCAATATGATCAATCTCAGTTTATTACATAAAAAGAAATGGAAGGCTTAAAGGTCTTCATTCTTGCTAGAAAAGATGTATAGTTACTTTTCATAAGGTTGTTTGTCGGGTGAAAGATTAGTTGTTCATCTGTTTAGATTGACAAGATATACGCAACGTGATTTAATGACAGTATATTATAAATGACGTTGATGAGAAAAGTAGGGTTATGATTCGATTAAAGAGAGTCCTGTCTGGTGAAAGGGATATCGATGAGTGATGTGAAAATGGTCTCTGAGTTGACTGTCCGAATGGTTTAAGATAGTCCAGGTCTGCCTGTTATAGCAGTTCAGTATTATTGTACTGATAAGAGTGTGTGTTTGGTATTTGTAACGGTCATTAATGTTTGGACTGTTAACAATCAGCAACGCAAATCAAGGTGGTACCGCGAACTAAGATCATTTAAAAATGACTAGCTTTCGTCCTTAGATGTTAACTGTGACATCTAAAGACGAAAGCTTTTTTGTTTTTGGGACAAGATTCTTAGTAGAACTAAGTAGATGAATCTCGTTTAAAACTCTTTATAGGATTTTAATAGGATTTATATAAAGAGTTTTACATAGGACTTTACATAGAAGCTTACAAGGGACTTTACATAGAACCTTGCAAAGGACTTTACAAAGAATCTTTATTAAGAGTCTTATAGAAGATCTATTGGAACCATTCGAATCACGCATTTCAATGTAGGTTAAAGGTAATGAGAAATAATAATTAATGGGGGAATTGTAATGAAGAGATGGCAAAAGTTAGTATTAACTGTAGTAGCTGCGGTATCACTTGCAGCGTGTGGTAATTCAAATGGCAATGGGTCGAGCGACGGAGGTAATGGGGAATCAAAGCGGGATATTAGGGTCAGTTTGTCAGCGCAGTTGACGACTTTAGATACAACGCAAACGACAGATAAAGTCACTTTTACGGTAGCACAGCATTTGTTTGAAGGGTTATATCGCTTAGATGAAACGAGTGAGCCAGTTCCAGGGTTAGCTGAATCAGTGGATATCAGTGAAGATGGAAAGACGTATACTTTCCATTTGAAGGATGGTATCAAGTGGAGTAATGGTGATCCAATCACTTCAGCAGATTTCTTGTATAGTTGGACTAAAATGGTTAATCCAGATACGATTGGGCCAAATGCTTATCTTTTAGATAATGTGGTTAATAGTTTAGAAGTGCGAAATGGTGAAAAGTCATTCGAAGATATCGGTTTATCAACACCAGATGATCAAACGTTTGTGGTTGAATTGGTCAATCCACAACCATCGTTCTTATCCGTTATTTCGATTGCGTGGCTTGCACCACAACACCAAGCCTTTGTAGAGGAACAAGGTGATCAATATGGTCAAAATAGTGACGCATTATTGTACTCAGGACCATTTACATTGAGCGATTGGGATTCAACATCAGAAACATGGACGCTTAAGAAAAATGACAATTACTATGCCGCAGATGAAGTTAAACTAGATCAAGTGAACGGTTCAACTGTGAAAGAGGAAAGTACAGGTATCCGTTTATTCGAGAGTGATGAAATTGATTTGACTAAGATCAGCGGGCAATATGTTAGTCAATATAATAACCAAGATTTCTTTGTGTCTGAACCGGAAGTGGCTAATGTCTTTTTAGATTTCAACAAAGTAGCAGTTGAAGCCTTAGGTAATGTACATGTTAGAAAAGCAATTGCTTTAGCTATTGATAAAGAAGGCTTGGCTATTAGCGTGTTAAATGATGGGTCAACACCACTGAATGGTTTAGTACCGGCAAGATTGTACGCCAATAGTAAGACTGGTGAAGATTTTAGAGCATACAGTGGGGAATACAATGTCTTTGACTTGGATGAAGCGAAGTCAGAATGGGCAAAGGCAAAGGATGTCGTTGGAGATGGTGTGACATTGAGCCTGATCATCAAAGATACGGATACAGATAAACGTGTCGGTGAGTATATCCAATCTCAGTTACAAGAGAACTTAGAGGGATTGACGATTGATTTGAAACCTCAACCAGCAGCAAATGTTAATCAATTACGGAAAGATAAAGATTATGAACTGTCTCTCTCTGGCTGGATTGCTGGAAGCAGCGAGATCAATTCTTATTTCAACCTGTATAAGACGGGATCGTCTTATAATTACGGTGGTTATGACAATCAAGAATACTCGGACTTGGTGGATAAAGCTATAACAGTGGACGCAAACGATGACGATGCAAGTTTTGCTGATTTCAAAGCTGCAGAGAAAATCTTATTAGAAGATGATGCCAGTCAAGTCCCATTGTATCAAAGTGCTGCTAGCTACTTGATCGATACGAAAGTCAAAGGGATTGTTTTCCATTCTTATGGCGATTACTACAATTTAAGAACAGCTTATATCGAGTAAATCGTTATTTAAATCGTTATTTAAATCATTATTGATTAGGTTATAATCAGCACCGAATGGGTGCTTACAAAATATTTTTTACGAGGAGTGCTGAGAGTGTCAAATCTGTTGACAGATTTTCTGAACTTTGCGAAGATCAATACGCGGTCCGATGAGGCTAGTGAGACGATTCCAACGACTAAAGGGCAAATTGAGCTTGCTCACGTGGTCGAAGAAAGATTGAAAGAGATTGGTTTAGATCATATTCAGTTCTATGACAAGAATTGTTTTGTGATTGGAAGGCTAGCAGGTCAGGTGGATAAGGAGGCGATAGGTTTTATTGCTCACTTTGATACAGCTGACTACAATGCTGAAAACATCAAGCCAATCGTTTGGGAAAACTACACAGGAGAGGATCTACTGCTTAACAAGAATTTGGGTGTTTATCTCAGAACGAGCGAATTTCCTAATTTGTTTGATTATGTAGGCGAAACGCTGATCACGACCAGTGGTGATACGTTACTTGGAGCAGACGACAAGGCGGGTATTGCAGAAATCCTTGGATTACTTGAGTATTATCGTGATCATCCTGACATCTCGCGTGGAGATATCTGGGTAGCTTTTGGGCCTGATGAGGAGATTGGTCGTGGAGCAGATCGTTTTGAAGTGACTGATTTTCCGGTCGCCTTTGCTTATACAATTGATAGTGGTCGTGTAGGACATTTTGAGTATGAGACCTTTAATGCTGCTAAGATTGATATTGAGATTCAAGGGACAGCGGTTCACACCGGCACGGCCTATGGTCAACTAGTTAATGCGATTAAACTAGGAGAAGCGATTGATCAAGCTCTGCCACAGGATGAAGTACCTGAAAAAACGAGAGGGTATGAAGGGTTTTATTTCCTTCATGATTTTGTGGGTAGTAATGGCAAAGCTGAACTTTCCTATATTATAAGAGACCATGATAGTGAGCAGTTTGCTGAGCGCAAAAAAATACTGATTGATATTATCAATAATCTGAATCAATCATTAGACCGTGAACGAATCACCTACACGATCAAAGATCAGTACTATAACATGAGACAAGTCATCGATAAACATCCAGAAGTCGTGGATTTAGCCGTAACAGCGATGAAGAATCTAGGGATAGAACCAGTTGTTGAACCGTTTAGAGGTGGGACAGATGGGTCTAAGATTTCTTTGAAGGGAATCCCAATTCCAAATATATTTACTGGGGGAGAAAATTTTCATGGCCAGTTTGAATTCATCACACTAGAGGCTATGGAAAAAGCACGAGATACCTTGATTGAAATTGTTCGTTTAAATGGTGAAAAAGAGTAAAGTAGAATAAAGTAGAATAGATAAGAAAGTAAGGATAAAAACAGGAGTCTTGGTTTCTGCGATATCCTCATATATAGGATAAGGAAACACAGTGTTCTATATAGGAAGGATATCACAACTAGACTCCTGTTTTTGTGTTTAGATCTGCTACTAACTTAGATCTGCTACTAACTTAGATCTGCTACTAACTTAGATCTGCTACTAACTTAGATCTGCTACTAACTTAGATCTGC
>NZ_ATXL01000039.1 GCF_000421665.1 Bavariicoccus seileri WCC 4188 | reverse complement strand
CAGCAAAATATCTGCCAAATTATTTAGAAAAAAAAGAAACGCCGGGGCGTTTCCTTAAGTGATTTAACTGTAACAACACTATTTGACGTAGAACCCATAAAAATAGAGAGGTAAGACACCAAATGTCCTACCTCTCTAAAGAGTACGTCTATGCTCTATTCAACCTAACGTTGTCGTGTTTATTTCAAGAAATATTTATCGGTCACGCTTAGATCTTCATCTAAATCGTAAACCAACGGAACACCTGTTGGGATTTCTACGCCCATGATATCATCGTCTGATATTTGTTCTAGATATTTGATCAAGGCTCTTAAAGAGTTACCGTGAGCAGCAACCAAGACCGTTTTATGGTCTAAGATTGCTGGTGCGATTTGATCTTCCCAAAATGGAATAACACGTTCCAAAGTCGTTTTTAAGTTTTCGCCTTGTGGAATAACTTTCTTTTGTAAATGAGCATAACGACGATCATTTTTTGGTGACCGTTCGTCATCATTTTCTAGTAATGGTGGCAAAACATCGTATGAACGACGCCATTGGTGAACTTTTTCATCCCCATATTTTTCAGCGGTTTCTTTTTTGTTCAATCCTTGAAGAGCGCCATAATGGCGTTCATTCAAACGCCAACTTTTAACTTCAGGAATCCAGAGTTGACCGGTTTCTTCTAAAATGATATGACCAGTTTTGATAGCACGTTGTAAGACAGAAGTGAATAATACATCGAATTGAATGCCAGTTTCTTTTAACAGTTGCCCTGCCTTAGTTGCCTCATTGACCCCATTTTCACTCAGTTTAACATCTTCCCAACCAGTGAATTGGTTGCTTAAATTCCATTCGCTTTGTCCATGTCTTACTAAAACTAATTTCATAAAATTCCATCCCTTCTGTTGTCTGATTCGCGTGCCACTATGTGGCCACAAATCGTTTCTGAAAATATAACGAACCTTTCTCTTCTATTTTACTCTTTTATTTTGTTTTGTGAATGGGCTGGGCGTGCAAATATCATTCTTCCAGCATTTGTTTGTAGAGCACTAGTCACAACGACTGGTAATTTTTGATTCATATAGTATTGACCATCTTCTACCACAATCATTGTACCGTCCTCAAGATAAGCGACCCCTTGATTGCGTTCCGTTCCAGCCTTGATGATCATAATATTCAGCGTTTCCCCTGGAATCACGACTGGTTTGACAGCATTAGCTAGTTCGTTGATGTTTAAAACAGGGACCCCTTGAAACTCACAAACCTTATTGAGATTAAAATCATTGGTAACCACTACACCATCAATCAATTTTGCCAATTTGATCAACTTAAGGTCAACTTCTGGCACATCCTCGAAATCACCTTCATAACTCTCGACTGTAATTGCATCACTTTTTTGAAGGTCATTCAGAATATCTAACCCGCGGCGCCCTCTTGCTCTTTTGAGACTATCTGACGAATCAGCAATCAACTGCAATTCTTTCAATACAAAATTGGGGATTACTAAGGTTCCATCAACAAAACCTGCTTTCGCAACATCATAGATACGGCCATCAATAATCACACTTGTATCCAGTATTTTATACCGATGAAATTTATCACTCACCTTTCGGTCTAATAACGCTGTCTCTGAGTCTTTCTTTCGTCCACTTTGAAATAACTTACGCCAATCATCAACACGAGACGTTGCAACAGTGAAGCCTAAATACCCTAATAAGATTGCTAAAACCGGTGGCATGATTTGGTTAATGAATGGCACACCGATACTTTGGATTGGAATCAGGAAAAGAACGGCTAATAATAGTCCAATCAATGTTCCAACACTCCCAAATAGTAAATATACGGATGATTTTTGACTCAAAAAAGTTTCGATTTGCTTAATAGCTCGGATAATAGTGTCTTTCAATACTAATGATAACAAATAGAAAATAATGGCACCAATTACTAAATTGAATATAGATTGATTGACCATACTATCCCTTAAGCCAACATATTCCCAAAAATACGGTAAGTAAGAACCACCTAAGCTCCCACCGATAATGATAAACACTAACGTAATAATTCGTTTAGCCATTAGCATATCACCTCGTTTTCTCTCTTTTTCATTTAATGACTCTCCCTTTCTTAGATCACTTTTGCTAATAAAACATCTATTGCAGAAACCATTGCAAAAACCATTTATTGCGATAACACTCCACTGCTACAAGAGTGTCATGTGATAATAAAGTCAGTCTATCATACTTTAAGTGATAAAAAACGCTTGCACTCTTTTCTTATAGCTTCATTAATAACTTGTTCACAAAATATTCACTTTCTGTTTTCGGATGATACTCTAACAATGATGAAATCATCTTGCATTTGGAAAAACCTTCTTCACAACTTCCGTTAACGTCTTTGCACCAACGACTTGAATTGATTTACTAGCCTTGATTAACGCTTGGGTATCGTTATTAGCTGGAATAAAGATACGTGTAAACCCAAGTTTTTCAGCTTCTTTGATACGATCTTCGATCCGACTAACACGTCTTAATTCGCCTGCTAACCCAATTTCTCCTACGAAGCAATCTGTCACTTTTGTTGCACTATCGTAATAACTCGATACGATACTGATAGCCACTGCAAGGTCAATAGCTGGCTCGTCTAACTTCAAACCACCTGTCGATTTAAAATAAGCGTCCTGGTTTTGTAATAGTAACCCTGTTCGTTTCTCCAATACGGCCATTAATAAAGCGACACGATTATACTCCAAACCACTCGTTGTTCTTCTGGCATTTCCAAAGACCGTAGGCGTAATCAAACACTGCACTTCAGCCAGGATTGGCCGTGTCCCTTCCATAGAAACGACCACTGCTGAACCAGCAGCATCAGCCAGTCTCTCCTCTAAAAATAATTGTGAAGGATTTTCAACTTCTGATAACCCCGTACTAGACATTTCAAACACACCAATTTCATTTGTTGAGCCAAACCGATTTTTAACAGCTCGCAGTAAACGGAAAGAATGATGTTTTTCGCCTTCAAAGTACAACACAGTATCCACCATATGTTCTAACATCCGTGGCCCTGCAATATTCCCTTCCTTAGTCACATGTCCGACAATGAATGTCGCTATTTTTTGACTTTTCGCTAATCGCATCAATACCGCTGTCGTTTCTCGCACTTGAGAAACACTCCCAGCTAGTCCATTGATATCCCCGATTTGCATTGTTTGGATTGAATCGACGATTAAATAATCTGGCTTAACACGATCAATCGCTGACATGATTAATTCAAGGTCTGTTTCTGAATAGACGAGAAAATCATCGGCTGAGGTGCTCATCCGCTCTGCCCTCATCTTGATTTGAGCAGCGCTCTCCTCCCCGGAAACATATAAGACTTTTTTTCCCTTGCTCTGTAAGTGCAATGAGATCTGTAACAATAAGGTCGATTTTCCAATACCTGGATCCCCACCTATCAAAACCAAAGATCCTGGAACAATCCCGCCACCCAATACACGATTGAATTCTGAAAAATCAGTCTTGAATCTCGGTAAATCCGAGCTCTTGATTTTACCAATGGCTACGGGTTCACTTTCTAGTTTTCCTTCGCCACTTACACCACTATTTTTGCCTGAATTTGGGTTGAACTCTCTAAATGTATTCCATTCTCCGCAATTTGGGCACTTTCCTAACCACTTTGGTGTTTCATAGCCACAATTATCACAGAGATATATGATTGTTTTCTTCTTTGCCATTATGACTCCTATCTTCTGAAGTAATCAAAGACCAGACGATCCAAACCCACCTGTTCTAGTTATCACTTTTTCGTTGTTTTCAGTATCAGCAATTAGGTATTTCTGAAAAATACCTTGCCCAACACGTTCGCCCTTTTTAATCTGATAGTCCTTAAGACCAAAATTCAATAATTGAAAAAAGATATGCCCTTCATTCGCAGTATTATCATAATAATCTGCATCTACAACCCCTACACCATTAGGTAACACCAGAAACTTTTTCAACGGGTTACTAGATCGATTAGTCAATTGAAGATACTCATCAGGCTGCATATAAGCCTTGATACCTGTTGGAACCAACTTAGGCTTCAGTAATGCCTTAGCAGCATCATAACCCTCATCAGAGTTCTCAGCGACACTTACTTTCGCGATCTTTAGGAAAAAATAACGAATCAATTCCTTCCAAAAAGAAGGCAACACCATATCCTCAGCCGCCTCAAAATCGTACCCTGCTGCTTGTGTCGTAGACCGATAGGGTAATGATAGTCCTTTACCTTCATATGCTTTGATGATTTTAAACCCTCTTTTTATCATTGCTGAACTCCTAATTAGTTATTTATAGTTGTGCTTTATGATTGTGCTTTATGGTTCTACGTTTTGTTCCCAGTTTTCGTTTATTATGTTTTTACTACTTTTTAATCACGGTAAAAATCACCGTTCTCATATCATTCAGTATAACAAAACAAGTAGCTAATGTATTCAAAACAACTTCTGAAATAGGGGTAGAAAAACTAAAAATAAGCGTCAATAAATCTATTATATTCCTTTTGTCACAAACAACATCAGTCCAAAGTCTTGTAGCACAAAAAGATCCGACAGTACTGTTTTCCTCAAAAAGTTCCATATGAAAGCGTTTTGGTCACCTTGCTCTAAAAAGTGGGTGAAATTTTAGGCATGTTTGCTATACGTTTTTGAAAACCCTTTCTTTATAATTAATCTATCGAAAGGGGTAATTGTAATGGGACAAATTGAACTAAATCACATTTATAAAAAATATGACAACGCAACGGATTATTCCGTAACTGACTTTAACTTAGACATTCAAGATCGTGAATTCATCGTTTTCGTAGGACCTTCTGGTTGTGGTAAATCTACTACTCTTAGGATGATTGCTGGTCTAGAAGACATCACTAAAGGTGAACTAAAAATTGGTGGAACTGTCATGAACGATGTAGCACCTAAAGATCGTGACATCGCGATGGTATTCCAAAATTACGCCTTATATCCACATATGACTGTATTCGACAATATGGCCTTTGGATTGAAGTTGCGTAAATACAAAAAACCAGAGATTAAAGAACGGGTTGATCGTGCTGCTAAAATCTTAGGGTTGACTGAATTCTTAGATCGTAAACCTGCCGCTCTATCCGGTGGACAACGTCAACGGGTTGCTTTGGGACGTGCTATCGTACGTGACGCTCGAGTGTTCTTGATGGATGAACCATTATCTAACTTGGATGCTAAATTGCGGGTTGCCATGCGTGCTGAAATCGCAAAACTTCACCAAAGCTTAAACACAACTACAATCTATGTCACACATGACCAAACAGAAGCTATGACCATGGCTGACCGTATCGTTATTATGAAAGACGGTATCGTTCAACAAATCGGGTCTCCATCAGAAGTTTATAATAAACCAGTGAATGTTTTCGTTGCTGGATTTATCGGATCCCCTGCGATGAACCTATTTAAAGTTCATTATAAAGATGGCTTGATCACGAATGGCCAAGGGTTACAATTATCTGTTGTTGAAGGTCGTAAGAAAGAATTAGATTCTAAAGGCTATAACGACAAAGATTTGATCTTTGGTATTCGTCCAGAAGATATTGAAAGCGAACAAATCGCTCTTGATGTCAACCCAGGTAGCCGCGTCACTGCTACAGTTGACGTTGCTGAATTACTAGGTGCTGAAATCATGCTTTACAGTAAAGTTGGAGATACTGAATTTATCGCTAGTGTTGACGCTCGCGAAATCCACAAACCAGGTGATTCAGTAGATTTAGCCTTCGATATGAACAAAGCTAAATTCTTCGATATCGATACTGAAGAAGTTATCGACTAACAGTTGCACTATTGTTAAATAGCAACTGAAAGTTCCTAAAAGTAGTCCCCCTCCCTCAAGGCTTTGCCACCTTGAGGGTTTTTATTTTGCCAGCTACCTCTTTTTTAGGCGTTCATATTGTTTGACTCTCTGACGGCATTGCCTTGATAATATAACTATAGGCTATTAGTAAGATTAATCGTGTTAGTAGTAATAGTCCGTAATAGAATCACGCCCTAAGGGTAAACATATTGCATCTATCGGAACCACACAAGGAGGAACATAATGAATTATCAACAATTCTATATCGATGGTGAATGGGTATCCTCAAGCGGTACTGAAACAATCGATGTTTTAAATCCTGCCACAGATGAAGTGATTGACAAAGTATCTGCTGCAACTACAGAAGATGTTGATCGAGCTGTCAAAGCTGCAAAAAAGGCTTTTCCTAGTTGGTCTGCATTAACCGTCGCAGAGCGTGCTAGCTATTTCAAAAAATTGAAACAAGCACTGAAAGATAACTTAGGCACATTAGCTGATTTAATGACCGCTGAGTTAGGTGCTACAACACGTTTTTCTCATGATGTACAAGTCACAATGTCTATCAATGAAATGGAAGCTACGATACGTGCAGCTGAAACCTATCAATTTGACCATTATATTAGGGATGCTTTAGTAACTGCTGAACCGATTGGTGTTGTTGCTTGTATCTCACCTTGGAATTATCCTTTGAACCAAATTCAACGGAAAATCTCCCCAGCTCTATTAGCTGGCAATACTGTCGTCGTAAAACCAGCTACTGAGACACCACTAACAGCTCTATACTTTGCTAAGTTGATTGACGAAGTCGGCTTTCCAGCTGGTGTTTTCAATATTTTAACTGGTTCCGGTTCTAAAGTTGGGACAGGGATTGCCTCCCACCCAGATGTAGATGTCATTTCCTTTACAGGCTCAACTGAAGTTGGAGAGAAGTTATACGCAGCTGGTAGTAAGGGAATTAAGAAGATTATTCTCGAACTAGGTGGTAAATCACCAATGCTATTGCTACCAGGTGGGAGTATTAAAACCGCTGTTAAAAAGACACTTGGGACCATTATCAATAACCAAGGACAAAGCTGTAGTGCTTTGACGCGTCTGATTGTTCCTAAAGATGACCTAAAAGCCGTTCAAGAAGAACTGCTGACACAGTTAAAAGACGTCAAAATCGGGGATCCTACTCTAGAGGATACAGATTTAGGTCCAGTTGTTTCAGCTAAGCAAGAAGAAACAGTGTTAGGGTATATTGCTAAAGGGAAAGAAGAAGGAGCTACTATTTTAACAGGTGGGAACAAAGTAGATCGCCCTGGTCACTATATCGAGCCAACTGTCTTTGTGGATGTCAAAAATGACATGACGATTGCTCAAGAAGAAATTTTTGGACCAGTCCTCACAGTGATTCCATATGAGTCTGTAGAAGAAGGTATCACGATATCAAATGATACAACCTATGGTCTATCGGGAGCTGTAGTCGGTCCGGATGAAGATGAAGCTGTTGCGATTGCGAGAAAACTCAGAACTGGTAACGTCATGGTCAACGAGGGGGCTGTCACCGCTGACTCACCATTTGGAGGTTATAAAGAATCAGGCATCGGGCACGAAAAAGGTGTCTATGGTTTTGAAGATTACCTCAACATCAAAGCTATCCTGAGATAATAAGAGATAGTAAGAGATTATAAGGGATAGTAAGAGATTATAAGGGAAGAAGGTCTGAATCTAGCGATTCAGACCTTCTTCTATATTATTTGAAATACACTATATTGTAGTTGAAAAACACTATATTTAAGTTGAAAGACATTGATTTAGTTGAAAGACATTATACTGACGTGATGGACACTAAAGACATTAACTAATGAAAATACAGTGGTTATTTTAACTTTTCTTCGGTTTGTTGCACTAAATCAGTGGGGGTTTGTTTCATCACTTGTTGATTGAAATTGCTATACTGTAATGTCGTAGTATAAAGTAATTGATCCTCAGCATCATATGCCTTCAACCGTAACAAGCTGATTCGATTCTCAGCATCAGCAGTCACGGTCATTTCCATTTTCTTAGTCCCAACCAGACTAACTCTGAAAAGATCACCAATAGTTTCAAATGCCTCTTGATTTGTAATCGTAACGGACCCATCACTCCCAAAGCCAGCTGATTTCCAAACCAAAACATCATTCATCTGTTCTACCACATCTATAGCTTGAGAGTAGGTTAAGCTAATAGAATTACTCAACAGAGGACCTGGATCAACGACTGACTGCCAGCCACTACTGTTTTCATTCATGAAGCTACCCTCTTCATTAACCATGAACTCTGTTTTGTTCGCCTTAGTTTCCTTGACTTTGTCAATTCTCGTGCCATATGCTTGATTACTCGTTAGCCAGGCAGCACCATCTGAAATGACTTTAGTGGTAACAACCTTATCCTTAGAAGATGTTGATTTAGCCACATCATCTTTCTTAGTTTCGGACTCACTAGCCGCATCACTGTCGTCAGCGGCCTTATCACTGTTATCAGGAACTCCCGTCTCCGAATTCGTTTGGCTATCTGACTCTTTGATCATTTTGAAATGATAATTTTCAACATCACCTGCAGCATCTTTAATAGCATAACCAATTTCGCTATTATCGAGTTTTTGTTGTTCACAGCCACTAAGATTGATCACTAAAAAAGCAAGGAATGAGACCATCACCATATATCGAATGATCTTTCGCATATCATCTAATCCTCCATTTATGATTCTTTACAGTCATGACTAACTGACTCATTTAGCTGATTTTATGATTTTTAAACAGCTCTAAACATATTATTTCACTCAACTAGCTTACCATAATTATGACAAAAAAGAACCATCAGATGATGGTTCTCGACCTTTTGGTTCCACTTCAAAACACACTACGTTTTACAATAGCACCTGTTAATAGTATTAGAAGTTGAAATATGTATCATGCTCCCATTTGGTTACTTGTGAACGGTAAGCTGACCATTCAACTTGTTTGGTTTCCACAAAGTTGCCGTAAATATGACGTCCCAATGCCGCTTGCATGACATCATCACGTTCAAGTTCTTCCAATGCTTCTCTCAAATCTGTTGGAAGATCATGGATACCAGCATTAGCCCGTTCTGCTTGTGTCATGGCGTAAATGTTACGGTCGATTGGAGTTGGTTCTTCTAATTTACGTTTGATACCATCAAGACCTGCTTTTAAAATGGCGGCAAGAGCAAGGTATGGGTTAGCCGTTGGGTCCACACTTCTCACTTCAATACGCGTTGATTTACCGCGAGATGCTGGAATACGAATCAATGATGATCTGTTTTTAGGACTCCAAGCAATGTACACTGGTGCTTCAAACCCAGAAACTAATCGTTTGTACGAGTTGATAGTTGGGTTACAGATAGCAGTCATTGCTGGAGCATGATCTAAAACACCTGCAATGAAATGACGACAAGTTTCGCTCAATCCTAATTCATCTGATTCATCATAGAATTTATTATCATCTCCATCAAACAAAGAAACATTACAGTGCATCCCAGATCCTGAAATACCATAACGTGGTTTTGCCATAAATGTGGCATGAAGACCATGTTTGCGGGCAATCGTCCGCACAACTAATTTAAAGGTTTGTATTTGGTCACAAGCCTTCAAAGCGTCAGCATATTGCCAGTCAATCTCGTGTTGTCCAGGTGCAACTTCATGGTGAGAAGCCTCAATATTGAAGCCAATTTTTTCAAGTTCCAAGGTAATATCACGACGGCAGTTTTCGCCTAGGTCAGTTGGTGCTAAATCGAAATAGCCACCATGATCATTCAAGTGCTCAGTAGGAAAACCCTTATCGTCTAGCTTGAATAAGAAAAACTCTGGTTCAGGACCAAGGTTGAAATCTGTAAAACCGTGTTCACGCATCTCATCTAAAACTAAGCGCAAATTTGAACGAGGATCTCCAACAAACGGTACTCCTTCAGGTGTTCTGATATCACAGATCAAACGAGCAATCTTCCCATTTTCATCACTCATCCAAGGGAAAATCAACCAAGTGTCCAGATCAGGATATAGGTACATATCACTTTCTTCGATTCTAACAAACCCTTCGATTGAGGAACCATCAAACATTAATTTGTTATCTAGCACCTTATCCAATTGGCTGATAGGGACTTCCACATTCTTGATTGTCCCTAGGATATCTGTGAACATTAATCTCAAATACCTTACATCGTTCTCTGTAGCACTCGTTACAATATCTTCCTTGGTAAACTTTGTCATTGATTATTCCTCCTACTTTTGTGAGCCATTGCGATTCAACTGACTTATTTCCATAAACTCCTTGTAAAAAATGCGTCTAACATCTTCATCCGTCAGTGTCTCTTTCGGTTGGCTATACGAAACAGACCCTGTCGATTGCTTATTTAGACTCAATTGACGTTGTATAGCACTGATTTTGTAGCCTTCTGCCAGCATATCTTTGATATCCAACAATAAGTCCACATCGTTCAACGAATACAACCGCCTATTAGTTTCAGAACGCTCGGGATCGATCAATTTTTGCTCTTCATAGTATCGAATCTGCCTAGCAGTTAAATCAGTCAACTTCATCACTGTTCCAATCGGAAATACAGCCAAGGACCTTCTCAATTCTTTTTCGCTCAAAAACTGTCACTCCTTTACTTTCTTAAGCTAATTGACTATGCTTAGTTTATTCATCTTAACCATTCAAGTCAATTGTTGACTAACATTTTATGTTACATTAAATTACAAATAACTACCCTAAAAATCAAAGAGGTTACATATTATGACACCTGAATCGCATAACCTCCCCTTAAAACGCGCTGAAAAAGGGGTTTGGATCAGTATTTTTAGTTATATTGCCATTGCCTGTCTCAAAACAGGTGTTGGCTTTATTTTTAATTCCAGAGCTTTAATCGCTGATGGTTTGAACAACTTTACAGATGTCGTTTCCTCAGTCACTGTTTTGTTAGGCCTAAAAATTGCCCAACGTCCAAGTGATGAGAATCATCCTTATGGCCATTGGAAATTTGAAACCATAGCCAGTCTAATTACTTCTTTCATCATGGCTTTCATTGGATTACAACTCCTAACGAATGTGATCAAGAGCATTCTATCTGGGGATCATCCTGGTCGTTTCAATCTCTTAACTATCTCAGTTGCCTTTCTCTCTGCCATAGCTCTTTTTTTGGTCTACCTTCACAATTCTAAACTCGCTAAGTCGGTGAATTCTAAAGGGTTGATGGCAGCTTCAAAGGATAATCTTAATGATAGTCTCACTAGCATCACAACGGCCATTGCTTTGATCGCTGCTAACTATGGTTTTGGTTGGATCGATAGTGCTATGGCTTTGTTAGTGAGTTTGATTATTTTAAAAACAGCTGTTGCCATTTTTAGAGAAGCCGTATTCGAATTAAGCGATGGCTTTGATCAAGATGATCTCGATCAATACATTACTCTGATCATGAACCACGATGGCGTCTCACATGTTGATAGCATCAAAGCCAGATATTATGGAGCAAATATCTATGTCGATACGACCATATCAGTCAATCCTAGTCTGACCGTTAAAGAAAGCCACAAAATAACAGAAGACATCGAGGACGAATTAAAGGCGAGATATCACGTTGCCTTTATCGATATCCACGTTGAGCCCGATGATATACCAGACGCGAACAGAAGCGCTTCTGCGACCGCATCTCTTAATGAGCATCATGACCAGCACTCGAAAAAGTAAGAACTAGTCTATTACTTTCACTCCTTTAGAAATTATTTTTTATCTCATTTGGATTCTATTTAGGTCCTACGTCTGATACTTATAGGATAGAAGTGATGTATACTGTATAATAGCACCAAACTTCTCAATTCATTAGTTACATCAGTTTATTTTAAGGAGTGATATTATGACAACTAATCAACGGTTAAAGTTAAAGGCAAAAGGTAAGGAGCTTGTGAGAAGAGACTATCTCACCTGGCTGATCGTCGGTATTTTCTTAATAGTAGATGGTTTTCGGACTACCTTTGAAGCAACAGATTCCTACAATTCTGGCGATATAACGGGGAGCTTTTCAACTTCAACCACCTCAAATAATATAGGGATTGCAACGATTACGGTATTGATAGGTGGCGCTATGATTGGACTGTTGGTCTTAGCGATTACAGCCATTATTCGTTACTCTATAACGGTTAGTTTAAAACAGTTAGCCATCGAAGGCTTAAAAGGAAAGCAAGTTTCTAGAATGGATACCTTGATTTATGGCTTCAAAGAATCTCTGGGTAGAAATGTTTTATCCCTGTTCTTAACAGACCTCTACACGGTATTATGGACGTTTCTACTAATCATACCCGGTATCATCAAAGGCTATTCTTACTCAGCAGTTCCCTATATTTTAGTTAAAGATAAAACCATCAGTGCTACTGATGCCATCTCACTTAGCCAACGTGTCATGGACGGTCATAAATGGGAATATTTCGTTTTACAATTCACTTTTATCGGCTGGTATATTCTGACCATGATTCCTCTAGTTGGTCTGTGGGTTTATCCTTATACTGAAGCTACTTATACAAGCTATTTCAATGATTTGTTAGAAGTCTATTACCCAAGTGATAGTGGGTCAAGTTATTCTGCAACTGATACCGACGACCAAGATGATGATGAAGATTCCTTCTCCATCTATTCTGATTTTTGATTCTTAATTGGTCAATTCAAAAAGCATTCCGAGTGTTATCATCGGAATGCTTTTTGAATTATCTTTTTATTTTCTTTTTTTATTTGTAGTCTTTATTTCTATTTTTGTCTTGATTCTTAAACCAAAGACTTAGCTATTTTCTCCCGATCGATTTTTGACGTCACATCAGTGAGATGACCATCTTCCATTCGATAGATATAATCGCATTTGGTGATTAATCGCAAATCATGTGTCACCATCACGACAGCACATTGTCGTTGTCGAACTTCTTTCGCAAAAATATCGATGACATCATGGGCTTTTTCGGAATCCAAACTCGCCGTTGGTTCATCCGCTAAAATGATATTAGCATCATTATATAATGCTTTTCCGATTGCTACACGCTGCCGTTCACCACCTGAAAGATCACTAGGGTATTTTTTTGATAAGGAAGTAATGCCTAATCCTTCGAAGATTTCCGTGACTTTATCTGTTTGCTTCGGCCTTTTTGCCACTTTATCAATCAGAAAAAATTGCTTCTCAACTGTCAGAAAAGGGACCAAATTCGATGCTTGTAATATAAATCCAATATGGTCGAATCGAAAAGCTGTCTTGTCTTTCTCACTTAGTTGATTGAACGCTTGATGATCTAATTCAACACTGCCTTCAGTTGGTTCTTGAAGTCCAGCCATTACAGTCAATAGTGTACTCTTACCAGAACCACTTGGCCCAATGATTGCTACAAATGTTCCCGTTTCCACCGTGAAAGTTGTTGGTGCAAGTGCCATTACTTGCGTATGGCCAGATCCGTAGATTTTACTGACATCTTTTAAAGCTATAACTGTTTCACCCATTATTTTCTCACTCCTAACCAATAGCGGTGACTGGATCAATGCGACTGATCGACCTGACGGAAAAAAGACCTCCCAAAACAGCGACTCCAATCAATAGTATCGTGACCCCTACTAAGAACCAGGTATTTAGCATAAAGGGCACTGTATCGGGCAGTAGTGCAGCCGTCAATAATGTCAGAGCTAGGCCAATCAACGTTCCAATTGTCGCTAGTAAAAAGGTCTGTGCAATAACAGAGCGACTGATATAGCCATTCCCGATACCTTGTGCTTTCATGATGCCAAACATACTTTTTTTCTGTAACGTCAAAATATAGATGAAGATGCTAATAACCAAGGCTCCAATCACTACAAGAAAGCCAATCATCAATACAAATGTCAACACTTGGGCGGTATAACCCGGCAAATCATTAATAAAAGTATTGATGGGGACAACTACCGTATCATCCGGTCGATTCGATTCAGGCAATGACTGATTAACTACCATAGCATTGATAACATCATCGAACGGCGCTTGTCCATTCGTACCATATGCGACTTGCCGCCATGTTTTTAAATTAGTATAAACAACTGGGACAACACTAAATTCTGTTGTTTCAGTCACACCTACCACATTCAATTTATCATCATCATTGGCAAGTGTGATCGCATCACCAACCTTGATACCACTGTTCAAAAGTTTTTCGCTTACGACAACTTCATTATCATTTTTGATTGTTTGTCCCTCTATTATTTTTGGTGCCACAAAACTCTCAGGGTCGATACCAAATAGGGTGATATTTTCATTGGCATCCGTCCCTTCTTCAATAGATGTCGCTGCTTGACCAATTGGAGCAGCTTGTAGTACATCTGTTTGTTTAAAATCACTCAGCCTTAATTGTGAACGAGCTAGCAGATTATTAGCATCTTCCTGTAAAATTACTTCACTAGCATGCCAACTATCTACTGCTGAGCGATTTGCCTGAGCCAATCCATATGCTAACCCCGTTAAAAAATAGATCAGATAAGCAATCAAAAACATCATGGAGATAATCAATGTAAAACTTCTCTTCGAATAAGTCATCTCGTTCCAAGCTAAAAACATAGCCTTCCTCTTTTCTGAATTTATCTCAATTATTGTAATCTCACGACAAAATTGTGACACATTTACTGATACTAGCCTCTCCATTATAAAGTTACAGTTGCGCGACTTACAATTTATATGATTCTAAATAATTGTTTTAACTAAACACACTGAGTATTATTTGAATAGTGATTCTAAGTCGTTACTCTAAGTAGTGACTATAGCGAGTAGCTCTGAGTCTATAATGAATCATAATTCTAACTACCTTTTTGATTTCATACACAAAAAAGCACTTACCTTCTTAATTGAAAAGAAAGTAAATGCCTTTTCTATTTGGACAATAAACAGTGAAGTGCCTGACAGAATTACTTACTTATCTATTAGCACAGTGATAACATGCCTCAAGAGGTGTATTTATGCCCAAACATTTTCTAAAACATTTGTTTGCGTCCGGTCTGGTCCGACAGAGAAAGTACACAGTGGTAGACCAACGAGTTCTGATACACGTTCAACATAATGGCGTGCATTCTCTGGCAATTCTTCCAGAGTTTGACACGACGTGATATCCTCTGTCCAACCTGGTAGAGCTTCGTAGATTGGTTTACAGTGACTCAATTCTACTAAACTTGCAGGGTAACGATCAATATGTTCTCCAAACTCATTTTCATAAGCCACACAGATTTTGACGGTATCCAAACCAGTCAAAACATCAATACTATTTAAAGAGAGATGCGTCAATCCAGAAACACGTTTTGAATGGCGCATAACAACTGAGTCAAACCACCCAATACGACGTGGTCTTCCCGTGACAGTCCCAAATTCACGTCCTGTCACACGAATTTGATTTCCAATCTCATCAAATAATTCTGTTGGAAAAGGACCATCCCCAACTCTTGACGTATAGGCCTTGCAAACGCCAACTACTGTATTAACCTTAGAGGGACCTACACCTGTACCGACTGTTACACCACCAGCAACTGGGTTAGAGGATGTGACGAAAGGATACGTTCCTTGATCGATATCCAACATAACCCCTTGTGCCCCTTCAAATAAAACACGTTTTCCTGCATCTAAGGCATCATTTAAAACAACTGAGGTGTCGCAGACATATTTTTTAATTTGTTGGCCATAGTCATAAAATTCTTCAAAAATAGTCTCGAAGTCCAATGGGTCATGATCATAGATTTTGACAAATAGTTCGTTTTTCTCAGCTAAGTTTCGCTTTAAACGTTCTTTAAAAATGTCACGATCCAACAGATCAGCAACTCTAATACCGACACGAGCAGCTTTATCCATATAAGCAGGTCCGATACCTTTGTGGGTCGTCCCAATCTTGTCATCGCCCTTAGCAGCTTCTTGTAACTCATCTAATAAAATATGATACGGTAGAATGACATGTACACGATCCGAAATTCTCAATGACCGTGTATCGATGCCGCGTCCTTGTAAACCTGCTAGTTCTTTCACAACGGACTTTGGATTTAAAACAACACCATTACCAATCACACTGATTTTTTCTGGATTAAAAATCCCAGAAGGAATCAATTGCAGTTTATAAGTATCGCCACCAAATTGAATCGTATGTCCTGCATTATCGCCACCTTGATAACGCGCTATTA
Source organism: Bavariicoccus seileri WCC 4188 (assembly GCF_000421665.1). Taxonomy (GTDB): domain Bacteria; phylum Bacillota; class Bacilli; order Lactobacillales; family Aerococcaceae; genus Bavariicoccus; species Bavariicoccus seileri. Next base: position 5,675 of record NZ_ATXL01000039.1, on the reverse strand, counting down.
CCTCTGCATTCTCGCTCAAAAAATCAGTGATCTTACCTTTACCTTCATCGCCCCATTGTGTTCCAACAACTACTACTGAAGACATTATGGACACCCCACCATTTATTGTTTTTTTTCACAATGATAAGTGTACCAATAATACCACTGGGTTTCAATAAACCACTTTGAAATTATGAACAGCAGGAACCTCAACTTCTGGGTGTTCTTTGATGTATTGGGCAATCAATTCTGTCATATCCGTTCCATATTCCCTAATGATTTTCTCCGGACCAAACATGGCAAAGTTTCCACCGCCAACTGCCCGGTACTGATTCAACACGATTTCGTATGGTGCTTTTAGGTCAATTGGGGTTCCTTTGTACCGTAATCCTACAACTCTTTGACCCTCTGGCTTTGAAATATCAAAGGTGTAATCAATGCCCGAAAACATATCATAATTATAGTACTGTGGCTTTGGAATATAATAATTTGGATTGATCGTGATTTGCCCATCTGAGAGCGTAAAGAAGGCAGCGCATTGCTCTAATGCCTCCACTAGATCCTTACCGGAAACAGACAAAACAGCTAACGTATTCGTATAGATATAGTTAATCACGATATCTCTCATCGTGATATCACCTTTAAAGCCTGGTGCCTTTTGGTTGAACAGTGCTGTAGCAGAGATATCGCAACCAGTTGCCCAACTTTGGACGGCATTAATAAAAGTCACATACGGATGTGTCTCTAGACGAGCTTTATTGGGATCTGTTATCGACATATCCGTTTTGACCGTGCCAATAGGTTGATCTAACCACTTTTCTACCTGCTCTTCTAAAGGCCTGACTTTTGCTTTTAAATTGAGGTCTTCTGTCACATCTGTTAAATGATGTAAGTCAATAGTTGCATCGGTAATCGTACGTGTCGGTTCATCGATTTGGAGCGTAACAACCGCAACATACTCTCCCTTATGGCCGGGTTGACTATAGAATGTCTTGCCATGTTGTCCAACATATAACCCGTGCTGATGTCCAGTAAACAAGACATCGATAGCTTCAAATTGTTCTAGTAACTGGTAGCCTTCATTCTCTCCAGTTGGTTTTTCAAGCATTTTCTCTGTCTTAGGATCCGCTTCAAAGCCTCCATGATAAGAAACCACGACAAAATCTGCAGAAGCTTGAACGATTGGTAACCAGTGTCTGAGTGCTTCAACTGCCGATATGAAGCGGAAATCCTTAATATTCTCCGGATTTTCCCAATGTGGAATATACTGAGTCGTTAACCCAATAATGCCAACTTTGAACTGTCCCACATCTTTTACGAGATAAGGTGTGCCAAAGTAAGGTTCTCCATCCGTATTCAACACATTTGCTGCCAAGTAAGGAGCAGTACTCGCTTCAACTGCCTCTTTAAGATAGTCTACACCATAGTTGAACTCATGATTACCTAATACACGGGCTACTGGATGCAGCTCATTTAAAAACTCACTCAATATACGTGGTGTTTTTACCTTATCTTTGACAAAAGAAGCCAACGGAGACCCTTGAATAAAGTCCCCGTTGTCGATATAAAGCTTTTCATCTGCAGAAATGTTCTTCAAAAAGCTGCTGACTTTCAACAAGCCAAGCGGAAGATTCATTTCTTTTTGGGTAAAATCAGTCGGATAAAGGTAGGCATGGATATCGCTCGTTGAAACAATTGTGAGTTTCATGCTACCACACTCCCTTGATCAAACGTGTCCGTAATTTAGTCGAGATATATTCTACGATCAGAATCAGAACGACCAGACCTACAAGGATAGAACCTACTTGATTCCAACGATAGGCATTCATGGCAAAGATTAGAGGTGCTCCAATACCACCAGCACCAACTAGTCCAAGAATACTGGCATCTCTTAAATTCATGTCAAAACGATATAGAATCGTGGATAGAAAACTAGCGACCAATTGTGGAATCACTCCATAACGGACTTTACTAAAACGAGTACACCCAATGGCATCTAGGGCTTCGATCACACCATGATCTATTTCTTCAATACTATCACTGAATAATTTCGTCAACATACCAATTGAAATAACACTCATCGTCATGACCCCGGCAAATGCTCCTGGACCTGTAACGCGAATAAACATCAACCCATAAACGAATGACGGAATCGTCCGAATAAACATAATCACAAGTTTTGCGATCGTTGAAATAACTGGTGGGACTATATTTGAAGAAGCCAAGAATGCTAAAGGCATTGCAAAAACGCCACCAACAATTGTTCCTAAGAATGCTATAGCAATCGTTTCAAATAACAAGTATGGAATTCCTTGCTTTGTCCAATTAAATAAGAGATCTGTGTCTGGTGTCACAATACCGTGAATGATATTTTTAGCCACTGATAAACTATCACCGTTTGTACCACTAGAGCTTATTCCTGTGATAGACCATGCTAAAAGCCCCAAAATAATCAAAAACATAATCAGGATATAGCGATGATTTCTTGGTGCTAACTTTAATTTTTCGATATAACTTTGTTCCATACGATATCCCCCCTATTTCACTTTCGAGCGCAGATAAGCACTTGTACGCTCGATGATAAATACTGTTAAAAACAATAAGAGTAAGATCGTACCAACGTTGTTATAGGCCCGCCAACCAATTTGCTCGTTGATGATCAGTCCAATACCACCAGCACCAACATAACCTAAGATAGCAGCATACCGAACATTTCCTTCAAAATTATAAAGACTGGTTGAAATAAAGATTGGTAAGATTTGTGGCATGATGCCATAACGAAACGCCATGATTTTCGTACACCCGATGGAGGTAAGGGCTTCAAAGGCGCCCATGTCCGTATTTTCGATACTTTCGTATGTCAGTTTGCCGACATATGAGAAGGAGAACAAGAAGATAGCGACTAATCCGCTTAACGACCCGATCCCAAAAATATAAGTCATCACAAGTGCAGAAACCAATGTTGGAATTGTCCGAATGATACTGAATATAAACTTGAAAATGCTGGTAATGGCTTTATTACCAATCATATTATCTGCCGCTAAAAAAGCAAACGGTAAGGATAGGCTTGCTCCCATTAAAGACCCTAGTAATGACATTTGGATTGTTTCTAATAATGGTTTCCAAACATTTTTTAAATAACCAAAGTTTGGTTGCAACATTTGTTGCAGAATCGTAAAGAATTCTTTCCCACGAGTCATTAAAACACTTAGCTTAAATCCAGTCACATCAGCAGAGACATACATAGCGATGATAATCAGGACAAGGATTAGGAGAGTAGAGCGACGTGGTTCTGTGACAGATTTACCGTTTTCTAGTTGGTAAGTTTTCTTTCGAAACATACTACTACTCCTCCTTGCCCATTACCTTATGATATTCATCACCATAGATATTGACTAAGACCTTGCGATCAACATCTTCTGCATAGCCGTCATAAACAATTCGACCATCTCTAATCCCGATAACACGTTTACAATATCTCAGGGCTAGTTCGACATCATGAATATTGATTAAAATAGTCATCCCTAACTCTTCATTGACTTGCTTAAAGTAGTTCATCACTTCCACAGAAGTCACTGGGTCGAGAGAGGCAACTGGTTCATCTGCTAGAATGACTTTTGGATTTTGTGCCAATGTTCTTGCAAGGGCCACCCGTTGTTGCTGACCGCCAGACAATTGATTGGTTTTGCTAAATGCCTTATCCAAAATATCGACTTGGTCAAGTGAAGCTAGTGCTCTTAATTTTTGCTCTTGTGAAAAAACACCAAAAAAGCGTTTAATAGGTGTCAACGTCGGAACAAATGCTGTCAAAACATTATTTATCACACTTGTTCTTTCAATCAAATTGAAGGATTGGAAAATCATTCCAATATTTTTTCTGAATTGTCTTAAAGACTTTCCTTTGATAGATGCTACATTCACATCATCGACTAACAATTTCCCTGCAGTGATATCATGCATCTTGTTTATGGTACGAATCAAAGTTGATTTCCCTGCACCAGACTTACCAATAATTGCGACGAATTCACCATCCTGAATGGTCAGGTTGATGTCAGATAATGCCTTTGTTTTATTGGGGTAGACTTTATCTACATGTTCAAATTTAATCATGACTTACTCCTAACTACAATAAAGCAGGTTCACTAATAGATAGTAAACCTGACAGAATAGTTTCTAGATTGTTATTTTTAGTTTGTTCATAGTTCTCCTAAAGATTTAAGACAGATTATTGGTTTTTAACGATTTCTTGTGCTTTTCTTTCACCGTCATAGTCACTGTCTTTAGCTGGTTCATAACCAGTGTGGCTGTAGATGCTGATAACTTCTTTACCTTCATCTGTTTTTGCCAATTCAATAAATGCTTTTTGTAATGCTTCTTTGAATTCCGGTGTCATTTTATCAGAGTTCTTAGAAACACTGATTGTATCGTTATAAATGTTAGGTGAAACACCGATGACATTTGTTTCATCAAAGATATCTTCTGAACGTCCAAATTCGCTTGTCCATGGTTCAGCATTGTCGATTCTTAAGTCAGCGTAACCAACGACGATATCAACTTGTCCTGAGGCTAAACGAGCCATTGAAGAGCCGTAAGAATCAGCTTTCACGACATTATCTAAATCGTTGATTGTTTTGCCGTAGTTATCTTCTAACCACATGTAAGGATAGATATAACCAGATGAAGATGAAGGTCCCATAACTGACCAAGTTGCTGAATTCAAGTCATCCCAAGTCAATTCTTCGCCATCATTGATTTTTTGACCTAATTCTTGTCCTTTTTCTGAAGGACCAGCAATAATCAATGATTTGTAATAGGTTACTTGAGTGCCTTCTTCTTGAACTGTAGGTTTGTTATCATTCCAGTCTTTAGGATCTTCTGAATCTATACTTAATCCTTCACGAGTTGATGTTAATAATACTTCAGCGCCATCATCATACAGGACGTAGGTTCCACCTGGGATAAATCCGATATCTGTTGTTCCGGCAGATAATGCTTCCCCAACACCTTCGTAACTTGTACCAACTGAAATATCGATTTTATTTACTTCGTAACCTTGATCTTTAAGTGCTGTTTTTAGTAAATCTCCTAATGGTTCAGTCGCTGCTGTGATTTCTTCAGGCGTCCGTGACGGTACGAAACCAATTGATAATTCGTCGATGGTTTTGTTTTCTGATGATGAACCTTCGTCTCCACTCTCTGAGTTATTATTTCCACAACCTGCTAATAAAGTCGTTCCTGCAACTGCAGCTAATAAAACTGTTTTCCATTTACTGGACATTTGTTTTCCCCCTATATGATGACTAAATGAATGACTTACATCATTGATAATAGCACTTTAACCGCTTTATTTCTATACATTTTTTCCGATAAAGCAAGAAATAGTCTAGGGTTGTCAAACATATGTTACCTGAACTGATAATAGTGGTGCTTGATGTCTTGTCCACCAAAACGAATTTTTTGAGTTTGTTGTCAAGGAGGAAAGTGAAACGATCCTTGACAACAAACGATAAAAATATAAAATCAGTGGACACATCAAGCAGCTTCGTTATACTTATTTTCGTAATACTTTTCAACCATTTGATTTGGGCTTAAGAATCCCAATACTTTTCGTGCAATATTATTGTGTCGACTCATATATCGCCGATGTTGCTTTAACATATCCTCTACGGATTCAAACTCTCGTTTACCATAAAACC
>NZ_ATXL01000038.1 GCF_000421665.1 Bavariicoccus seileri WCC 4188 | reverse complement strand
TGGAGTAAACTAATGGAATACTTGAAAAGTATGGAATTAGTTTAGGAAGTGGACGTTGGTTCAGGATTTAAGAACACGATTAAACAAGTTGTGATGTCTTGCGTTGTGACCCGATGAAGTGGTCAATAACGATGTTCAAATCAACATTATGGGAATGGTTCATCAGTCGTTCTCAATTACCTAGGAGGAATTCATTATGCCACGTGTTAAAGGTGGAACAGTTACGCGTCAACGTCGTAAACGCGTTTTAAAATTAGCTAAAGGTTATTACGGAGCAAAACACTTATTATTTAAGACTGCCAAAGAGCAAGTCATGAAATCATATTCTTATGCTTACCGTGACCGTCGTCAAAAGAAACGTGACTTCCGTAAATTATGGATTGCACGTATCAATGCAGCAGCACGTTTGAATGGTTTAAGCTATTCAAAATTAGTTCATGGTTTGAAAGTTGCTGAAATCGACATCAACCGCAAAATGTTGGCTGACTTAGCTGTTAACGATGAAGCAGCATTTACTGCTTTAGCTGACCAAGCTAAAGAAGCATTAGCTAAATAAATAGAAAATGAACGAAAACAAGACTTTGTCAGTTGGCAAGGTCTTTTTTTTTGTAAAAAATGACAAGATATAGGAAGTGTCTTTGTAGAATTTGACTAAAGTGAAGAGTAGTTACATTTGTTATCATAATTATTGAAACGGTTTACAAATCTTAGGAGGTATTATGCTCTCATTACTTTTAGTCATCATTTATATCACATTTATCAGTTTAGGATTACCAGATTCATTACTCGGATCAGCTTGGCCAGTAATGCAGTCTGATTTGAATGTTCCCTTATCTTATGCAGGAATCGTAATAATCATCATAACTGTTGGAACAATCATATCTAGTTTATTATCTGATCAATTGACACAACGCTTTAAACCAGGCATAGTAATAGCTTTCAGCGTCTCCATGACTGCTCTTGCTTTGATGGGTTTTTCCTTTTCAAGGTCTTTTATAGCTTTATGCTTTTGGGCTATTCCGTATGGCCTTGGTGCAGGGGCAGTCGATGCGGCGCTCAACAATTATGTGGCACTGAACTATGCTTCTAGACACATGAATTGGCTACATTGTTTTTGGGGTTTGGGGGCAACGGTCAGTCCCTATATCATGGGGTATTTTTTAACTAATAATTTAGGATGGCAGAACGGTTATAGGGCTATTGGCTTCATTCAGATAGTATTGGCGGTTCTTTTGATAGTGACTTTACCTATCTGGCAGCAAAAAAAAGAATTAGTATTACCCCCAAACGACTTAGTCGATGGTCAATCTCAAAAAGCGCAATCTTGGTCTGAATTATTTCAAATCAAGGGCCTCAAATTGATGTTAGTGACCTTCTTTGCTTATTGCGGATTAGAACTAACGACCGGCTTATGGGCGACAACATATTTGGTAGAGTATCGCTTAGTACCTGAGAATGTTGCAGCAAAGTTTGGGTCATTGTTTTTTATTGGTATTACTATAGGGCGTTTTGTGTGCGGCTTTGTTGCCGACCGATTTGGAGATAAGGCATTAATCAGATGGGGAATTTGTCTATTAGCAAGTGGTATAGTCTTCATTGCTCTACCGCTAGAAACAGATTATTTAGCATTGTGTGGTTTGATTATTATTGGTCTTGGCTGTGCACCAATCTATCCTGCTATAATCCACGCAACGCCGAGTTATTTTGGCAAGAAAAATTCTCAAGCTATTATTGGCATTCAAATGGCTTGTGCTTATCTTGGATCAACGATTGTACCGCCAGTATTTGGAGTATTAGCAAGTTCTTTTACGATTGGACTGTTTCCAGCTTACCTCTTCCTTTTTGCAGTTTTGATGTTCCTGACTTCAGAGAGATTGAATAAATTACTTAAAGTAAACTGATGAATTATAATAGGATTAAGTTATTCTAAACCAGTTCATACTTTAAAAGATGCTGAAATCGACATCAAAAATAAATGTTAGCTGACTTAGCTATTAACGATGAAGCAGCACTCACTGCCTTAGCTAAACAAGATTTAGCTAACTAATAACGAAATTTCCGTAAGATCTTGTCCTTGTGATGAGGTCTTTTTTGTTGTATAAAATTGTTGCTATATTGTTATAATAGAATCAAAAGTATCAAGCGATTAGAGATAGTGAGAGAAATAATAGAAAGTCTCTGGGTCATAAATTATCTGAAGGGAAGAAGATAATGGATTTTAATGAGGTTAAAAAGGCACTAGAAAAAGCAGACAAAACACAATTGACCGCTGTTATTCTAGAAATGCTAGAGGTTTATCCAGAATCTAGAGCGATTATATTTAAAGAGTTAGAAATCAGTGATGACAAAGAAGAAATAGATTATTTAGTTGCAAAGTTAAGGAGAGTTTATAGAGACCTGACTGAGCATAAGATTAACGAGCTGATTTTTTTTAATGAGCTGACTGATAAATTTACAGAAGCTAACGAACTTATTACAAAGCTAGATGAGAAGGGTGACAATGAGGCAATTTTAGCCCTTGTTTTAGAACTAATTGCATTACCGTTAGAATACAAAGTGAGAGCGTTGTTGAATCATAATAAGGAAATTATTGACTACCTCTTTGATCAATTTCTAGAAATGTATAAGGAAAGTATTAGTGCTATCGATGATTCAGAGTCGTTGATTGCTCGAGAAAAGGCCTTTCATCAAATTGTGGACATAGTTAAGAGGCCATATTTTAAGAACGAACCTGAATTAAGATGGGCTATTCTTATGGAGATAACGCCACTTGTTGAAGAGGATGGCTATGATAATGTCAAAAAAGTAGCACAGTCATTCTTAACCAAAGAAGAACGTCAGTTGTTTATGACGGGCACCACGAAATCTGTCAAAAAAATAAGAACAAAAAAAGGAAGCAAACGGAAAATAGTCCAGTTCAACAGTAAGGCAGCCCATTCAACTAATAGATATAAATCAGTGAATCATTTTGATTATGTTTTATTTATGGTTCATTTAGAGGATAAGTTGGGGCATAAGGATGAATTTTTAAAACTGGTTAGAGAAAATACTCAATATGTTTTTTTTGCTAACATTACTAACGACATATTGGAACTTGATGGTAATCTTGCTAGAAGGCGGCAACTTTGTCGAGAGACGATAGATTATTTGGAGGCTTGTGAGGATAGTGCATCTATTGATGGTTCTGATGTGAATGAAGAATTGTATACATGGTTGCAACGATTAAGAGGCATCTATCAAGAAGACCATAATCGCGAAGGTTATTTTGAATGTAAAGAAAAACTAGTTTGGCTCCAATTTGGTCATACGTTTGATGAATTCAAGAATGAATTAGTGTCTGAAGGGTTATGGGATAAAAAAAGGAAACAAATACTTGAAAATATTGAAATGAAATTGGCTCCGGAGAATGCCGCTCCTATTTTAGCTCGAAATGGTGAGGATGACTTGTTACTTAAAGTTGTTAAGAAGAGCCCAGAAAACCTCATCTTTCAGTATTTTGATCGTTTATATGAAAAATCCCCTGGAGATATCAACCAAGCATTTGAAAAAGAAGTTTTTCACAACTTGACTATTTCTAAATCACGTCAAAAGTATAGAGAATTGGCTGAAGAAATGGTTGAAATTGCAAAAATTACGGGAGATGAGCTTGTCGATGTTTTGTTCGATGAAATCATTCAAAAATACAGAGGCAATCGTCCAGCTTTGGTTGAAGAAATACAACGGGGAAAAGAATTATTGGCTAATGGGGGCTTGGAGGATAAACTATTTTAGTGTCATATCAAGGCATCACTCGCTATAATAGTCTTGAAACTTGTTGTCGTAAAGTCAGAAAGGAAATGATTAAACGAAGAGATCTTGGAAGGTTTATGTGATAGGATTGCTTAGTTTATTATTAGTAGTAGGCTGTCAAAGTAAAACTAATTCAGCAGAGAAATCAACTGGAAACGGCGATAATGCTGAGAGTTTAGATTGGTTAGAGGGTAAATGGAAAAGTGATCAGTGGGATGTTACTTATCAGTTTTCAGATACAGAAGCAGGTTGGCAAGTGGTTAATGGTGAGGAGGTTATTATCACAGTTGGTAGCTTAACTGACGGCGAGAAAGATGGCATGTACACTATAACCAGTTCAGAGGGAACAAAGTTGTATGTGACGAAAAAGTCTGATAATGAGATCGAGTTATACCAGGAAGCTAAGTCAGGCAGTTTGGGAACCACGCAACAAGTTGTGTTTGAAAAAGTCGAAGATTAGCTTTTCAAAAGAATAAGTTTGATGGTGTGAGAGTGTAAACGTACAAAAGGAGCCTGTCAAAAACGGCTCCTTTTGTGCTATAAAGTATTTAATGATACTACATAAGTGACTTCAATTTACCTCTAAAATCATCGATGGTCTTATAGTTTTTGCTAGCCATGATGTCATGAAGCTCGCGCTCGATGCGTTCAAAGATTTCAGGTCCTTCTTCGTGTAGGCTTGTTCCAATTTGTACCATACTAGCACCACATAGTAGGTGTTGGAAAACATCTTCACCACTTTCAACACCACCCGTTCCAATAACCTTGATGGTTGGATCTAAACGGTCGTAGAAGCCTTTCACGTTCGCAAGTGCTGTGTGTTTAACGTAGTCGCCACCAATTCCCCCAAAACCATTTTTGGGTTTGATGACAGCTGTCTCAGTCTCTGTGTCAATTGCTAGTCCATTCCCAATGCTATTGATGACATTGACATAAGCCAGAGGAAATTCATTAAGAATCGTCGCCATTTGGTCAAAGTGTACAAGGTCAAAATAAGGTGGTAATTTGACACCTAATGGTTTGGTATAAAAGGAGAATACTTGCTCCAATAACCGTCTAGTTGCAGAAAAATTATAGCCCATCTGTGGTTCCCCAATGACATTTGGACAAGAGAGGTTGAGCTCTACAAAATCTTGATAAGGTGTTCCTTGTATCTTTTGTAGAATATCGATATTCTCTGATGGACTTAATCCAGAAACAGAGATAAATCTAAATTTTGAGTCTTTTTCTTTAGCTTGATCGTCTAATTGCGCCATCAAGACAAAGTCAATGTAATAGTCGATGCCTAGATTAGGAAGTCCCATCGAATTGATGCTGCCATGAGTGAGCGTCGCATAACGAGGTTCAGGATTACCAGTTCTCTTTTCAACCGTTGCACTTTTTGTGACAATGGCACCAGCCTTGCTTTGGTTGAGTTCGTTGAGTTCATCAGCGTCAAAGCAATAAACACCGGAAGCATTCATGAGACAATTTGAAAAAGTAAACCGGCCAAGATGTGCTGTCAGGTCAATTGATTCTGAAGAATGATGTGGTGTCGTTTCTTTCGTCATGTCCGTAGTCCTTTCATGGTAGAGCAATAACTTGTTGATTTTTAGGAAGACAAGTTGATCTGTGAGACGGTTAACCTCCTAAAAGCTATCGTGTTTATTATTAAGAACTTTTGACGCGATTTCAAGGAAAATTTTAAAGATATCCTGATTTTGGCTTGTAAATGACGATTGACTGACTTGTTGTGTTTCAGTAGGCAAGAACTATGACTACTTTTTGTAAAAAATGTAAATAAGGCGTATATCTGTGATAGGATATGTGTAAGTCAATTAGTAAAGCAATTTGATTTTAATAGTAATAAAACGGGTTAATAAATTAAGTTTAACCAATCAACTTTAAGAGACTAGCGATAGGATGGGTAAGAGATGACGAGACGAATCCAGTTTAAAGACATGTGTAATTTTAGATCGTTGGGAGGATATCACACATCAGATGGTAAGGTAACGGCTAAACACAAGTTTTACCGTTCAAGTATGATGTACTACGACCCTGTTGACCAGGATTTGTTCAAATCACTACACATCGATACGATTATAGATTTACGTTCTCCAAAGGAAGTCGAGTTAGAACCGAATGAGTATCGTCAGCTGGTGCCCCATTATATTGTCGTCAATTTGAGTAAGGCTCACTATCGTGGTCGAAGTGAGCAATTAGCCCGGCAAACGAATGATCCTTATTTCATGAGGTATCGTTATCTAGAATATCTCTCTAACCTTGATGCAGTCAGAGACATCGTCCGTGCTATCTTAAAAGCACAAGGGCCCATCGTCTTTCATTGTTCCGCTGGTAAAGATAGAACTGGGGCGATTGCCTTTATTCTGCTGAAAGTAGCTAAGGTACCACTTAAAACGATTGTTGAGGATTACACGAGGTCTTATGATTACATCAAAAACGATAAGCGAATCATGGATCCTACTAAAAATTTGAATGTCTATATTTCCTATCCTGAGGTTATCGAAATGATGGATCCCTTATTTATAGAGAAATATCACAGTGTTGAAGAGTATTTACTACAATGTGGCTTATCTGAAACAGAAATAAAAGAGCTCCACGATAAGTTGGTTAACCCTACATAGTTAAGTGAAGCCTTAATAGAGAACCAATTTCTTTATATAGCTTATGAAGTCATCAAATAAAACGATAGTCGTTAGTAAAGCCCCCTCAAAAATTTGATGGGTCTTTTGTTAGTTGTCTACTTCTAGTTAATGATAAAATGAAAGGGAGAATCAGAGGCGGGTAACTATCCCGAGGTGGCAAGGTCTCTTAGGTAGCGAATAATGGGATTAAAGGTGATGAAATGGAAGAAACTGATCGAATGCTGATGCTAGGACCAACAGAGTTCTTGTTTCACGTCTTGAAGAAGAATAAAGATATGAAACCAGAAGAGAAGTTTGCTATTCTAGCTGAAGTTGGCGTTTTAAACGAAAAGGACGAATGGGACTACGCAGATAATAAGATCGAAGATATGGTGGCCCCGTACGAGGAAAACCGTCTGTTGCACGCTAGAAAACAGTTAGTGATGGTAGAGCAGTTCGAAACGCTACTGGAGAGTTGTCGATCTAGACGACAAGAAAGCTATATCAACTTAGCTCAAAAAGTTGTTGTCAAGTTGATCAAAGCTTGTGCTTTCTTACGACCGAAGATTAAAGGCTCTAGTCAACCGTTTGATCAGCTGTTTAACCACTGTGTTACAGAACTAACTGTATTGAGTCAGGATGCAGTTGTGGCGGTTGAGGCAGGTGTCGATGGGAAAGAGACAGAACAATGCCCTTCAGACGATGCTAGCATCATTCCAAGAGTTGGCAGAGGCATTAGAATGGACGAATCGGTACTTGAAGAGATGTTTTTACGAGTTGTGGACTTAGTACAATCGCCATTCTTGGAAGATCAATTAACCCGTCAATTGAAGGTGTTAGAGGCAGCAGTCCCCTTAACGACTGCTACATTGGAACTGGCAATCCCTGAACTAGATTTTAAACGACAATATAATGAGGCCCTACTAATAATCAAGAAAGCACAGATTATCGACGCTTAACATGTAATGGGACATAATCTAACATTGAGATGAAGTAATATGAAACTACGACCGTGTCGTAGTTTTTTTTGCTTTTAAGATGATGTGGTGGTTACTGAAATTTATTGGGGTTAGTTTTGCGGTGTAATGGGGTTAGTTTAATGTTGTTAGTCATGATAGAAAAATAAAATTTGCATCATTTAAGGCGAATGGGTTGATTACAGTTTGCAGTTTGATTAAACTTTGATTAGAGTATTTTAATATTATGTTAGATCATGTTAGTTTATGTAAATCATGTTAGTTTAGGTAATGTTAGGTAATATTAGGTAATGTTAGGTCAAGTTAGGTTAAGTTAGATCAAGCTAGCTTAAACAAGATAGTAGCAAAAAAAGTTAGATAAACAAAGGGTCCACTGAAGTAAAAAACAAAATGATGTGGTAAAAAACGGCTAAGAGAAGAAGGAGTATCTGATGATTGAAGAAGAAACGAAAAGTGCAGTTATTACAATTCCAAATATATTGTCTGTTTTTAGATTATTGTTGATACCAGTCATCATCTATTATTATGTGGGGGTCGCTGATTATGTGGTAGCTGGCGTGATGCTCATCATTTCTGGCGTAACAGACTTAGTGGACGGCTGGGTCGCTCGTCGATTTAAGTCCGTGAGTGATGTAGGGAAGGTACTGGATCCTGTGGCTGATAAGTTAACGCAATTAGCAATTTTATTTTGTTTAATGATCGATTATCCCATTATGGTTATCTTATTTGGGTTATTGATTGTGAAAGAGGCTCTGCTAGCAATTACTGGCTTTATTGTCGTGCATCGGATACGTGATGTTTCTGGGGCTAAGTGGCATGGAAAGTTATCAACGTTGATGTTGTATAGCGTGATGATCATTCATGTCTTATGGCGGGCGATTCCAGCTGGGTTATCAACAGCCCTTGTGATTGCAACGATTGTTGTGACCACTTTCTCGTTGATTTTATACCTGAATGACTTTTTCGAAACGATTAAACGCACCAGAAATGTGGAGTTGTAATTTTACCTGGCTTGGTAGAGGCAATTAATTTGGTATAGCCGTATATTTGGTATCGGTATTTAATTTGATATAGGCATCTAAATTAAAAAGGAGAAGAGGACCATCGACATAGCAAGGGTCCTCTTTCTTGTTGACTCATCAGTCACTATTAACTCATCGGTCATTAGTAACTCGTCAGTGAATTGTGAGATAGTAAATGGTGCAACAATTAACGACTGTAGTTGTCTTTTTGGTAAAATCAAAGGGGAAATTAGTTTTTGATCCAACCATGTCTAATTTAGTGATGAAGAGGTGAAATAAATGAAAGTAGTTATAGCAATCGATTCGTTTAAGGGAAGTGCAAGCTCTAAAGAAATTAACTCTGCAATTTCAAAAGGGTTAAAAGGGGTATTACCTGAGATTGAAACGGTCTTATTCCCAGTAGCTGATGGGGGCGAGGGAACGATTGAGGCACTGGACTCACTAGAGGAAAAAGACCAAGAACAAGAGGAGCCTCGTCAACGTCATGTCGTTCAGGTGTTTGACCTCTATCAAAAAGGCACTATCTTGGCACAATATGGTCTGATCAATGAACAGACGGCTGTAGTTGAAGTTGCTCAAAGTTCTGGTATCCAGTTGATTGAGGAAGAGGAGAGTTACACAGCCGTCTCTTCTTATGGACTCGGAGAAGTTTTAAAAGCTATTGTAGAAGAGAATACCACCCTAAGCGATATTTGGATTGGTTTGGGTGGGAGTGCCGTCAACGATGCCGGAATCGGTATGATGCAGGCGCTTGGGGTAGACTTTTTGACTGAAAGTGGCGTAAAGATCAGCAAACCGCTTGATTTAAATGAGATCCCCCTGATCCAATCAGTTGATCAGACCAATCTCAACCAGAAATTGAAAGACATCACGATTACATTGTTGACAGATGTGACCAATCCTCTAACCGGAGAAAGTGGTGCAACCTATACTTTCGGACCACAAAAAGGAGTCGAGGATCTAGATCAAGTTGATGACTGGTTAAAGCACTACAATACCATCTTAAAACAAACCTTCCACACAGATTACGGTCAAGAAATTGGTTCCGGGGCAGCTGGTGGGATAGGGTTGAGTTTACGTTATTTTTATGGAGCTAAAGTGACAGCCGGCGCGACCTTTATCCTCAACCAAATCGGACTAAAACCTGCTATCTCAGGTGCTGATCTAGTGATTACAGGTGAAGGGAAGATTGATCAACAAACCCATTATGGAAAACTACCGGCAATTGTCGCTCAGAGTGCCCAAAAATATGGTGTCCCTGTTATCGCCGTTGCTGGGACCCTTTCTGATGAGTTTGAGTTAGAAGAGAATTGGAATAGTGAAAGCAGTAATGAAAAGACACGCTTTGATCTGGCTATCAGCCTGTGCCGTCACCCCATGACTTTAGAAGAAGCAATGAGAGACTGTGAGTCGTTAGCGATAGAGGCAGGAAAAACGATTGGTCATGTGTTAAAATTAGCCGGACGTCTAAAATAAGAACAGTGAGTGAGACAACTTACTGAAAAGGAGCGACTGGTTGATATGACAACTGTGAATGCTAGTGGAAAGCACCATAAAACGGATAAGTTACCACAAAAAATAACAGATCAATTGACTGACACTGAAAATGAACAACTTAAGGTCCTGACTAATTATGTTTATGATCGGCTGAATAATGATCCAAGTGGTCATGATTGGTGGCATATCTACCGCGTGGTTTGCTTGGCAAATCAAATCGTGTCGCAAGAAAATGGTGATCGATTTATTGTCCTCCTCGCAGCACTAGTACATGATGTCATCGATGATAAACTTGTCGATGATCCTAAGATGGCGGAGAAAGCTTTAGAAGAAGAACTTAGTCGTGTTGGACTGTCAGAAAAACAAGTCAGTGCTATCATGGCCATTATCACCAATATGTCTTATCGGAAAAGTCTTGATCATAAAGATCATTCTCTATCCATTGAAGGACAGATTGTTCAAGATGCTGATCGATTAGATGCAAATGGTGCGATGGGAGTCGTTCGGACCATGATCTATGGTGGCCACAAAGGACATATTTTATACGACCCATCAAAGCCACCTCGTGATACGATGACATTGGAAGAGTACAAACATGGGTCAGTCACAACAATCAATCATTTGTATGAAAAAATAATTCATTTGAAAGACTTGATGAACACAAAGACTGGGAAAAAACTGGCAGAAGGAAGACATCAGTACCTGTTAGACTTTTTAGAAGAATTCCATGCAGAATGGGATGGACTAAGATAATTCTAAGGAAATAGCACTGTTTTAAAAAGTGTCTTCCTTTCTTGTGGAGATATATTTTACTAATGCATATAACTCATCAACTCACTATATATTATATAATTTAGTTTGATTCATTTAAGCTTTTATGAGATGATGTAGCCACAAATAATCAATGAAAGAGAAGTGATATCAATGAATAGTAAAATGACTAATGATAAGAGAAAGAAAGACTTGTTATGCCATATGAGAAAAACGGAAACCAATGATATCGCCAACTTGACTTCAAATGTTGATAATAACAATACTGTTTCCAGTCAGAAAAATGTGACACCAGTAACTATTGAATATTTGATTAAGGAATCTATGACTCAATATCATGAGTTGTTGGACAAGATGTCTGATCGGTAATTTGATTTTCTCAAAAAATCATCGTCTATCACAAAAAGATGAATAATACTTCATCGTACAGAAGGTATACTAGTGTATAGAATTAAAAAGTCTATAAAGTTGATAGGTGTTTAGAGTTGATAATGATATTATCAGGAGTCAATTGATGTATGCCGTGTAAAGTTTTTTAAAAAATGACTTTACACGGTTATTTTATTATGATAATATTCTCAGTGTAAAGATAACGCTTTCAAAAATACCAAATGGTGTTCTGCTGAAAGCCATCTTTTTTTGGGACAAAATGGAAACGTTTCTAAAAAGTAGAATGCTCTATTTTATAGAGATTAATTCAGTTTTTTACAGTAAAATGGAAACGTTTCAAAAATAGAAAGTAGAGGGGACGTTATGGCAAAAGTATCAAGTGATTTAGCAGTTGCTGAACCGACGAAAGCTGAACTAAATCAGAAGAAAAGAGACCATTTAAAGTTTCGCTTGCGGCGCGATAAGTGGTTGTACGTTCTATTGTTACCTGGGGTGATCCTAACATTAGTCTTTCGGTATTTTCCGATGTATGGGGCGGTAATTGCATTTAAAGATTACAATCCTATGCTTGGAATCTTGAAGAGTCCTTGGGTAGGACTAGATCACTTCAGAGAGTTTATTTCATCACCAAACTTCATGGTGCTGTTAGAAAACACCCTGAAAATCAGTGTGTATGGCTTATTGTTGGGGTTCTTTCCACCCATTATCTTAGCGTTATCGTTGAATCAAATTATTAATAAGAAAATAAGGCAGAAACTACAATTGATCTTATATGCTCCTAACTTTATTTCCGTCGTTGTTATCGTAGGAATGTTGTTCTTGTTTTTATCGGCAAATGGACCAATCAAATGATAACTACGATGTGTTACCAGTCCTAGCAGGGCCAAGTGGGGAAAAACATGTGACCAGAACAAATGGTATGGGCTTCTCACGTGATCGTTTTGTGATCACTAGTGTGAACGAAAACTTAGAGTTGACAGCAAAATGGGTCGACAAAATGTATGAACCTCTACAATCTGTCCAAAACAACTGGGGAACGTATGGGGATGACACTCAAGCTAACATCTTCGAACTAAAAGATGGGATGTTACATCACTTACCATTAGATGGTGCTGCACCAGGAGAGTTGAGACAAAAAACAGAAGCAGCTGGACCATTAGCCGTTTTAGATAGCTACTTTGGAACTGTAACGACCATGCCTGACGATGCGCAATGGCGCTTAGATTTAATGCACGAACATTACTTACCGTATATCAACAATGAATATAATTATCCAAAAGTTTTCTTCGATAAGGATGAAGCAGATAGTCTGGCAAAGATTGAAACGGATATGTGGGACTATATTTACCGTAAACGTGCGGAATGGATTACAAATGGCAATATCGATACAGAATGGGACGACTATCTAGCAGAATTGAAACGGGTCGGTATCGACGATTGGTTAGAAATTAAGCAAGGCGCATATGATCGTTATCAAGAAGGACAAGGGGCTGAATAAGGAATGACTGTTTCCACAACACCGGTCAATTTAGTTGAAAAGGCTAATCGGTATATCGAAGAACATAAAGAAAAAGTGATACAACAATACCGAAATCAGTATCATGTGATGGCACCGGTAGGGTGGATCAATGATCCCAATGGCTTTGTGTACTATAAAGGCGAGTATCATCTCTTTTATCAATTTTATCCGTATGACAGTGCTTGGGGTCCAATGCACTGGGGACATGTCAAATCTACTGATTTAGTTCATTGGGAGGATCTTCCAGTTGCTTTAGCACCAGACCAACCTTATGATCGTTCAGGGTGTTTTTCGGGTAGTGCGATTGTCAAAGATGATGCCTTATACCTGATGTACACAGGGCATGTTGAAGAAGAAGGTAAGACCTATCAAACGCAGTGTATCGCTGTTTCAACTGATGGTGTCCACTTTGAGAAGCTAGCACAAAACCCGGTAATCACGGAAAAAGAACTTGGCGATAACGGCTCAAAGCATGATTTTCGTGATCCAAAAGTGATGTCACATGGGGGACGTTATTATAGCGTCATTGCGACAAAATCAACGGAAGATCGGGGTAGAATCTTATTATTTGAGTCAGAGAATTTAGTGACATGGACCTTTAAATCGATTCTATTAGAGGGAACGAAGGAACAGGGAATCATGTGGGAATGCCCGGACTTGTTCCACCTTGATGGTCATGATGTCTTAATCATGTCACCAATCCAATGGCAGACACAAGACATTGCTTACACCAATATCAGTTCGACTGTTGCTTTTATCGGAAAGGTCGATTGGGACAAAGGTGTCTTTAAGGTGACAAGCTATCAAGAAATCGATAGTGGAATGGATTTTTATGCCCCGCAAACCTGTGAGGATGCGGCTGGAAGACGGTTGATGATTGCTTGGATGCAGATGTGGGACCGGACCTTACCAACACATGACTTAGGTCATCATTGGGCAGGATCGATGACATTACCCCGCGAATTGCATGTGTCTGATAATCGTTTAATCCAAGAGCCAGTGCATGAGGTTTATGAGCATGTCACATCCGATCACTACTTAGAGAAAGTAACAGTCACAACAGACGAATCACTGCATTTAGAAGATGTCATCAAGGATCAATCGTATGTAAAACTGGTAATTACAGTTAAAGATGTTAAAAACTTATCAATTGCTCTTGCACCAAAGACTTCACAACCATTATTATTAACTTATGATCATTCTTTACAGCGGTTTCAATTCACCCGTGAACAGGTGGGGCACCCATTAGAGGGAAATGAACCTGGCTGTTATGTCAGCCGTCAAGTAGCTGTGGCGCCGACGGATGACCAATTGACGATTGAACTCTTCAAAGACACGAGTTCAATTGAAACGTTCATAGGTCACCAAGCTGTTATGACCAATACCTTCTATGCGATTGATCAATTGACAGATTTCATTATTTCGGTGGAAGGGACGGCTGTGATCGAGACATTACAAATAGGAGGCATAAGGTAATATGACACATTATGGAGCAATAGAAGCTGGTGGCACTAAGTTTGTGTTGGCAGTAGGTGACGACCAATTCAATTTACTTGAAAAACTATCCATCCCGACGCGGAAACCAGAGGAAACATTAGAAGAAGTTGTTGCATTTTTCAAGGAACATCCAATCGATGCACTAGGACTTGGCTCATTTGGTCCGATTGATTTGAACAAGGACTCAGAAACGTATGGTTGGATTACCAATACGCCAAAATTAGCTTGGCAAATGTTTGATGTTGTCGGCTATCTTGAAAAAGCACTAAAAGTACCTGTAATTCCAACAACTGATGTAAATGCTGCTTGCTATGGCGAATATCGTTTTGGGGTTGCGAAAGGGAAGAAAAGTGCCGTTTACTACACAGTTGGAACTGGTATTGGGGCTGGAGCTATCAACCAAGGCCAGTTTATCAGTGGCTTATCGCATCCAGAAATGGGCCATATGAAAGTCGTGCCACATCCAGATGATGATTTCCAAGGAGCTTGCCCATTCCATGGCAACTGTTTAGAAGGCATGGCAAGTGGCCCAGCAATCGAGAAAAGAACGGGTAAAAAAGGAGATCAATTGTCGGTAGATGATCCAACCTGGGATTTTGTGAGTGATTACCTTGCACAAGCCATCTATAACACTGCCTTAATGCTAGATCCTGAAGTGATTATCTTTGGTGGCGGCGTGATGAAACAAACCCATGTATTGAACAAGGTTAGAACGCTAGTGACGCAATATATGAACGGCTATAAAGAATTACCAGCCTTGACGGATTACATCAAATTAGCATCGTTGAATGATAACCAAGGCGTGTTAGGGTGTTTCGCTTTAGCTAATGATTACTTAGAAAATAAAAAAGTACTTGAAAGTAAAGTCAATTAATGTTCTCTATCAGTTAGAAACATTATAAGAAAAAGGAGGTGCAGCAATTAATGGGTGTCACGATGAAGGAAGTTGCTAAATTAGCCGGTGTTGGGGTGGGGACCGTGTCTCGGGTTTTGAACAATGGCTCTGTGAAAAGCAAGACCCGTGTTAAAGTCGAAGAGGCAATGAAAGTTCTCAACTACCAACCTAATTACTATGCTCGAGGATTAAAAACGAATCGAACTTACTCGATTGCCTTGATCTTGCCGAGTATCTGGCATCCATTTTTTGCTGAGTTCGCCTTTTATGTGGAACACTATCTTGAAGAACGAGATTATAAGTTATTTTTGTGTAATTCGAATGGCCATGCACAGAAAGAACAAGAGTACATACAGATGGTCAAGCAAAATAAAGTAGACGGCATCATCGGGATTACTTATTCGGATATCGATGAGTACATTTCAAGCAACCTACCATTTGTGAGTATCGATCGGTATTTTACTGAGGATGTCTTCTATGTGACTTCTGATAGCCAACAAGGTGGACAGTTAGCAGCAACGGAATTGATTAAGCGTGGGTGTAAAGAGTTAGCTTATATTGGTGGTTATCAGTTAACGCCAAACGAAACGAAGAACCGTCGGAAAAGTTTTATGGCGGAGTGTGCGACGAGAAAAGTCACATGCCACTCGTTGAATATGTTAGAGCCGTTGACACATACCCGAGAGTCAATCAAAAAATTCATAGAAGCTAATCCTGGAATCGATGGTATTTTCGCCATCAATGATTCAATGGCAATTGATGTGTGCGAGACCATCGAGTTGATTGGTAAAAAAGTGCCAGATGATATTCAAGTCATTGGTTATGACGGGCAACGCAATAGAGATGGGCAACCTTACTTAGTATCAACCATCGCTCAACCGATTGAGTTGATGGCAAAAACAGCCGTTGAGCTATTGATTGGGGTCATCAATGACGAAGAAGTTCCAAATAGAACCGTCTTGCCCGTAACCTTTGGAGAAGGTTGGTCGACAAAGAAAACGGATTATAGTAACGATAATTAGGGGTTGTTTCTCAGTAATGAGTTACCTAGAGAGATATGAGTGACCAAAGTTACTAAATTGTAAAGCTAACAGTTTAGAGGTGAGACGTCTGTTTCACCTCTTTTATTTTAGGAGTTTTCTAATAGATAGTATAGCGTGGTTCAAAAGAAAAAAAGATGGAGAGAAAACACTGAATTTCTAATGTTTAAAACACAAATGAAATGAGGGACAATTTGATGACTAAAAAATTATGGGGTGCTGTGGCGGCTGTTGTGGTCGTCGTAGTAGCTGGATTAGGTGGAAAATACTACATGGATCAGCAAGATGAAACGATTGAAGCATTGTATCCAACAGCGCCAGGAACGTTTGTTGGTGACCCAATGCCTTATTATGACGGTACGGATTTTTTGATTTATTATCTCGAAGATCATCGCGATGGGGAGATTGGGTTTCATCCATTCAGTTTATTCAAGACGAGAGATTTTTACCATTATCAAAATGCTGGTGAGGTAATTCCTTATGTTAATGAAGCAGATGATCAAGAACGAGCATTGGGGACAGGTTCGGTAATCAAAGATGAGGATGGTTTGTATCATGCTTTCTACACGGCTCATAATGGGGATTTAGACCCAAAAGAAGCCATCATGCATGCGACCAGCAAAGATGGGGAAAAATGGGATAAGCTCCCTGATCATACTTTTTTCGCGAGTTCAGCCTATGAGGCCAACGATTTTCGCGATCCTTATGTCTTCTACGTTGAGGAGAGCAACAACTATTGGATGTTGATCACTACGCGTCAAGATGGAACTGGTGTGATCGCCAAGTATGTTTCGGATGATTTAGAAACATGGACAGATGATGGTGTCTTTTTTAAAAACGATATTGGAAACGACTCCAATCTTGAGTGCCCGTCTGTGGTAATTTATGAGGGAAAGTGGTATCTAGCCTTTTCAGACCAGTGGGATCAACGAGTCGTTCATTATCGCGTAGCTGACTCACTTGAAGGACCATTTGAGAAACCAGAGAGGGGATTAGACCATGTTGATGGGGCAGGGTTTTATGCTGGAAGACTTGAAACAGATGGCGAGAATCTTTATCTAGTGGGATGGATTCCAACAAAAGATGAACACGATGACCGTTTCAACTATAATTGGGCAGGCAATTTGGCAGTGCATCAATTGAGAACATCTGAGAATGGTTTAGTGGGCTCATTACCTGAAACCGCTAGAAAACAAATTGAAACGAAAGTAATCACAGCTGAGCAGTTAACAGGAGAAACAATTCCAACGACTGATAAAGCAGTGATCTACAGTGGGAAAATCAAAGGATCGGATGATGGTGTACTTGCGCTATCATTCTCAAAAGACAATCAAGTTCTCATTAATTTAGCAGAGCAAACGATTTCCTATCAGAATACAACTATTGAGACACTTGAGCGTGGAGCACCTAAAACTGAAATGCCGATTGTGGTATCGGATGGCAAATTCGACTTAGAAATCGTCAAAGAACAAGATATCGTGGTGGTTTATGTCAATGGTCGTGCCTTATCTAATCGTATTTATAAAGCTAAAACGAGTGACTGGAAATTTGTGACGGTTCAAGGAGAATTCAGCTTGGATTAAATTGATGTAAAAAAAGGTAATAGAGCGATGTCAAAAGAACGAGTAGAGTAATCTCTAATCGTTCTTTTTCAACTGGAGGAGTCTACTTGACTTAATTTTTAGGACATATTAGGGTATAGTTATCTTATGTGTTGTAAGCCTTTGACACCTTGTATTAGGCTGTATTAGCTGTAATTAGCTGTAACAAACATTAGAAAGCAGTAAAAAGCAGTGATTAATGGTATATGAGTTTAAATCAGACAGGAAAGAAAGTAGGGATCTTATGGAGATTGAAGCAATGGCTGTAACAGTTGTAGAGTTAAACTATGAACAAGATGAGTCTTTAGAACATCAAAGTGCAACTGCGACGCTAGAATTAAAGAGGCCAGCATTTGATAGTGCAGCCCCGATCCCTATTACTGAAATGACAATCAATAGTTTTGTAGAAGGACATTTAGTGGTAGACGCAACTGGTGATGGGTTCGAGTTGTCAACGGAAATTTCTGGTTTGTTTCGCTTGTTTGAAGGTGATTATGAGGATTTGAACAGGGGGCCAGAATCGGTGGTTGAAGATATCTTGGCTATTTTGATGGATAAATTCAAGTTTTATTATGCGACGTTCTCCCAAGAAGCAACCGGCATCATTATCTTCCCAGAAGTAGACGTACAAATAGCGCCGTGAGAAGTTGATTGTAAGGCTATTTTTTTAATGGTTTGATAGATAACGCCTCTCTTAGATATCTGTTTATAAATGTTTAATATTGTTCGATAAAAAGGTATTATAACAACAGTCATAGTGGTTTTATTTAAGTTCTAACGATTTATAAACTGTATTTTTTAGTTGGATGTAATAAACAAACAAATAGAAAACCAAATAAACAAAATAAAATAGGTAGATAACAAAGTTAGAAGAGAACAAATTTGCAAGAGACCAACTACTAATAAAAAACACACTTACAAGAGAATAAACAATCAAGTAAGAAAGCTAACTGACTGATGAAGAGCAAATAAATGTTTTGAATGACTATATTGAAATGTTAATGGGAGAGTTGAATATGTTGAAGGAGTTTTTTGGAACATCTCGAAGCGGAAAGAGAACGCATTTATATACGTTGATCAATAAGCAGGGGACGCAACTGGTGGTTAGTGATTTTGGAGCGATTATTCGTAAGTTAATCGTTCGTGATAAATCTGATATGTCAGTTGATGTTGTTTTGGGTTATGAATCTCTAGAAAAATATACAACAAATTATGATACTTATTTTGGTGCAACAGTAGGCAGGGTAGCCAACCGTATTAAAGATGGTAAGTTTAACTTGGATGGAAAAAAATATACGCTAGATCAGAATAATGATGGTAATTGTCTTCATAGTGGTTTTAATGGTTATCATACACGATTATGGAAAGTGACTGACTATCGAGACAGCGTCATTAGTTTATCACTGACTAGTCCGGATAAGGATCAAGGATTTGATGGTAATTTACAACTAACAGTGACATTTGAGTTGACTGATCATAATGAATTAGTAGTGACTTACGAGGGTAATAGTGATAAAAAGACGCTTTTCAATCCAACAAATCATACTTATTTTAATTTGAATGGGCACAAGAGCGGAAGTATCTTAAATCACGATTTGACAATTGAGGCAGATTATTTTGTGCCAGTAGGGCCGAACATGATTCCAACTGGAGACTTTCAGCTAGTGACTGATACGCCAATGGACTTTAGAACAGAGACGAAGATTGGGAAAAGATTGAATGATCCATTTGACCAGTTTGTTTTGACAAAGGGGTACGATCATCATTTTGTTACAAAAGAGGGGCCAGATAGTCATTTGGGCCTTAAAACTATTGCACATGCAAAAGGCGATTTAAGCGGTATTAAAATGACGGTTATAAGTGATCGACCAGGAGTGCAGCTTTATACAGCTAATTTTGTGTCAGATGAATTAGGCAAAGATGGTGCTGAATATCAAGCTCGTGACGGCTTTTGTTTAGAGACACAGTATGCTCCAGATGCTATTAACCAGACCAATTTTGCAAAACCAATTATCTTTCCAAATAAAAAAGTGGTCACCCAGACTATTTTTAAATTTAACACGACTAATGAATCGGAATAGGAGGCAACCATGCTTAAAGAAGAAAGACTAACTGCTATACAAGATCTGATAGACCAACAGGGACTTGTTAAAGTCAATGAGATTGTCTCCATACTAAATGTTTCCGACATGACTGTACGTCGTGATTTGACAGAATTGGAGAAAACTGGTCGTGTTAAAAGAATACATGGTGGTGCAAAAAGTTTAAATATCTACAAGCAAGCAGAGCTATCACATTCTGACAAACAAGTTATCAATATGACGAGAAGGAAGAGATTGCAGAAGTAGCAGTACAGTTGATTGAAGAAAATGAAACAATTTATCTTGGCCCTGGGACGACAATAGACCTTTTGGCTAAAATAATTCCTAATAAGCTATTACGTGTGGTTACTAATTGTCTACCCGTTTTTGATATTGTATCTCAAAAAGATAAGTTAAAGGTCTATCTTTTGGGTGGCGAAATCAGACCATTGACCAAGTCTTTCTTTGGTGAAATCACAAATATGTCTTTAGAAAATATGCACTTTCATAAGGCTTTCTTTAGTTGTAATGCTGTCAAAGATTCAGCTATTATGACTGCAACCATCGAAGAAGGGCAGACCCAAGCTATAGCATTGGACAATTCTTTTGAAAGGTATTTGCTGATTGATACTTCTAAAATCGATAAGGAAGATTTCTATTCATACTATCATTTGTAGGACATTACTGCCGCAGTGATGAACGAAGATAGCTATAGAAAGTATTTAAAAATCGAAAAAACCATTCCTGTGATTAGAAAATCGGAAGCTGGAATCTAACAAGCTATTTCTATAACAGTTGATACCATAGTCAAGAAAAACTAAATGTGAATCAATAACAAAAAGCCAATGTATCGTGAGTTTTCACGAGGCATTGGCTTTTTGCTTGTTTAAGAAAAAAATTTTTTTCAGAGAGTTATGAATTAGAGTATACATTCATAACTGAACGAAGCTTGGACGAGATTCGAACGAATCTCTAACCTGGAGATTTCTCTTGAGCTAAATAGACTATTTTTTTGACAGGGTTCCTATTCCCTTTAGATACCATCTCCGTCACCACCTGGAGTTTCGAGTTTTTTGATTTTAGCTGTCAAAGAGTTAGTTTCGCGTTTTCTGTAGTATTCGATCATGGCTAATACCCCACCAACTAAAGCCACAGGTACGAATTTGAAAAAGGAGTCAAACTAGCAATAACAAAACCGAGTAGAAAGTAAGGAAAGAATTGTGCCTGAAGCATTACTTTCAATAGCATCGCAAAACCGACAGCAAGTAATATTCCGCCTGCTAATTCAAAGCGATGAGTTAACCATCTATTTTTATCAAGATGATTATATTTGTTCGAATCACATTTTTGTGCACATTATAATTGCTTCCATTTATGGAATCGACCATTAATAAACATAAACGAACTAATTAAATCATTTAAATGTTGATAAGTGTTTAAAAATGTTTTAATATGTTTGTGTAAGCGGTGACCCTATCCAAGAGATTCTATACTCGCGACTGGATCGCCATGGAAAAATATTACGAGGAGGAATTACTGTGGAAAAAAGAGTTGTGATTGGTACTGATAATGGTGGATTAGAACTAAAAGAATTCATCAAAGACTACTTACTAGCAGAAGGGTTTGAAGTTGTAGATAAAACACCAGAACCAGCGACTGATTTTGTAGAATCGTCACTAGCTGTCGCTCAGGAACTACTAAAGGATGATGATAGTTTAGGTATTGCATTTGATGCCTATGGTGCAGGTAGCTTTATGACTGCTACTAAAATTAAAGGAATGATTGTGGCCGAAGTTTCTGAAGAACGTTCAGCTTATATGACGAGAGAGCACAATAATGCAAGGATGATTACCTTAGGAAATGAAATTGTTGGTAAGGGACTTGCCAAAAATATCGTTAAAGAGTTTCTATCAGCACATTATGATGGTGGTCGTCATCAAATCCGTGTCGATATGTTAAACAAGATGTGTTAATCCTACTTTGAGTAATGCCAGAACGAAAGTAAATAATAGCGTTAAGGATTTATGGGAAGCTTGGGACAATCACTAATAGTTTGCTTGCCCCATAAGGATTCTAGAAGACTATAGAAAGGAATGATAATAATGAAAATAGCAATTGGATGTGACCACATCGTAACAGATGTGAAAATGGCTGTTTCAGATTTTTTGAAAGCAAAAGGATATGAGGTTCAAGATTATGGGACATATGATTTCACAAGAACTCACTATCCAATTTTCGGGAAAAAGGTAGGAGAAGCTGTTGCAAGTGGAAAAGCTGACCTAGGTGTTTGTATTTGTGGTACAGGTGTTGGAATCAATAATGCCGTTAATAAAGTTCCAGGTATTAGAGGGGCATTGGTTAGAGATATGACAAGTGCGATTTTCTCAAAAGAAGAATTAAATGCCAATGTTGTTGGATTTGGTGGCAAAATCACGGGTGAATTCCTGATTTGTGACATCGTAGAAGCCTTTATCAAAGCGGAGTATAAACCAACCGAGGAAAACAAAAAATTAATCGCAAAAATAAATCATGTTGAAAAGAATAAACCTGAACAAGCCGATAGTCATTTTTTCGATGAATTTTTAGAAAAATGGGATCGCGGAGAATACCACGACTAGAGAGGATTTGAGCCTAAAAGATGATAACGTCAATCACAATGAACCCTTCAATCGATATTTCTTATCCCCTCAATCGACTAGAACTTAATACTGTCAATCGTGTCAAGAATACGACAAAGACACCTGGTGGTAAAGGCTTGAATGTCGCTAGAGTTCTGAAAGAGTTTGGTGAAGATGTCATGGCGACAGGTCTTTTAGGTGGATTTTTAGGTCAAACTATTAGATCTGGGCTAGACAATCAAGGCATTAAAAATGATTTTTCATGGATAAAAGGCGAAACAAGAAACTGCATTGCAATCCTTCATGAGGGTATCATTAAGTGAAGGTCAATCCTTTTTAGATCACTTATTACCCGTGATCCAACAATCCTCTGTTTTATCACTCTCGGGAAGTTTACCCAAAGGATTGCCGACAGACTTTTATACCTTAAATTGTCAAATTAAGTGCAACACAGTTTTATAAAAGATTTCATAAGGTGTTTTCCAATTCAAACATTTTTTGGGACGTGTATTTAATTTCGTTGCCCAACCTTGTATCTCTTCATCAGTTGCATCTGTC
This sequence comes from Bavariicoccus seileri WCC 4188, assembly GCF_000421665.1. GTDB lineage: Bacteria > Bacillota > Bacilli > Lactobacillales > Aerococcaceae > Bavariicoccus > Bavariicoccus seileri. The sequence continues at coordinate 335 of NZ_ATXL01000038.1, read as the reverse complement.
AAATCAACACTTTTCGGTGAGTACTCTCTAAGGAGTCCATTTGTATTCTCATTAGATCCTCTTTGCCAAGGGGCATGAGGATCTGGAAAATAAATTTGCGTATTATTTAATTCCTCAGTCAATCGGGCGTGTTGACTGAATTCTTTACCACGGTCAGGTGTAATGGTTTTACAAAAATTAGAATCAATACCTTGTAGTAATTTAATCATTTGGTCAACTACCGGCTTAGAAGCTTTATTCTCAGATTTACCGATTAGTAATAACCTAGATTTTCTATCAACTAGCGTTACTAAGCACGCTTTACCAGTTTGACCTGCAACTGTATCTGCTTCCCA
>NZ_ATXL01000037.1 GCF_000421665.1 Bavariicoccus seileri WCC 4188 | reverse complement strand
TATTAGCAATCGTTTCCGACTGTTATCCCCCTCTGGTGGGCAGGTTACCCACGTGTTACTCACCCGTGCGCCACTCAACGATCCGGTGAGTGCAAGCACTCGGTGGATCAATTGCGTACGACTTGCATGTATTAGGCACGCCGCCAGCGTTCGTCCTGAGCCAGGATCAAACTCTCATGAAAGATTGTTTGATTGCTCATTTCAAACCATTTCTGGCTTGTGTTTGTTATCCTTATTTTTAATTCCGATAACAGAATTGTTAGTTTTCATTAAGACCTAGCCGAGGTTAAATCTTAATGACCCTACACATTTGGTTCGTCTTTTTGTTCAATTTTCAAAGATCAATTCCGCCATCAAAACAGCTTTTCATCTGTCGTGACAACTTCTATATATTAGCATCCGAAGGCTTAAGATGTCAAGCGAAAGGACTAAAAATTTTCAAACTTTTTCGTCCAACATTTTACTCGCCTTAGTCGCTTTAAACCAACCCTTCCAAAAAGCCTCTATTAAGACACCTTTATGATGGGCTAACTCTATATTAAAGGGAAAGATTTTGTTTTGCAAACGTTTTCTGCTGAAGACCGTACACTAGTTTAAAATCCTTTGAAAAATAACTCTTAGACATTAACGATTTTACAGTCTTATTCGCCTTTATCTTTAACAACTACCATTTCTATCTTAAAACCCATCAGCACTAAAAAATGGTTTCGCCAGTTTGTCTCGTCCTTTAATTAGGAGGAGGGTTTTTTTAATGTTTAATTCTTCGTTACTTCTACTATTGCTCTTTAGTATCTTATGCGGTGGTTCTTTAGCAAGCTTCTTAACCGCTATGATTGTCCGTACGCAAAATCACAGACAACTATGTGGTCGCTCTCGGTGTGATCATTGCCATCGTACTATTCATTGGTATGATCTTTTCCCTTTATTCTCTTATCTTTTTTTATTGGGCCGTTGCCGCTCTTGCCACCACACGATCTCTCCAAGCTCTTTTATTTCTGAGGTGTTTCTGTCACTATGGACAGTTCTTTTTCTCTATCGTTACGTCATGGCTAGCATGCCTTTAAACGACTGTTTCTTATGGGGACTGATTGGCATTGTTTTAACATTGGCTATCGGCTACGATTTAGAATCTCAGCTCATACCAGACACAATTTGGTTGCTCCTATTGATTCCTATCTTACTTGCCATAGAGGATCCGAGACTATCGCATCTGATCACCGCTGTTCTTGTCCTTGTTTTTCTCTTTATCTTTTCTTTTTTCCTTGATTGGGGCCTTGGAGGAGCAGACATAAAACTGTTCAGCATCATGAGCCTCGTGTCGTCTTTTGACCACTTGCTCTTATTCTTTTTACTGTCATCAAGTCTTGCCTTACTTTTTCAACTTTTTTATTACGCCAAACATCACACGACAATCTATCAATTGCCTTTCATTCCCTTTATGGCTTATGCCCTGCTACTCATGCAGTGGATCATTTAACAACTCTTCTACTGAATAGTTGTTCTGTTTCCTTGAAAAATTGCTATCCTATTTACAAGACTTGACCCATTGAAAAGGGTAGCTTTATCGAAGCAAAAAGCACCCAGACAAACGTTTAAAACGCTTATCTGGGTGCTCATTTTAGCTTTTCAACATACACTAACTAACTCAACGACATGATGCTATAGCAATGTCATTAGTTTTTTAGTTGTATCTGATTGCTTTATTGTTCTGTAGGTTGTTCTGTCCGTTCTGGTTGGTTGATACTATAGACATTCTCTGTCCCTACTTCTTCTGTACTTGGTTTCATGTTACGGTAACGTGTCATACCAGTACCAGCTGGGATGATTTTACCGATAATAACATTTTCTTTTAGACCAAGTAATTCATCACGTTTCCCACGAATAGCAGCATCTGTTAGGACACGCGTGGTTTCTTGGAATGAAGCTGCAGATAAGAAGCTGTTTGTTTCAAGAGAAGCTTTCGTAATTCCAAGCAATACTGGACGAGAAGTTGCTGGAACTTCACCGTTACGAATCGTTTCTTCATTTTGAGCCATGAAGTCAGAAATATCGATCAATGTCCCTGGTAGGATATCAGTCGAACCTGGATCCATCACACGTACTTTACGTAACATTTGACGAACCATTACTTCGATATGCTTATCACCAATTTCTACCCCTTGCATTCGGTATACTTTTTGTACTTCAGCAAGTAAATAGTTTTCGACGCTAATCACATCACGAACACGCAACAATTCCTTAGGATCGATAGACCCCTGTGTTAGAGGTGCACCACGATGTAACACATCTCCTTCTTCAACTTTTAGACGAGCTGTGTAAGGTACTTCGTAAGTCCGAGTATCCGTTAACCCTTTGATGGTGACTTTCTTCATCCGGCTTCCAGCATCTTCTTCGATCGATACGACTTCACCAGTAACTTCAGTGATAATCGCTTGACCTTTCGGATGGCGCGCTTCAAAAATTTCTTGAATACGTGGTAACCCTTGAGTGATATCATCTCCGGCAACACCACCGGTATGGAAGGTTCTCATGGTCAACTGAGTCCCTGGTTCACCGATAGATTGTGCAGCGATTGTTCCGACTGCTTCACCAACTTCGACTTCTGAACCAGTTGCTAGGTTACGGCCATAGCAATGCTTACATACCCCATGTTTTGTGTTACAAGTAAAGGCTGAGCGAATCTCAACACTCTCGATTCCAGCATCAACAATTCGTTTAGCATCATCTTCAGTAATAACTTCGTTCCGTTTAACGATCACTTCACCTGTTTCAGGATGCTTAACTGATTTGGCTGCATAGCGGCCAATCAAGCGCTCCTCAAGTGTTTCAATCATTTCATTGCCCTCACGGATTGCTTTAACGATCAATCCGCGGTCGGAACCACAGTCCACTTCACGGATGATAACATCTTGAGCCACATCTACTAAACGACGAGTCAAGTAACCTGAATCGGCCGTCTTAAGGGCCGTATCAGTCATTCCTTTACGGGCACCATGCGTCGAGAAGAACATTTCTAGAACTGTCAACCCTTCACGGAAGTTAGAAGTAACTGGTAATTCCATAATTTTACCACTTGGAGATGCCATCAACCCACGCATACCAGCTAACTGAGTAAAGTTAGAGATATTACCACGGGCTCCTGAATCACTCATCATAAAGATAGGGTTACGACTATCCAAACTCCCCATCAATTCTTGTTGTAATTCATCTTTAGCAACGTTCCACGCTGCAATGACACGCTCATACCGTTCATCGTCAGTAATCAACCCACGACGATATAACTTAGTGATTTGATCTACTTTACCATGCGCTTTATCTAAGATATCTTTCTTAGATTTCACAACAGTGATATCGGCGATACCAACTGTGATTCCTGCACGAGTAGAGTAAGAATAACCTAAGTTTTTCATACGGTCTAACATCTTACTCGTTTCAGTAATTTGGAACCGTTTGAAGACTTCCGCAATGATATTCCCGAGATTTTTCTTCTTGAATGGTGCTACTAAATCACGTTTCTTAATCTCCGCGACAACATCTGCTCCCTTTTCGATAAAGTAAGCATCTGGTGTTTTAACTTCAAGATTTTGTTGCGTTGGTTCATTCAGATAAGGGAATTCAATTGGCATGATTTGATTGAAGAACAACTTACCAACAGTCGTTAACATCAACCGTTCTTTTTGCCAATCCGTAAATGGCTTGTCCCCTAATGAATTCGGATGAATCGCAATACGAGTGTGTAGGTGAACTACACCGTTTGTATAAGCAACCATGGCTTCGTCTGGACTAGAGAAGATCATACCTTCACCAACACGTCCTTCTTCTTCCATCGTCAAGTAGTAGTTCCCAAGAACCATATCTTGAGATGGTGTTACCACTGGTTTACCATCTTTTGGATTCAAAATGTTTTGTGCAGCTAACATCAATAGACGAGCTTCCGCTTGTGCTTCTTGACTTAGTGGCACATGGACCGCCATTTGGTCTCCATCAAAGTCGGCGTTATAAGCTTCACACACAAGTGGATGAAGTCTGATTGCACGCCCTTCAACGAGTTTAGGTTCAAAAGCTTGGATCCCTAAACGGTGAAGTGTCGGTGCCCTGTTCAGTAAGACAGGGTGTTCTCTAATGACATCTTCTAAGACGCCCCAAACATCGTCATCCATCCGTTCGATTTTACGTTTTGCATTCTTGATGTTGCTAGCCATTTCGCGTTCGACCAATTCTTTGATGACGAATGGTTTGAATAATTCAATCGCCATTTCTTTTGGAAGTCCACATTGGTACATTTTAAGGCTAGGTCCTACAACGATAACGGAACGACCAGAATAGTCGACACGTTTCCCAAGTAGGTTTTGACGGAAACGACCTTGTTTCCCTTTCAACATATGAGACAAAGATTTCAATGGACGATTACCCGGTCCGGTAACTGGACGTCCACGACGACCATTATCGATCAAAGCGTCAACTGCTTCTTGAAGCATCCGTTTTTCATTTTGAACAATGATGTTCGGAGCACTCAAATCTAGTAGTCGTTTCAACCGGTTATTACGGTTGATGACCCGACGATAGAGATCATTCAAGTCACTTGTCGCAAAACGGCCACCTTCAAGTTGAACCATTGGTCTTAAATCTGGTGGGATGACAGGGATGACATCTAATACCATCCATGTAGGGTCATTACCAGATTCTAAGAAGGCATCGAGAATATCCAAACGACGGATTGCTCTTGTTCTCTTTTGACCAGTAGCCGTTTTCAACTCTTCTTTTAGGGTCAAGACTTCTTTTTGTAAGTCTACTTTAGCCAATAATTCCTTTACAGCTTCAGCACCCATTGCTGCTTTAAAACGGTTACCGTATTCGCGTTTGCGATCACGATATTCCCGTTCAGTCAGCAATTGTTTGACTTCCATATTTGTGTCACCTGGATCGGTCACAACGTAAGAAGCAAAGTAGATAATTTCTTCTAGCGCACGGGGACTCATGTCTAACACAAGACCCATCCGGCTAGGAATTCCTTTAAAGTACCATACGTGAGAAACAGGTGCGGCAAGTTCAATATGTCCCATCCGTTCACGGCGAACTTTTGCACGTGTTACCTCAACGCCACAACGAGGACAAACTTGTCCTTTGTTGCTCATCCGTTTGAGTTTCCCACAGGCACATTCTAAATCTTTTGTTGGTCCAAAAATCCGTTGACAAAATAACCCATCATTTTCAGGTTTCAATGTCCGGTAGTTGATCGTTTCAGGTTTCTTGACTTCCCCGTGAGACCAGCTACGAATTTTTTCTGGTGAGGCCAAACTAATTTTCATACTTTCAAATTTATTAACATCTATCAAAGGGCTAACCTCCCATTCCGATTAGCAATGCCCGCTTTATTCATCGTCATTTACTTGGTTGACTGGTGTACTTTGAGCCGGTGTTTGGGTCTCAGAGTTTGTTTCTTCGATAGGATCGTTTTTACTTTGGTCAACTAGTTGACGGTCTTCTTGCCTTGACCCCCGTTGATCCCGTTGATTATCAATACTATGGAAGGAAACATTATCGTCTTCTTGATCATTCAATTCGATTTCTGCATCTTTTTCGTCTAACACTTGCATATCTAATCCAAGTGCTTGTAATTCTTTCACCAAAACACGGAAAGATTCAGGAACACCTGGTTTTGAGATTGGTTGTCCTTTAACGATTGATTCGTATGTTTTCACACGACCAACTACATCATCCGATTTATATGTCAAGATTTCTTGTAAGGTATATGCAGCTCCGTATGCTTCAAGAGCCCATACTTCCATTTCACCAAACCGTTGTCCACCAAATTGTGCTTTACCACCAAGTGGTTGTTGCGTTACTAATGAGTAAGGTCCAGTTGAACGAGCATGTAATTTATCATCAACCATGTGGGCCAATTTGATCATGTACATAACCCCAACAGAGATACGATTATCAAATGGTTCCCCAGTTCTACCGTCATAAAGAACAGTTTTAGCATCACTTGCTAAACCGGCTTCTTTAACAGTTCCCCAAACATCTTCATCTTGTGCCCCATCAAATACTGGTGTTGCAACGTAGATTCCGAGTTGGCGAGCAGCCATTCCTAAGTGTAGTTCTAATACTTGTCCGATGTTCATCCGAGAAGGGACACCTAATGGGTTCAACATAATGTCAACCGGTGTGCCATCTGGTAAGTAAGGCATATCTTCTTCAGGCATGATGCGTGAAACGACACCCTTGTTACCGTGACGTCCAGCCATCTTATCACCCTCGTTGATCTTACGTTTTTGAACGATATAGACACGAACGAGTTTGTTAACACCTGGAGACAATTCATCACCAGCAGCTCTGGTAAAGATCTTGACGTCGTGAACGATACCACCGCCACCATGAGGAACTCTAAGAGAAGTATCTCTAACTTCACGAGCTTTTTCCCCAAAGATTGCATGTAGTAGTTTTTCTTCAGGTGATAATTCTGTAACACCTTTAGGCGTTACTTTACCAACTAAGATATCACCATCACGAACTTCAGCACCGATACGGATGATTCCCATTTCATCAAGATGTTTTAACGCATCTTCACCAACGTTAGGAATTTCGCGAGTGATTTCTTCAGGTCCTAATTTAGTATCACGAGCTTCTGATTCAAATTCTTCTATATGAATAGAGGTATAAACATCATCTTTTACAAGACGTTCACTCATGATGACCGCATCTTCATAGTTGTACCCTTCCCAAGTCATGAAGGCTACTAATGGGTTTTGTCCTAAAGCAAGTTCCCCATTTTCCATAGAAGGTCCGTTAGCTAATGTATCGCCAACCTCAACTTCTTCTCCAACAGAGACATTAGGACGTTGGTTATAACAAGTACCACTATTAGAACGGTGGTATTTGATAATATCGTATTTATCAAGCGTCCCATCAGCGCGTCTCACGCGGACTTGGTTAGCATCGACAAATTCAACGACACCATCATGTTTACATAACAGGGCAGCCCCTGAGTCATGAGCTGAAACATATTCCATTCCAGTACCAATTAAAGGTGCTTTAGGATTGATCAACGGCACAGCTTGACGTTGCATGTTGGCACCCATCAAAGCACGGTTTGAGTCATCATTTTCTAAGAATGGAATACAAGCTGTCGCAACTGCAACTACTTGTTTTGGAGAAACGTCCATATAGTCGACTTGGTCAACTGGAACTTCGATATTTTCAGAGACACGACGTGCCATAACCATGTTATCTCTAAATGTCCCATCTGGGTTCAATTTAGAGTTTGCTTGGGCCACGACGAATCGGTCCTCTTCATCTGCAGTTAAGCAATCGATCTTATCTGTTACTTTATGTGTTTTCCAATCGACACGACGGTATGGTGTTTCAATAAAACCGTATTGATTGATCTTAGCGTAAGTCGACAGACTGTTGATCAGTCCAATGTTTGGACCTTCAGGTGTTTCAATTGGGCACATCCGACCATAGTGGGAATAATGCACGTCACGTACTTCATATCCGGCACGATCACGTGTCAATCCACCAGGTCCTAGGGCAGATAACCGACGTTTATGTGTCAATTCACCCAACGGGTTGGTTTGATCCATGAATTGAGACAATTGAGATGATCCAAAGAATTCTTTAATAGCAGCAACTACTGGACGGATATTAATCAATTGTTGCGGTGTCACAGTGGAGGCATCTTGGATAGACATCCGTTCACGAACAACACGTTCCATCCGTGACAAGCCAATTCTAAATTGATTTTGTAGTAATTCACCGACCGAACGAATACGTCTGTTTCCTAGATGGTCGATATCATCTGTTTTCCCTAATCCTTCATAAAGATTTAAGAAGTAGTTCAATGAAGCTATGATATCTGCTACTTGTAGACTCTTCTTCTCTTTTGGAGGTTGGTTATTACCAATCAAGTTGATCACTCGGTCAGCATCATTCGGTGAATAAATCTTGAACACTTGAATATCCACAGGTTCTGGCACAACACCATCATCTGAAGGATAAAGCGTAACGACATTCAAGCCGTTATCGATATCATCACTGATTTTTTCTAACACTTCTTTATCAACAACTGTGTCTGCTTCTACTAAAATTTCTCCCGTTTCAGGATCAATTAATGGTTCTGCTAGACGTTGCCCTAGTAAACGTGTTTTGATATTCAATTTTTTGTTAATCTTGTAACGACCAACTGGTGCTAAATCATAGCGCCTTGGGTCAAAGAATCTAGCTGTTAATAAATTACGTGAACTATCTGCCGTCTTTGGTTCACCTGGACGAAGACGTTCATAAATTTCTTTCAACGCTTCTTCAGTACGACTATCAGAGGTGTCTTTATGTGTATCTTTTTCAATCGTCAACCGTAATGTTTCACTATCCCCAAATAATTCTAAAATTTGGTCATCCGACCCAAATCCTAAAGCTCTCACCAATACCGTTAAAGGAATCTTACGCGTCCGGTCGATACGAACATAAGAAATATCTTTAGCATCAGTTTCCATTTCTAACCAAGCGCCGCGGTTAGGAATCACTGTCGACCCAAAACTTTCTTTCCCATTTTTGTCGACTTTATCATGGAAGTAAACACCTGGTGAACGAACTAATTGAGAGACAATAACCCGTTCGGCCCCATTAATAATGAAAGTTCCCATTTCGGTCATCAATGGGAAATCGCCAAAGAATACTTTTTGATCCTTGACTTCGCCTGTTTCCTTATTGATTAAACGTAAATTAACGTAAATGGGCGCTGAGTAATTGGCATCATGACTACGTGCTTCAGCAACTGTATATTTTGGTTCTTGGAATTCATAATCTAAGAATTCTAACGACAAGTTCCCAGCATGATCTTCGATTGGTGAGATATCATGAAACATGTCATGAATCCCTTCATCTAAAAACCATTTGTAAGAATTTGTTTGAATCTCGATCAAGTTTGGTAGCTCCAAGACCTCACCAATTCGTGCATAACTCCGCCTAACGCGGTGCTTTCCATAATTGACATCATGTCCTAGCAAAATTTCCACCCCTATGTCTGAAATACAATGTTACACTACGATTGCAAATGTTAAATTTAGGTTACAAAAATCTTTTTACCCTATTTTCTGGCAAAAAAAAGACAAAAGTGTCATTTCAAACATTGAAATTTCTACTTTTGTGTTCTTTAGTTGAAAATAATGGACAATATTTCACTATTTCCGAATCATTTGCACCTTTTATTGCATCTAATAACTTTACGCTATTATTTTATTTTTGTCAAGAATTATTTCTGTTTACTTTTAACTTTGTAACTTAATTTTTTTTTACGTTTTTTTGTACAATAAATTTGGTGTGAAAATACTATTAAGTATAGTAAACCATTATTAAGTAATGTAACCATTATCAAGCATTTTGTCCGTTACAAAAGAAATCAAAAAAATAAGGGGTTGTAGTAAGATGGATAAAAAATGGATAAAATACACTCAACTTAATCCATATAAAAGTATTCTTATTGCTGTTTTTGTAGGGAGTGCCATTGGCATTTCGATAAAATATTTAATCAATCAAGATATCAGATTCGAAGGTCTATTAGGATTGATTGTAGTGACCGCATTTCAATTATATTTAGTTAGTAAACGAGATAAAAAGAAGTAGAACTCTTCTTACAACATTCAAAATAACATTCAAAAAATTGGTTTGGTTAGAGCAAAATCAGGACTGAGCAATACTAGTCTTGATTTTGTTGTGGTTTGAAGATTATCCTTAAAAGCAACTCATCCTTGCTGGTCAAACAATAATTGACTATACTTCTTCGAGGGTACTCGCTAATATCCAGTAGCCTTTATCACGTGTGAGTTCAGCAACATTTCCAAACTGCTCTGCCATCATTTTCTTGGCACTCGGAGCGCCTTGTTTTTTCTGAATCACACAGACAACATGTCCGCCGGGTTTTAAATGTTCTTTTGCTTCACTAATAATCCGGTGAACAGTTTTCTTACCAGCCCGAATTGGTGGGTTTGTTACGATAAAACTATAATCTCGTGTGGTGATATTAGAATACCCATCTGACAAAAAGGTCTCCCCATTAACCACCCCATTTTCGACGCGGTTCAACTGTGTCAACTCAACTGCTCGTTCATTAACATCTACACTATCGAGATAACAATTTGCTTCTTTTGCTAACGCAATCCCGATTGGCCCATATCCACATCCAACATCCAACAGTTTGGTCTCCTGATTGAGCCATTCACTTGGTATAGCGTCTATTAAAACACGTGACCCATAATCAATGGTATTTTTTGAAAACACACCACTATCTGCCACAAACGATAATTGATGCCCTCTTAAATCAAATGTAATCATATGACGATCGCTCTTGATAGATGGATGAGACGAATAATAATGATCCACTGTTAACACCCCTCACTGTTATTACTTCTATACTACTCTGATATTGATTCATTCTCAATTTCTTCTACTAATCTCATCAAATCCGTTCTAACCAAATCTGTTGTTCCAACACTAAGTTTGAAAATGTTTTGTCAGTATTTTAGTATTTTAGTATTTTAGTATTATTGATATCTGACCAAAACAATAGCAATGGCAATGGGAATAGCAAAACTACAACAAAATAGCACCAAAAAAAGGACTGCGACAAAATTCTTGCCACAGTCCTTCGATTTATAGTCGTTGAAAAACGATTATTTAACTTCTACAGAAGCGCCAACTTCTTCAAGTTTAGCTTTAAGTTCTTCAGCTTCTTCTTTGCTTACGCCTTCTTTGACAGTTTCAGGAGCACCGTCAACTAAGCCTTTAGCTTCTTTAAGACCTAAACCAGTGATTTCACGAACTGCTTTGATGACTTTGATCTTAGAGTCTCCAGCACCCGCTAATACTACAGTGAATTCAGTTTGTTCTTCAGCTGCTTCTCCAGCACCTGCACCAGCAGCTGCTACAGGAGCTGCTGCAGTTACGCCAAATTCTTCTTCGATAGCTTTAACTAATTCGTTTAATTCAGTAACTTTTGCTTCTTTAATATCAGCAATAATTTGTTCGATATTTAATGCCATTTTTGAAATCCTCCATTTTTAATTTAAATTGTATATACTGTTTAATTTCTAGACTTAGCAAGCGATTAAGCTGCTTCTCCAGCTTCGTCTTTTGCTTCTGCAACAGCCTTGACAGCCAATGCAGTGTTGCGAATTGGTGCTTGCAATACAGATAATAGCATTGATAGCAATCCTTCGCGACTTGGCAACTTAGCAATAGCGTCGATTTCTTCAAGTGAGGTTGCGCGTCCTTCAATCACACCAGCTTTGATTTCCAGAGCCTCTGCATTTTTCGCAAAATCAACTAAGATTTTAGCAGGAGCAACAACATCTTCGCCACCGAATACTACGGCACTAGGACCTGCAAATGATTCGTCTAACCCTTCTACCCCGGCTTCTTTAGCAGCACGGCGTAAAATAGTATTTTTGATAACGCTCATTTCAATCCCAGCTTCACGCAATTGTTTCCGTAAATCAGTTACTTCAGCAACAGTAAGTCCTAGGTAGTCTACAACTAAAATGCTACCTGCTTCTTCCATTCTTTTCGCAACTGCTGACGCGATTTCTTGTTTTTTAGCAATATTTGCTTCACTCATCTCGTTCACCTCCACAAAGATAATTGATAGAGTTTCATAAAAAAACTCTATGTCACCCAAGACATAGAGATAGAATTGATCATCTATTACTCTCCCTCGGTAGGTTATTAAGAACTAAGTTCTCCTACTGTCTTCGGTCGGTATTTACCTTTGGTTATTCTACCAACACAAAAGAGAATAATCAAGGACTTTTCCTATTTTAATATGAAATTGTAGTTTAACTTACTTTTTAATGTTGCCTTTTACGCGCTAGCACCTAATGCTAATCAGTACGGCGCTTATTTGATAGAAGTTAAGTCAATTTTAACCCCAGGACCAAATGTCGATGAGATTGTCATGCTCTTGATGTATTGTCCTTTAACAGTTGCTGGTTTTAACCGAACAATCAAGTCATGGAAAGTCTTCAAGTTTTCAGCCAATTTATCAGCTTCAAATGATACTTTACCAACTGGAACTTGAACATTACCAGCTTTATCTGTACGGTAAGTTACTTTACCAGCTTTGATTTCTTCAACTGCTTTAGTAACATCCATCGTTACAGTACCTGTCTTAGGGTTAGGCATCAAACCTTTAGGTCCTAAAACACGACCCAAACGTCCAACTTGACCCATCATATCAGGGGTTGCTACAACGACGTCAAAATCGAACCAGCCACCTTGTATTTTTTCAGCTAAGTCAGCTTCACCAACAAAGTCAGCGCCTGCTTCCGTAGCTTCTTTAGCTTTTTCGCCACGTGCAAATACTAAAACACGTTGAGTCTTACCTGTTCCATTCGGTAACACGATAGCACCACGTAATTGTTGGTCTGCTTTACGTGTATCGAGATTCAAACGGTAAGCAACATCGATACTTGCATCAAATTTTGCAAAATCTAATTCTTTAACGAGTGCTACAGCTTCAGTAAGTGAGTATGTTTTACCAGCTTCAACTTTTTCTGCAGCATTTAAATAATTTTTTCCTTTTTTAGCCAATTTGCACTCCTCCTAAACATGTGGTTTTAACGGTATATCCTCCCACTGAGAACCCCGAGATAATCGCTTATCCTTGGCTTGAGTCCTCACGTGTGTCAACTGCTAATTAGTCTTTGACAACAAAGCCCATAGAACGTGCTGTGCCTTCGACCATACGCATAGCAGCTTCAACATCTGCTGCATTTAAATCTTCGATTTTCGTTTCAGCAATCTCACGTACTTGATCACGTGTCACTGTTGCAACTTTTTTCTTGTTTGGTTCGCCTGAACCTTTGTCGACTTTAGCTGCTTTTTTAAGTAAGACAGCAGCAGGTGGTGTTTTAGTAATGAAGTCGAATGAACGGTCTTCATAAACACTGATAACTACTGGAATAATTAAGCCACCTTGTTCAGCTGTACGAGCATTGAATTCTTTACAGAAACCCATGATGTTTACTTGGGCTTGCCCTAGTGCTGGACCAACTGGTGGTGCAGGACTCGCTTTACCTGCAGGGATTTGCAACTTTACGATTTTCACAACTTTTTTAGCCACGAAACCTACCTCCTTGTTTTTCGTGATGTGGTTAATGGGACTGAATATTTTCCCTCCCACACAAAATACGCCATTCTAAACGTACCATGGTATGATAGCACTTGCCATCATTATTTGCAAGCATTCTTTTGTTTTCAAGGTCCTTGCTTCTTGCTTCTTACATACTATCAAATCATTTCACTTAGTCATCTAACTTCTTGATTTGGTAAAACTCGACTTCGGCTGCTGTTTCACGGCCAAACATTTCAATAGAGACCTTCAAGGTTTGCTTATCATCATTCTTTTCTTCCACACGGCCTGTCATACCAGCGAAGGCTCCTTCAGTGATTGTCACCAAGTCACCAACATTCGCATCGATTTCCACTTTCTTCGTGTCTTTGCCCATGCGGCGTAAGATAACATCAATCTCTTCATCTAATAACGGTGCTGGTTTACTGCCTGCTCCGTGTGAGCCAACAAAACCTGTGACACCTGGTGTATTCCGAACCACATACCACGCTTCATCAGACATGATCATTTGGACCAATACATAACCGGGGAACGTTTTACGAATACTTGTTTTTGCTTTTCCTTCTTTGATCTCAACATCCTCTTCTTCAGGAACGATTACTTCAAAGATGTTATTTTCCATTCCCATGCTCATCTTACGTAATTCTAGATTCTCTTTGACTTTGTTTTCATAACCAGAATAAGTGTGTAAAACATACCATTCTTTACCGCTTTCTACCGTTTCCATTATTGTTGCTTCCCTTCTTCTCTTCTACATTCTTTTCTACGTTCTTTTCTACGTTCTTTATTAAGTTCTTTATCAATGCAAAAATGATTGCAAAAATAACTGCAAAATAAAAAAACCTCTTCGCAAAAAGGTTTTTCCTCGAAAATAGTATAGCACGTTTACTAGATTAGTGCTACATATTATCTGATAAATGCTTTAAAGACTGCATCTAATGCTGTATCAACGATTGCAAAGTAACCTGTCACCAGTAAAACTGCCGTAACAACGGTCAAGGTATACTTGTTGACATTTTTACTTTTCGTCCAAGTGGTTTGTTGCATCTCTTCTTTGACACTTTTCAAGAATTTCATGATAACTATCTCCCTGATTCATTTCTATCTACATCTATCTACTTTTATATTAAACGTTTGTTAAACGACTACCACTGAATACGTCTGTTATTTAGTTTCACGGTGAATTGTGTGACGATTACAATTTTTGCAGAATTTTTTGACTTCTAACCGTTCTGTGCGATGGGGATTCACTGCGATCGTGTAATTTCTTGAACCACATTCCTCGCAAGCAAGTGCTGCTTTCTTTTGAGCCAATGCCATCAACTCCTCTATGACTGATCGCTAGTATCATAAACCAATTAGGTTAGACAAGTCAACCAGTCTCATTAACTAGCCAAGGTGTTTTTCAGTTTCTGTCGGCATCGTCTGAGTGCGTTTGTCGCTTTTTTAGGGGAACTTTTGACACTTTTTGCGATTTCCTCGATCGTTGCACCGTCTAAGTAGGCTTTGAACACAACAGATTCATAGGGCGATAACAGCGTCAAATATTCTTCCATGACTTCATTGATTACTAACTGGTCTTCGGGACTTGGAAATCCAAAATCAAGCCACCGTTCATCTTGGTCCATTTCAGCTCTATAGTAGATGGGTTCCAAGGAAACTGTTTTTCGTCGCCCTGCCCTCTTTTTAGCGAGTGAGTGTCTGATCATGGAAAACACTTCGTTTTTAAGACAGCGTTTGAAATAGGCAGGGAAACTAATCCCATTGGCCACACTAAATCGACTAATAGCCTTAAACAAAACAACTGTTGCTTCTTGAACAAAATCGTCGTGTTCATATTCTGGGATTGGGTAAAGGTGCGCATATTTATGAATCATCAATTCAAAATGCCGATGAATCTCCTCAAAAGCTAATTGGTCTCCCCGTTGCACTTTTTGGATCAGGTGTAAGAGTTCCTTCTCTTCTATCAATTGGCGTTCCCTTCCGAACACCCCATCTATCACTCATGTTGGCTCAAGTCATCCAATAATCGTTTGAGATCTTTTATCTGTTCAGCCTCCCATGGCGTGCGTTTACGCTGCATGAGTTTTTGATATTCTTGGCTAAATTCCAATGACTCAGACTGACTTTTTTGGATTGCACGGTATAAATCTCTGGCCGATTGTCTTAAAGCACCTCGTTGAAAAATGATCCACTGCTCAGCAAGGTCGCTTGTTGCCACTGTTACCTGGGTCAGAGGTGTGGCAAGGTCAGAAACCGTTCGTTCGATATAACTGTCTGCTGTTTCTTTTTCTTTTGTAAAAACAACTTTTAAATTATATTCCTCATAAGTCTGTTGGATACCTGGCACAAACTGAGCATCAAAGATGACCCACACTTCAATTTGGCGAAATGCGGCATAGTCAGACAATAATACTAAAAGAAGATCTCGCGCTGCTTCTATCTTATCATGGCTCTTCAAAGCAACTAAGTCAGGCCAAGCGCCAATCATATTATAGCCATCAACAATCAACAATTCTTTTTTCATCCCTTGACCCTCCTTCTCGCTTCTCTTTTCTATCTTCTTATTAGCATCAGTGCCTTTTCCTTGCCACTTCAAACAGCATAAGCCCAGCGGCTACGGAAGCATTTAGGCTCTGTACATCCCCATACATAGGGATGGTCAGCATCTCATCCACCTGTTTTTTAACCAACGGGCTAATTCCCTTACCTTCGTTACCAATGATTAGGGCAAGTGGTACGTCTGGTTGCCAATTGGTGTAACTGGTCCCTGTCACGTCCGTACCAAAGATCCATACGCCTTTTTCTTTTAGTTCACCGATTTCTCGTGTCAAATTAGTCACTCGTGCGACAGGTACTTTTTCGATCGCGCCAGTCGAGACTTTGGCGACAGTTCCAGTCAAGGTCACACTGCGATGTTTCGGGATAATGATACCATGTGCTCCGGCAGCGTCTGCAGAACGAATGATTGACCCAAAGTTATAAGGATCCTCGATACCGTCTAAAATGATGATAAATGGTTGTTCTTGTTTTTTTTCTGCGTTTGCAAAAATATCAGCCACGCTCGCATAGTCAAAAGCTGCTTGCGTTAGCACAAAGCCTTGGTGGACACCATGGTTGCTCAACTCATTGAGTTTTACCTTAGGTGCTACCTGAACCGGGATATTTCTGCTTTTCGCTAACCTGAGTATATGATGGGTATCACTATTATCCAATCCCGATTGAACATATAATTTATTATAATCTTTATCTTGCCCTAGTGCTGTTTCAACAGCGTGTTTACCAAAGATGAATTGGTCGTCAGCTCCTTCATTTCCCGGTGCATCGTGATCGTCTCGCTGACGGTTTTGTCTATTTGACGTTTTTCGCTCGGTTCTTTGAGCTCTATTCTGCTGATTTGTCGATTTGTTTGATCGTTTCACTATCAATCTGCTCCTTTATTAGCTGAACGGCAGCAGCGACCAACTCATCGAGGCGCTTTTCATCCTTGATAAGGCTTAAATAACCCATTAGCGCTTCAAAGCCTGTCGCTATTCTATATGTTGCAATATCTGCATTTTTTGCAGATGAATGGCTCTTGCTATTACGACCTCGTTTGAAGATTGTCAACTCTTCTTCGGTTAGCTCATCGTTCTCAAGCCATTGTTTGATGATATAAGCTTGCGCTTTGGCTGAGACATATTGGACAGCTGTTTGATGTAACTGATTAGGCTTTGTCAAGCCGTCCTCTACCAGCCTTATTCTGATTGCTTTGTCATAGACTGCATCTCCCACAAAGGCGAGTGTCAGTCCATTCATTAGAGCTGGTTTCATCATGCGTCACTGTCCCTCTTCCAACGTGTTCCTTGTGCTGTATCTTCTAGTATAATCCCTTGCTCTTTCAATTCATCACGAATCGCATCACTCCGTGCAAAGTCTTTTGCTTTCCGTGCTGCTAAACGGTCATCAATCAACTGTTGGATATCTTCATCTAGCAATTGCTTAGGCACGAGATCATGGATCCCCAAAATACCTAAAAAGGTTGTCAATAGGTTTAGTCCAGCTGAAACGATCTCTTCTTGCCCCGTTTCATCATCTAAGTAGTTATTGATTGCTTTTGATAGCTCAATCATCTTAGCAATAGCATTCGGTGTGTTGAAATCATCATCCATAGCTACAATGAAACCTTCTTTATAAGACTTCCAATAGTCAGCTGCTTCCTCAGGCGACACATGACCATGATGTGCCTCGTCTTTTTTCAACTGCTCCACACGATAGTCTCCATTGATCTCGGTATTCTTGAAACGATCCAATACAGCTTTTGCTTCTTTAATGGCCTTGTCATTAAAGACGATAGGGTGACGATATTGTGCACTGACCAAGAAAAAGCGAACCACTTTTGGATCAACATTTTTGATCAAATCGTGAACTAAGGTAAAGTTTCCAAGCGATTTACTCATCTTTTCACCATCATCGGCCGTCACAAATCCATTGTGGAGCCAATAATGTGCAAATGGCTTGCCAGTTTTTGCTTCACTTTGGGCAATTTCATTTTCGTGATGAGGGAATGTCAGGTCATGCCCACCTGCATGGATATCAATCGTATCGCCCAGATATTTGGTGGCCATCACAGAGCATTCAATATGCCAGCCTGGTCGCCCTTTACCCCATGGCGAATACCAACTGATCTCATCAGGCTTGGCTGCCTTCCAAAGGGCGAAGTCAAGAATATTTTCTTTTTTACGATCATCTTCTGTTGCCGTTCGTTCGCTTGCACCAGCCCTCAGATCTTTGATTGATTGGTCACTTAATTTACCATAGTCTTTAAACTTACTCGTGCGAAAATAGACGTCTCCTTTGGCTTCATAAGCATACCCTTTTTCAATCAACGCCTCTATGAACGAAATGATGTCCGGGATGTTATCGATAACCCTTGGATTAGCGGTTGCTTCTTCGATACCTAATTGTGCAACATCTTCTTTAAAAGCAGCGATATATTTATCTGCAACTTCTTTTGGTGTCGTTTGGGTCTCCCTAGCAACACGAATCACCTTATCATCTACATCAGTAAAGTTAGACACATACGCCACGCGATAACCGCGATACTGCAAATAGCGTCTAATCGTATCAAAGGCAACTGCACTACGCGCATTTCCGATATGGATATAGTTGTAAACAGTCGGACCACACACATACATCGTTACTTTATCTGGATTGATGGGTTTAAATACTTCTTTTTTATTGGTCAATGTATTGAATACTTGTATCATTGGTCCTCGTTCCCTCCTATAATTGCCACGTCAGACGTTAATTACGCAGTCTATCCTATTCCTATAAAAGAGAAAAGGGTTGAGACTTTTGTCCCAGCCCCTCTTTTAAAGGTTTATGTTAATCCTAATACTATGATGCTTTAATGGTGCTGAGTGCTGTGTTTAAGTGGTTCAAGACCCGTTCACGGCCCAATAGTTCAATCATTTTGCCAATAGATGGTCCGTGTGATTCCCCACTTGCAGCAACTCTGATTGGCATATACAAGTTTTTCCCTTTAATGCCCGTTTCCTTTTGTACGGCTTTGATGGCAGCCATAATGTTATCTTCATGCCAGTCAGCTTCCGTTGGCAATTTTTCGATAAAGGTTTCCAAAACAGTTGGCACCGTTTCTCCCTTTAAAATATCTAATTCAGGGGCTTTATATTCTAATTTACCGGTGAAGAAGATATGTGTCAACGAAACGATTTGGTAGGTATAACTCATTTGTTCATGGAAGAGATCAATGACTTCTGTCAACCAGTCACTTTTAGCAATAGCTTCTTCCTTAGTCACAACACCAGCTTTGATCAATTGTTCGATTGCTAAAGGTGCTAATTGGGCGATTGGTGTCTTCTTGACATAGGCATTATTAATCCATTCCAATTTTTTACTATCAAAGGCAGCTGGTGATTTCCCTAACCGATGCACGTCAAAAATGGAAACCAATTCTTCACGTGAGAAGATTTCTTCTTCTCCAACTGGTGACCACCCAAGTAAGGTAATAAAGTTAAACATGGCTTCAGGTAAATAGCCAAGATCTTTATATTGTTCGATAAATTGCAAGATTGATTCATCACGTTTTGACAATTTCTTACCGGTCTCACTATTAATGATCAATGTCATATGGCCAAAACGTGGTGGTTCCCAACCTAATGCTTTATAGATCATCAATTGTTTTGGTGTGTTAGCAATATGATCATCCCCACGTAAAACATGGGTCATAGCCATCAAATGGTCATCCACTGTCACCGCAAAGTTATACGTTGGCATACCATCTTTCTTTTGAATGACAAAATCGCCACCGACACTTCTACTTTCGAAACTGATTTCGCCTTTTACCATATCGTCGAAGGTAAATGTTTCTCCTTGAGGAACTCTGAAACGAACGACTGGCACACGTCCTTCAGCCACAAATGCTGCTTCTTGGTCTGGTGTCAAGTGTGCGTGCTTTCCAGCATAATGAGGCATCTCACCACGGCTCTTTTGTTCTTCACGTTCTGCTATAAGCTCTTCTTCTGTCATATAGCATCTATAGGCCTTATTTTCTTTTAACAATTGATCGATATAAGGTTGATAGATTTCTTTACGCTCTGATTGGCGATAAGGGCCATAATTACCAGGCTTATCTGGACCTTCATCCCAATCGATCCCTAGCCATTGTAAATTGGACAACTGACTACTTTCACCATCAGCAACATTACGTTTTGTATCTGTATCCTCGATACGGATGATGAAATCGCCACCGTTATGGCGCGCAAATAAATAGTTGAATAAAGCTGTTCGTGCATTCCCAATATGCAAATGCCCTGTAGGACTTGGCGCATAACGAACACGGACTTTGTCTGACATCTTAATATATCCCCTTTTATACTTTTGATTACTTTTTATTATAACACGACAAATGCGCTAGTGACATCACTAGCGCAAAACTCATCTTCTCTTATTTTCTTTTCGAGATATCAGGTATTTATTCTACCCATTTTTTGACTTTATCTTGGTTGTCATCGACCCATTTCCGTGCTGCATCTGCCGGTTCTGTTCCTTCTGCAATATCGAGCATAACAGCTTCCATATCGTCGACTGTCCAATGGAACTTGTCCATAATTGCATAGGCTTCTGGATCCTCTTGCTCAAAGCCGTCACGAACCATTGTATTAATCGTTTCGCCTTCACCAAAGACACTTTCTGGATCCTCTAGATATTTCAAATCAAAACTGGCGAACATCCAGTGTGGTGACCACCCTGTCACAATAATATCTTCTTCTTTTTGATAGGCTTGTTTCAGAGCCGTTGTCATTGCACCCGTGGACGACGCTTGCAGATTCCAACTAGAAAGGTTGGAGTAAGTTTCTATAGCTGTTTCAGATGAATTCATAATACCTGCACCTGGCTCAATCCCAGTGAGCTGTTGTCCTGCTTGATCAGTTAAGTCAGTGATACTATCGACATCCATATAATCAGGGACGACAAGTCCTGTCTTAGCGCCTTCTAGATTAGGACCTAAATCTTCCATTTGATCGCCATATTCTGCTAGCTGAGCTTCATGCGTGACTGGTAACCAAGCTGCTACCATCGCATCTGATTCCCCTTGAGCAATGGATTGCCACATGACAGCATTATCCAAAGGTACCATCTCAACTGAATATCCTTCATCTTCTAACACTTTCGCAATCACATTGGTCGAGGCGATCTCAGTATCCCAGTTGACATATGCCAACTGGACACTTTTACCAGCCGAACCAAACTGTAAACCCTTTGATTGAAAAGCACCTTCACTTCCGATGGACAACACAAGTCCAACTACCATCAAAGCGACTATTAATCCTTTTTTTAAGTATTTCATATAGTCTCCTTTCCTCTTGGCATAGTCTTATTTACTATCACTATTGACCCATTGCGTCATTCGGTCGATAACAATTGCAAGGACAACAATAGCTAACCCTGCAACAAAACCGGTCCCAACTTCAGCTGATTGGACAGCATAAAGGACTTGACGGCCTAAGCCTGGTGCCCCGATCATCGACCCAATAACAACCATAGACAAGGCTAACATCACTGTTTGATTGATGCCTGCCATGATGGTGTTTTTAGCCAGTGGTAGTTCCACTTTAAACAGTTTTTGAGCACCGGTACTCCCGAATGAATCTGCCGCTTCAACTAATTCTCCCGAAATCTGACGAATGCCAAGATTAGTAAAGCGAACTGTTGGTGGTAGAGCGAAAATTACGGATGCAAACGCGCCTGGTACAACTCCTATCCCAAAGAACGCCACTGCTGGGATTAAATAAACAAAGGCAGGCATTGTCTGCATCAAATCAAGAATAGGTTTGATGATAGCATTCGCGATTTCATTTTTAGCAGCTAGAATGCCTACGGGTACACCAATAACTATCGCAATGATGCTAGAGATAATCACTATGGATACAGTACT
Source organism: Bavariicoccus seileri WCC 4188 (assembly GCF_000421665.1). GTDB lineage: Bacteria > Bacillota > Bacilli > Lactobacillales > Aerococcaceae > Bavariicoccus > Bavariicoccus seileri. The sequence continues at coordinate 1,866 of NZ_ATXL01000037.1, read as the reverse complement.
CATTAAGCTGTCCCATAACCCTTGGTTCAAAACATAGCCTAGACCGACCAATACAAACGTTGGTAAACCCAGTCTTTTTTTCGAAACAAAATACGCGATTACAGCGATTACCAGGATAAATAATGCTGGTGGAATCACTAAGAGTAAGTTTGAAAAACCGCTGATTACCCAGCTACCTGATGTTTGTAGCGAATCAAACAAACCGCCTAACACATTGGTCAACCAATCTGTTGCAGCTTCGACCCAACGAGCTACAGGTAATACTGGTAGTGGCCATAAATTAGTCATTACTGTCGTCCCCCTCGTCTTGTGCTAACATATCAATAATTTGTTTTCTGATGATTGTCCCTTTTAGATGGTTGTCGTCATCGACCACAGCAACAGGCGTCACTGATTCTTTCATCAATTCAAATATTTCTTGGATTGGTGTTTCCAGTTTGACTTTTGGTACATCCGTCTTCAAGACATCCGTCAATACCAGATTTCCTTGTTTTCCTTTTGACTTGATGTAATCAAGCACATCACTATCGACTAAGTAACCTTGTAACTTACGGTCACCATCAATCACTAATAAGCTAGATAGTGATTCGTCCCTCATCCGTTGTAACGCAACTCTCAATCCACTATGAGCACTGTTCAAGTAGAATTCTGGACGACTCATAATGTGTTCAGCTGTCAGAACTTTCGTCCGATCAACATCTTCTACGAAACGCTCAACGTAGCGGTTAGCCGGATTCGTTAGTATTTCCTCACCCGTGCCAACTTGAACGATCTCGCCATCCTTCATCAGAGCGATTCGGTCCCCAATCCGTAAGGCTTCATTTAGGTCATGCGTGATAAAAACAATCGTTTTATTAACTTTTTCTTGCAATTCAACGAGCTCATCTTGCATGTCTCTTCTAATCAATGGATCTAGTGCCGAGAAGGCTTCATCCATCAATAGTATCTCAGGGTCATTGGCCAGTGCCCGTGCGAGCCCAACCCGTTGTTGCATCCCTCCAGATAGTTGATCTGGATATTGATCCTTATACGTCAATAAGCCTGAATTATCTAATGCTTTCTCTGCTCTCTCTTGACGTTCTTTCTTTGGAACACCTTTAACTTCAAGACCGTATTCTGTGTTTTCTAGAATCGTTTTATGCGGGAATAATCCGAAATTTTGGAACACCATACTGATTTTGTTCCGCCTAAAATCACGTAATTCCTCTTTATTGAATGTCGTGATGTCTTTGCCATCAATATAGACGTGTCCGCTTGTTGGATCGATCAACCGATTCAACATTCTGACAAGTGTCGACTTTCCAGATCCTGATAGACCCATGATGACAAATATCTCGCCTTGTTCAATTTCAAGCGAAGCTTGATTGACCCCAACCGTCGCTCCTGTTTCAGAGACGATATCTTCTTTTGACTTGCCCTCAGCAAGTAACTTTCTTGCACTTTCGGTTCGTTTACCGAAAATTTTTGATAACTTTTCAACTTTGATTGTTACCATACAGAACTCCCTTCGAAAATATATATTATTCAAATTTATATACAGCTATGCTAACGTAACATGAAAACAGATGCCTGTGCAAATCATGTGTTCCGCTATGGTGGACATAAAAGCCTTACCATTATTGTTATATCAGCTTTTGAAATAAATTTGAAAAAGTTTTCCGGGTGCATCCCTCGCGGCTTGCTTATATTTTATATATTATATATATTTATAATTATATCTGTTGCAAGGTTGCAAGCCTTCACTGCCTCTCTCCTTGCAGCAACAAGGCATAAAAAGGTTCTATAATATTTGGTGTTGTTACTCAAAAAGTAGCGACACCAATTTTTGATACAAAAAGACATTTGGTTGTCCTATAATTAAATCGC
>NZ_ATXL01000036.1 GCF_000421665.1 Bavariicoccus seileri WCC 4188 | reverse complement strand
TGTTTAGTGGCTGTTCAAGTTTAATTGAAATAGATCTATCAGCTTTTGACACATCCCAAGTGACTAGTATGACTTATATGTTTAGGGCCTGTTCAAGTTTAAAAACAGTATATGCGCGAACAGAAGCAGACGCTAATAAATTTAGAAATTCTTTTGGGTTTCCAAGCGGCGCAACAGTAATCGTCAAATAACAAATTAAGAAGGTGCAGCATGGCAGATGAAGGAAAATCAAATGATACAGAAATTCAATTTAAGCTTGATATCATTCAGCGACTTACTCGAATAGAAGAATCAACTCGAAGCTTGGAAGAGTTAAGTAAACAGATTGGGCGTACGGATGATTTAGCAGGTAAGGCATTGATTATGTCTCAAGAAAACAAAGAAGATATAAGTGAAATCAAGGAAAACAACAAATGGTTATGGCGCACAGTTGCCGTAACCGTTTTTGGTATGGTTTTAAAATATCTTTGGCCAATGATTTAAGGGAGTAGATAGATATGGAAGAGATCACACAAGTAGTTATCACAGCAGGTGTCACAGTAGCAACTGCAATTATCGTGGCGTTTTCACGAGTAGTAGCAGCTTGGTTGAAAGCACAGACTGATAAGTTTTTGGCTACTAAAACTAAAGAAAATACTGAGACAATTCAAAAGGTAGCTAACAATACAGTTCATTATGTTGAGAAAACTTATAAAGATATTCATGGACCCGAAAAGCTTCAAAAAGCAGTCGATACGGCTCAAAGTTATCTGAAAGAAAAAGGTATTGAAGTCACTGATGAGCAGTTAGGCAATATTATCGATGGTGTGCTAGCGGAAGTTCAAGGTGTATTTGCAGAAGACAAGAAGTAATTCGTTAAAATTACAGTAACTAGAGTGGTTGATGCATAAGCATTGACCACTTTTCTTTTTATAGGAGGCTATAAAAATGGGATATATCGAAAAAGTAGCGCCAATCGCACAAAAATACGCACGTAATCTTTTACCAAGCGTGACGATTGCACAAGCCATTTTAGAGAGTGCATGGGGTGAAAGCGGATTAGCTACAATTTATAATAATCACTTTGGTATGAAAGCATCGTCGAGCTGGAAAGGCAAAGTTACACAACAAAAGACACAGGAAGATGATGGATCAGGTAAGCTATATAACATTACTGCAGGTTTCAAGTGGTATGATTCGATTGACGACTCTTTCAAAGACCATGAAGCGATGTTTGATACAGCTTTTTCTAAGTCGCATTACGCTAAAGTTCTAAGTGCCACAACTGCAGAAGGACAGGCGCAAGCGCTACAAGGCACTTATGCGACTGATACAAGCTATGCTAGTAAGCTAATCAACTTAATTAATCAATACGATTTGAAGAAGTACGATGTCAAAAAGTCTAGTGGTGTGAGTGCTTCAAAAGTCATTAGTGAGGCCTTGAAATATCTTGGAGTTAATGAATTTAACTGGCAGTTTAAAGAGATCATTGACACCTACAACGCTAATCGAAATAGGTCATCAAGCGCTACTGCACGAGGTTATGCGGTCAAGTATACAGATGACTGGTGCGATGTGTTTGTGTCGTATGTGGCTCTAAAGTCAGGAGCAAGTGCCCTGATTGATATCGAGTGCGGTGTTGAAAGGCACGTTGAAATCTTCAAGAATAAAGGCATTTGGCAAGAGGACGGACGGATTACACCGAGAGCGGGCGACATCATTGTCTATGACTGGAACGATGGAACACAGCCAAACGACGGTTGGGCGGACCACATCGGTTACGTTGAAAAAGTAGTTGGAAATCAAATTGTAGCTATCGAAGGGAATAAAGGTGAAATAGTGGCTAGAAGAAATATTCCGATTGGGTGGGGCTACATTCGTGGCTTTGCTCAACCGAAGTATGGTAATAGCTCAAATGTCACTCCTACGCCTGTGACACCGTCTAAACCTGCAAGCAATAAGATTACAGGCGATAGCTACAAAGTACAAGCAGGGGATTCACTAAGTTCTATTGCTTCACGTGCAGGCACAACCTGGCAAAACTTGCAAAAGATTAATAACATTAAGAATGCTAACGTGATTCAGATTGGTCAAACATTAAAATTGAAAGCATCGTCTAAGCCATCTACGAGCTCCAACATGCACGTTGTGAAGCCTGGAGAAACCTTATCAGGTATCGCACAAAAGCACGGTACAACGTGGCAGAAACTGGCTCAAATCAATGGTATCAAGAACGCTAATCTAATTCGTCCTGGTCAAAAGATTAAGCTGACTGGATCAGCGTCTACCGCTACTACAAAAGTCTACACAGTAAAAAGTGGTGACAATCTAAGTGTTATTGCAAAACGATTAGGCACGACAGTTAATACACTAGTGTCTAAGAATGGCATCAAAAACCAAAACTTAATTCAACCAGGGCAAAAATTGAAATATTAAAAAAAGAGCCTACCATGCAGGTAGGCTTATTTTTTGTGGTCAGAACATTCTTGCGTTATTGAGTCACTCCCTTTGACAATGAAATAAGAAATTGGTAACATTAAGTTACCTTTTAGGTAATTTCTGTATCTGCTGGAGGAAAGAATGAATATTACTTATTCTAATAGGAAAGTGGAAAAAATGTGCACAAGTCTAATTGAAGCAAAAAAAAGATTCCCTGAAAAGGTAGCAAAAAAATTGCTAAAATTAATTAATGTTATCGAGGCTTCTGATAGTTTAGAGTCTTTAAATAACTTGAGAATATTTAGATTTCATGATCTAAAAGGTGAACGAAATGGAGAGTTTGCGTTTGATATTGATGGGAAAAAGTGTTCGTATAGGCTCATCGTTTCCTTCGAAAATATATCCAAAGATACAGTTTTTCAAAACTCAGCCTCAATTGATGCAATTGAAATAAGGGAGGTTAGTAACCATTATGAGTAGTGAGTGCGTTTACAAAGATTTGATAGCTTTTCATCCTGGTTCATATGTTAGTGATATAATCGATGATCTCAATATCACACAATCGGAGTTTGCAGAGCGTCTTGGGACCTCAAGTAAAACTATCAGCAAAATTATTAACGGTGAAGAAAGCATAAGCAATGATATGGCTAATAAATTAGCTAAACTAACTGGTGTTTCAATAAAAACATGGTTAAATTTGCAATCTTCATATGATATAAAGATGATGGAAATAGAAAATGCTCAAAATGAAGATGAACAGCATTTGTGTGATTTAGTAGATTTCCAATATTTTAAAAACAATGGATTCGTCGACAAAAAGAGATACTCAAAAAAAGAAAAAATAGTCGAATTGAGAAAACTTTTGAATTTTTCAAATCTATCTTCGTTGTTTGAATTTAATTCAGCTGTAAGTTATAGAAACACACAGGATTTTTCTGAAACGTCTATAGTCAATTCCAATATTATGCTCGAATTAGCAACCAACATTTCAAGATCTAAGACTGATGTTAAATACAAAAAAAAGAATTTAGAAAAAGTTTTACCGGAAATAAGACGTATGACACTGCTGACACCAGATGTGTTTTATCCACGTCTAAAAAAACTACTACTTGACTGTGGAATAGTAGTAGTTGGATTGCCGAAACTTAGGAATGCTAATCTGAATGGTGCAACTAAAAAGTTTAAAAATGGAAGTGTTTTGTTGTTGATAACTGATAGAAATAAAAGTTCTGATATATTTTGGTTTTCTTTTGTGCATGAGCTTGGACATATATATAATGATGACTTTTATTCTGATTACAAAGATTTTCCTAGCTATAGTAAAAAAGAAGATAGAGCAGATTCTTTCGCTTTAGACTTTTTTATACCACAGAATAAATACGATAATTTTATAGCTGGTGAGGATTTTAGTGTCGAATCAGTTTTAAAATTCTCAAACGAATTAAAGATTTCCCCTAGTATTGTAGTTGGAAGATTGCAAAATGATAGATTTATTGAATATAATCATCATAGCAATTTAAGAGAAAAATATAATTTTGTGATATCTAATTGATTCGCTTTATTAATGATTAAGTGTGCAATCCACCCAAAATTAATTGGGTGGTCTTTTTATTTGCCTCTCAAACTTGTATACCTACCAAGCACGCTAAGCATGTACTACTACATTCCATTCCAGACAGCTGATGTGAGCTGTGAGGAATGGTTTTTTTAGTTTAAACAGTCAATCGTTTATTCTTACCCTCAACCCACCAGCGATCATAATCTTTTTCAGGATCATATTGCCACTGTGGTATTTTATCAGTCACCACTCTGTCAAAGTAGTAGACGTGATACTTTGAGTGTCCTTCTGATTTTAAATGTAGTTTAAAGACAAACCAATTATCTTTACTGTTTTTGCTGTACTTAGCAGGTAAAAGGAAGGCAGGGCGTTTAGTCCGTTCCATTGTCTTAGCAAATCGTTCCTTGATGTACTCTAGCGGAACGGGATAGGTACTAAGTTCGTAATAATATTTTTCAAAGGCTACTGTCTCTGGTCTATGATAAGCGATTTGTGCATACATATGATCAACTCCTCAATGTAATTATAGGAACGTAAGTTCTGATTGTAAACAAAATAAAAACACCAAGAAACATATCTTGGTGCAAAATCGAGTGCAAAATTATTCTAGGAACATGTTTAGAGTTGATCGCAGTTATTCAGTGTTTACTATGTAATTATTAGTTATTTACCCTATATAGTCTTATAGCCGGCATATTTGTTTAGGTAGTTAGTGTAGGTTAAAAGGTCAGTGCAAATTTTTTTGCACTGACCTTTTTTTATTTTAACGGTTATAGTGTTTTTTAAAGTAATCTAGGCAATATAGACAATCTAGGAAAAATAGGCGTTCTAGTTAATCTAGGCAATTTAGTTTTCTGCCTTATTGATGAAGCCATTCCAGATGACTTGAATCATCCCAAATAATAATCCTGCAATTGGCCAGATGACCCAAGAGATGCCCCAATTTCCAGTGATAAAGCTATACCCTAGGAAGAGTCCTGTAATGAGCATCCAGTAAACTTGCGATAGGGCTTGGAGACGGCTATCTGCTTTTTTGGTCACTTCATATTCTTCCTCTTGAAAGATGACAGCGTATGGCGTGCTAGCTCCTCCGACGATAATGATTTGACGTGTGGCAATAGCGACGATGACTAGGGCAGTAGCAAGTCCAATGAATGTCCAATGTTGGTTCATCAGACTTCCCAAGATGATTGGAATCACTGCAATGATATAGAGCAGAACATTGATTGCTATCTTGCTTGGTTGTACGGTTTGTAATTCCTTACGTTTTTCCACTAGAAAGGTTGAGGCTCTAGGCGATAAGGTAAAGGGTTCTTTTTCCAAGTAGTCATATTTGCTCATCTCCGAGCCATTTTTGATGAAGATATAAACGGCTCCAGAAATGGCTATTAGTAGAAATGCCAAGCCAACGACTGATGTGATTTCTAGAGAGATCGGTAAAGGTCCATCTGATAAGCCCATCAATAGCATCCAAAATGCTACTCCTAAAATGATCAAGGCAACCCCATTAGCAATGCCAGGGCGGTACTGGTCTTGTGTTTCGATGTAGTCAGTTGCTTCCTCTAAATCAACGACACGATACTGTTTTGTTGGGTCTTCATGGGTATCGGTGTTGAGATCAAGATCGAGAGATTCAGCAACTTCTTCTAAATCACCAAACTCCGCGATAACTTGACCAACTGCGGCAGCTTCTGTTTTTCCCTGTGCCAAGTACTCGTTATATTTGTCTTCCATCATATCGAGTAGATCTGCTTTTGCTTGTTTGATTTTTGCCGTCTGTTCAAAATTGATAAACAGATTATCTATAAATGTTTCAAGTGTTTTCATGTTTGTTCCCTCCTAGAAGGTTTTTCCACTAGTATTAAATAAATCGCTCGATCACATCTTTTGTGAGTTGCCATTCATCGATTTTTTCTGCTAAATATTTCTCTCCTAGTGATGTGATTTGGTAATAGGTTCTTTTCTTACCATTTGTTTCCTTCCCTACATAAGATGTGACATAGCCATTTTTCTCTAGCCGTTTAAATGCAGAGTATAGGGTCGTTTCTTTGATAACATAATGGTAATTAGTTCGTTCTCGGATGGTCTTTGAAATTTCATATCCGTATGAGGGTTCTTCTTTAATACAACTCAAGATGATTGGATCATTATACCCACGGATAATATCGCTACTGATGCCCATTAATCCCCCTCCTCTCAGTTCAAAATGGGTACCTCTAAAATTACTACGACTGTCGTAATTCTTTCTACCTTTAGTCTACTGGTTTTACTACGACAGGTCAAGTAATTTAGTCTAGTATTTTTTAAAGAGTGTGGATATCGTATAATGCTAGTAAGGAAACAATCAGATAGGAGGGAAATTTAGGTGAAACCCATTTTTAGAAATTATGGTTTAATTATCGGAATTGCTGTTGGTGTAGTGGCTCTAGTGATCGGTTTTGATCGGTATGTAAGTGGCGGTATAGGGGTTATTGCTGGTGTTATTAGTTATCGGGTATTGAGTTCTAGAGAAGAGAGAAGGCGTCAGAACGAGGCATCGGGGGAATGGTATAGCTCTTTCGATGAGACGGCTAACAAAAAGAAGGAGCGTACTGAAGACGATCGAAAGTCTTAGAAAAAGTAAAAAATGGTATTAAGAAGGTCCTTTTTTTGCTATTATGATAAAGATGTTTGTACCATAGTGAACATTCTAAGGATAAACTCAGTAACAAAGTAACAAACTAGATTATATAACTAGCTCCTTTAATAAGAATGAACATGATTGGAGCAATAAAAGTAATAGAAAGAAGGGTTCGTGATGGCGATTGAGCTGATTGCAACAGCTGAGTCAGTATCACAGGCACAACGCTTGTTAACTGCTGGGGTTGATATTTTACAAATCGGGAATGATGAATTTGGGTTGCGTTTACCTCATTCATTTGACCGTTATGAGCAAAGAGAAATTATCGCATTAGCACATCAAGCCGGTAAAAAGGTGGATGTCGCGGTAAACGCTATTTTTCACAATGACCGAATTGATTTGATTGCAGAATATTTACAATTTTTAAAAGAAGTGGGAGCTGATACGATTACCTTAGGAGATCCTGGTGTGATCGAGATTATGAGAAAAACGAAACAGTGGATTCCATTTCGTTATGACGCTGGAGTAATGGTAACCAGTGCTAGGCAATTGAATTTTTGGGCGAAACGTGGGGCTGTCGCTGGCGTGATGGCACGCGAGGTACCAAAGGATGAATTAGTAGAAATCATGAAGCAAGTCCTCATTCCAGTTGAGGTCTTAGTGTATGGTCCAACCTGTATCCATCAGTCCAAGAGACCATTATTAGAGAATTATTTTCATTTTATTGAAAAAGAAGCACGTGTTGATCAACAGAAAGATTTATTTATCTCGGAACCTATGAAGCCACAGACACATTATTCGATCTATCAAGATAGAAATGGGACCCATATCTTTTCCTCAAATGATGTGTCATTAGCTCAAGAGCTTCCAATGCTCTCCGATTTGAATGTCGGGCAATGGAAGTGTGATGGCTTGTATACGGAAGAAGATGATTTTGTTGCAGTTGTTGAAGCACTAGTAGCAGCTAAGAACAAGGTCGAGAAACAGGCATTTACAAAAGATGATGCCTCTGAGCTAGTACAGTTGATCAAAAAACACCATCCTAAGAATCGGGAACTGGATACTGGCTTCTTCTATAAAAATCCACAGGAGGTCAGATAAATGGGACGTGTTATCACCAAAAAGCCTGAGATTCTTGCACCAGGCGGGACATTAGAAAAATTAAAGACTGCTATTTATTATGGCGCAGATGCTTGTTATATCGGTGGCGAAGCCTATGGGCTTAGAAGTCGCGCTGGTAATTTTGATTATCCTGAAATGAGAGAGGCAGTTGCATTTGCACATGCTCATCACGCCAAGGTTTATGTCGCAGCCAACATGGTGACCCATATCGGCGATGAAATGGGGGCTGGAGAGTTCTTTCGGACAATCCGTGATATTGGTGTCGATGCGGTATTAATCAGTGATCCAGCTCTAATGGATATCTGTATGATGGATGCTCCGGGCTTGCCAATTCACCTTTCAACCCAAGCGAGTGCCACTAATTATCAAACCCTTAATTTTTGGGCAGAGGAAGGCTTGGAACGGGTCGTTCTCGCCCGTGAAGTAGGGATGGAAGAAATCAAAGAAATGAGAGAGAAAACGTCTGTTCAGATAGAAGCTTTCGTCCATGGTGCAATGTGTATCTCTTATTCTGGTCGGTGTGTGCTTTCCAACCATATGGCCAGTAGAGATGCCAATCGTGGTGGTTGTGCGCAATCTTGTCGTTGGAAATATGACTTGTTCGAGCAAGAATTACCAGGACTAAAAACACCTGTTGGCGCAGATGAAGAGGGAATCAGCGAAAAGTTCTCGATGTCTGCCGTCGACTTAGCGATGATTGATAACATCCCAGAGTTAGTTGAAGCTGGCATAGATAGTTTAAAAATCGAAGGTCGTATGAAGTCAATCCATTATGTGTCGACAGTCGCAAATGTCTATCGAGCGGCAGTCGATAGTTACTGTGCTGATCCGGATCATTATGAATTTAAAGAAGAGTGGCTTGATGAGTTGTGGAAAGTTGCCCAGAGAGAACTAGCTACAGGTTTTTATTATGAGACACCTGACGAATCTATGCAGCTCTTTGGAAAGCGTAGAAAGATTCCTCACTATGCCTTCGTTGGTCAAGTGTTGTCCTATGATCCTGAAACACAGATTGCAGTCATCCAACAACGCAATAACTTTGGTGTGTCAGACACGGTCGAGTTCTATGGACCTGGGATGAGACATTTTGAACAGGAAATCACCTCCTTGAAGGATGAGGATGGCCAAGAGATTGATCGTGCACCACATGCGATGATGATTGTAACCACAAAAGTGAAGCAAGCTGTTCAGCCCCTGGATATGATTCGCAAACGAAAATAAGTCGAAAATTTTAGTTGAGGTTGAGAAAACTTTCTCAGCCTCTTTTTTGTTGGTCTCTCAACTCTTCCAACTACTAGATTAAAAGAGAATCAGAGGTGCGATATAACTTGAAAAAAACTGACATAAATTTGGCATATTATTTGTTAAACACTACTCTGATCACAGGGTTGTTATGCTAGAATAGGAGGGAAAATGAGATAGCATCCATTTTCGATCGACGATGAAATTGACTAATACCTATCAATAATAGATAACCATATAATAGACAACCGTCTAGAAGACTAATACTGAAATAGAGGAGAATAAAAATGCAGTATGATTTTGAAACACCTATCAATCGTTCGAAAATGGCTTCGGCTAAATGGGAAAAGATGAAGGAATGCAATCCTTCGGTCTCAGAAGATATTTTTCCGTTCTCAGTTGCTGATGCGGATCTTCCCTTGGCGCCTGAAATCAAAGAAGGTTTAAAAGACTATATTGATCAAACTGTTTTGGGCTATACAATTGTCTCGCCAGACTATTTAAGAGCAGTCAAAGAATGGAATAAAACGAAACATCACTTCGAGTTAGATACTGACTGGATTTTGACGACACCAGGGGTGGTGCCTGCATTACATTTAGCTGTAAGAGCCTATACTGAGCCTGGTGATAGTGTCGTGATTATGACACCAATCTATCCACCTTTTTATAATGCTGTCACAAGCCAAGACCGTCATCTTTTGGAAGTTCCACTTTTAAAAGAAGGAACACATTATAGTATTGATTTTGAACAACTCGAAAAGACAGTATCTGATCCTAAGGTGACCTTGTTATTATTCTGTTCGCCACATAATCCAGTTGGACGTGTGTGGACCAAAGAGGAATTAACGCGTGTAGCTGAAATCTGTATCGCTAATGGTGTTAAGATCGTCTCGGATGAGATTCATTATGATCTTGTGATGCCAGGACATGAGCATACGGTCTTTGCAGCAATAAATGATACTGTGGCTGAACATGTTGTTGTGTGCACCTCTGCTAGTAAAACATTTAATATTGCAGGTCTACAGACAGCAGCTGTGATTATTCCAAATGAGTATATGAGAGAGCGTTTCTTTACTGAAATGGACCGTATTGGCTACCATGGTGCCAACATGATTGGTTTGAAAGCAACAGAGTTGGCCTATACCAAAGGGAGTGACTGGTTAGATGGGTTCAAAGATCTCATCGCTCATAATGCTGAGGTTTTGCAACAGTTTGTGACGAAGAATCTGCCAAAAGCTACTGCATTTCCATTAGAAGGGACATACCTTCAATGGATAGATTTAAGGCCATATACAGATCCAGAGGCGCTAGAAGATACGTTGACACACAAGGGAAACTTATTCTTTAACGAAGGCTATCATTTTGGGGAGTCTGGAAAAGGATATGAACGTATTAATCTAGCCTGTCCCACAGCTCTCTTAGTAAAAGCGCTTGATCGTCTTGCAGAAGTATTCAATCGTTAGAGTTGGAATATGAGTTGAAAACAGAACAGGGTAAAAAGAGAGTTTATTAAGTACAATCTCCTACTAAAGTTTGATTTTTGGTTCTAAATGGCGCATTTAATAGGTTAGAGACCCTTCCTCAGGTATAATGACTATAAAGAATAGTAGCAGTATAGTAGCAGAATAAGAGCACCGTACTAGTAAAATAAGAGGAGTCGTCTAGCTAAGCGTCTATTTTGGGGTCTATAGTAGGACCTGTGTCAGGACTGAAGCAAAGGGGGAAACATCTTGGTAGGGAAAGGGATTAAAGTGGATTTGATCAGTGAGTTACTGGACCAATCGCAAGAAGAGGTCAAGAAAATGAAGCCAATCAATATTATGGTTGCCGGAAAAACTGGCGTTGGTAAAAGTACACTGATCAATAGTTTGTTTAGGGAAAACTTAGCCACTACCGGAATCGGAGAGCCAATTACGAAACACTTACAGCGGATCGCGAAGAAGGATATCCCCTTGGTACTCTATGACACAAGAGGATTAGAACTAGATCAAGAAGTACAGGAATCCGTTAAAAATGAGATTGAAGAAACACTGACAACCAACAAAAAGTTTGGCGGAGAAAGAATTCATCTTATCTACTATTGTATTAATGCAAATACCTCAAGAATCGAACCAGCTGAGATAGAGTTGATTCAGTTGATGGCCAAAAAAGTACCCGTTCTGATCGTGCTCACACAATCGATTGGGTCAAAAGCAATCGAATTCAAGGAATATCTTGAGGACAAGAAGCTGCCTGTCATTGGCATCTTTAATGTCATGGCGCAGCCTTATCCCATCTATGAAACAGTCACAATTCCAAAATCTGGGTTGACTCACCTAATCCAAGCGACTTTTGTGTTGATTCCTGAGGAGAACCGCAATGCCTTTACGAATATGCAACAAGTTGACATTGCTCAGAAAATGAAAAGGGCGCGTAAATGGGTAAAAAAGTACGTCATCTCCACCTTTAGCGTGGGGTTTATTCCGATTCCATTCTCTGATGCAACATTACTTGTCCCCATGCAAATTACGATGATGGCTCATATTACAGCTGTTTTTGGTGTTAGCATGGACAAAGCGACAGTCACCGCTTTGATTGGAGCTGTAGGTGGAACAACTAGCGCTACCTTTTTAGGAAGGTATTTAACAGCAAACGTATTGAAGCTTGTTCCGGGTGCTGGTAGTGTCGTGGGTGGCTCTGTCAGTGGCGTTACAGCTGCATTAGTGACCACCGCATTAGGAATGAGCTATATTGAGATTTTAGCGGTGATGGCCCGCAGTGAACAAAAGGGTATAACAGTGTCTAAGGAAGATTTAGCTCGTTTATTTAAGCAAAAATTAGGGTCGCGTTTAAAACAAGGGACTTCAAATGAGGATTTTAAAGCACTACTTCCTCAATTCAAGACAACAGGTGGATCAGAAAATGACAACACAGAAGTTAGTGCTAGTGGAGCTAATGCTAATGAGGTTACTGTAGATACAATCCCAAAACACCCAAAGAGATCAAGACGAATTGTTTTACCGACACCGCTTCTCAAAGGTTGGGATAAAGGGTTAGCCAATGCTGTGCGACTAGCTAAAGGGTTAAGGAGAAAGAAAGAAAAATGAAGACGTTAGTAATCGTAGCACATCCAGAGTTTAGTAACTCCTCCACACAACATTTCTTAAAAGAAGCTGTTGACCCATATGATGATGTCACCTTTCATGTCTTAAAGACCCCCCTTAATGTGGCTCATGAAAAGGAGTTAGTCCAATCGCATGATCGGTTGATTTTTCAATTCCCTTTTTACTGGTATAGTGCTCCCGCTATTTTAAAGGCATGGATTGATGACGTTTTGACCGACCAGTCGCCAAACAAAGAGTTAGGACTTGTTGTCACCATCGCAGTCAGAGAAGCTGCTTATCAAGCTGGTGGCGAGATAGGATTCACGGTATCAGAATTACTTCGGCCATACGAGGCACTAGCAAAGGCTAAAAAATGGCATTTCTTACCTAGCCTACCTATTTTTAAATTTGCTTATATGAGTGATAATGAACAATTACGACTAGCCATTCGCTATCAACGGTATTGCCTACAATCAGCGGACCGACGATTACTGGACCGAGAAAATTGGGCAATCCAAGAATTGGGCCGTTTAGTAACTGAGACCACTGACAATCATAATAGGCGACGAAAAGCATTGTTAGAGAGCTTGTTATTAGAGTTAGAAGATAAAAAGGATGAACGTCTAGAGTTGGAAGCTTTGTTACAACCATTTCGAGAGGAAGATCTGTATGGTGGATGACTGGGTAGAAAGAGCGTTGGATGAGTTATCAGAAACAAGCCACACTTACCTTGAACGGGCACTGTTTGCAGAAATCAAAGAGATTATGGCTGAACAAACTAAACGCTTGACTCAAGCTCAAGGTGAGCTTGATGGCAGGTTATGGCGAAAATAACGTTTATGGGAGCAAGTAGAGTTTTCAGATAAGGTTGCCAATGTTGTTTGCAAATTTAGTTTTCAAGCAGAGTTTTTAAGCATAGTTTTCAAATAGTGGTTTTTAAAGGTGAAAATAGAGGGCAATAACGATGATCATCGTTATTGCCCTCTATTTTAGTCAAAGCTCTATTAAGGTCTATCAATCTGAAAAGCCTATTAATCTGAAAAGTCTATCAATCTTAGTCAATGATAACTGCCAGAATTAATCGACGAGATGATAGGTTAGTCACTAAATTCAACTAAGAAGTATTTTTTCTTACCTCTTCGAATGATGATGTATGTGTTGTCGATTGCTTGTTCTGGTGATAGTTCTCCAGCCACATCAGTAAACTTTTCACCATTGATTGAAAGTGCCCCGTTAGTTATATCTTCTCTTGCTTGTCGCCTAGATGATTCAATTCCTAAGTCAACTAACCATGGTACTATTTCATGAGAAGTTCGATCACTTGTAAAGTGCGGCATGTTTTTGAAACCTTGTCTGATTTCTTCCCCAGACAGTGCTGCTACGTCACCACTAAACAAGGCTTTGGTAATATTTTGAGCTTGTTCTAATGCTTTTTTGCCATGTACAAATTGAGTCACTTCTGCCGCTAGTCGTTTTTGAGCAGCTCTTTCGTGCGGTTTTGTTTCCACTAATGTTACGTATTCTTCAATCTCCTCATGACTTAAAAAAGTGAAATATTTTAGGTATTTGATGACATCGCGGTCATCTTGGTTGATCCAGAATTGGTAAAATTCATACGGTGTTGTTTTCTTAGCATCTAACCAGACAGCATTTCCAGCCGATTTACCAAATTTTGTCCCGTCAGATTTTAACATGAGTGGAATAGTGAGACCGAAAGCTTTAGCTTCATGTCCTTCAATTTTTCGAATGAAATCAACACCAGCTGTAATATTACCCCATTGATCTGAACCACCGATTTGAAGTTGTACATCTTCATTTTGGAAGAGGTGTAAGAAATCGAGTGCTTGTAGAATTTGGTAGGTAAATTCAGTGTAAGAGATACCCGTTTCTAAACGGCTAGCAATAACTTCTTTGTTCAACATTTGATTGACATTGAAATGTTTACCATAGTCTCTTAGAAAATCTAGCAAACTTATTCCAGAGGTCCAACTGTAGTTATTCACTAGTTTAACACTTGCTTTATCATGGTCACTAACTAAAAAGAGTTGACGCATTTGTTGCGTTAATGATTCTGCATTATGTTGGATAGTTTCAGCTGTTTGCAATTGACGTTCGCTTTTACGACCGCTTGGATCTCCAATCGAACCAGTTGCCCCTCCAATAATGATGAAAGGTTTGTGCCCAGCAAGTTGAAATCGTCTTAAAATCATAAAGGGAATCAAATGACCGATGTGCATGCTATCACCAGTTGGATCAACTCCGCAGTAGACGCCAACGGATTTTTCTTCTAGTAATTTTTTTAAACCCTCTTCGTCAGTTTGTTGATTGATTGCGCCACGCCATTTCAAATCTTCAATAATTGATGTCATAATTATCCTCCTAAAACGTTTATTATCGTTTATTATATTTTGGGTGTTTAGTTATATAAGTTTCCTGAGTAAGTAGTTAATTACACAGGTTAAGTTCAAAGGTTAAGTACAAAGGTTAAGTACAAAGGGTAAGTACAAAGACAAAAAAACGTCTCTAGCAGAATTCTACTAGGGACGCAGTTAACGTGGTACCACCCAAATTTGTACTTTACGCATGAACGTGCGCACGTTCGCTATTTTAGGTTCAGCTTTGTGTGTAATTCAGTGGGACACATGGTTGAGTTTCACCAACCCTCAACTCTCTAAAAGCAATGTGCAACACCTACTAGTCACAAATAAAAGCGAAATATTATATGGGGATAGTATAGCTTAATAAGCCAAAACTAGCAACCGCAAAATTGAGAGAGCATATGCAGGGAAGTATTGTTACAGTATTGTTACAGTTCAATCACGTTTCTAATAAACAGATTATAAAGGCAATGGTCTGTGATATGATTCTATTTGTCGAGAGATATAAAGAATCTCTAAACTTACTTTAGGAACTCTTAAAGAAGTACAAGTAGCCTTAACTTTCTAACTAAGAACGCTAAATACACGTTAGAGACTATCGCAGATAGGGTTGAGATAGATCTCAATGGAAAGCTATAGTAACGGAATATATGCATTTAACTCGAATCGTAGGAGGACACTTCAGTGGTCAAAAAATCATTAACAGTTTTATTAACGACTTCAATCATCACTTTAAGCGCATTGGCACCTGCCACTACTGCTTTAGCAGTTGATGACAAAGATATCGAAAACCAAAGTACTTATATAGACCAATTAAAGAATCAAAAGGCTTTAACTGAACAAGAAATTTCGGCGGTTCAAGGTAAGATTGATCAAGCCATCGCTAAAGCACAAGAAATTGTTGAAGCACAACAAGAGCTTCAAGGAAATATCGATGACTTGAAAGTGAAAATCACCGATAAAGAAGCAGAAATTGAAAAACGTGAAGACAAGCTAGCAGAACAAGCAAGAGCTGTTCAAGTTAGTTCATCAAATAGCACTTATTTAGAATTCATTCTTGGCGCTGAAGATTTTTCTGATGTTGTTAGCCGCATTTCAACTGTCGTCAATGTTGTAAAAGCTAATAATGACTTAGTTAGTGAACAAAAAGACGCTAAAGTTGAATTAGATTCACAAAAAACAGACTTAGATAATAAATATGCGCAACAAGAAAAGAACGCATATGAATTAGAAGTTCTTAAAGATCAATTAGATCAACAACAAACAACTCTTGTTGCTAATGCAGACTCATTGGAACAACAAACAAATGATGCTACAAGCAAGTTGAATGATTTAGTTGCACAAAAAGAAACTGAAGAACGGTTGGCTGCAGAAAAGGCAGCAGCTGAACAAGCTGCTAAAGAAGCTGCAGAAAAAGCGGCAGCCGAACAAGCAGTAGCTGAGCAAGAAGAAGAAAATACAACACTAATTGTTGCAGCTAGTGCACCTGTTCAAAGCAATACGCCAGCTCAACCAGCTTCTAATCCAAGTTCTAATGGTTCAAACAATTCAAGTAACAATAACAACTCAAACAATAATGCAAATAATAATTCAAACGATGGTGGCTCTTCTAATTCAGGTAGTAGCAATAATCAAGCATCTACACCTGCTCCAGCTCCTACACCAGCTCCAAGTGCACCATCTGTCAATTCAGGTAGCGTACTTGAAATTGCACAACAATTTATCGGTGTTCCTTATGTTTGGGGTGGTACTTCACCATCAGGATTTGACTGCTCAGGTCTAGTACAATATGTTTATGCTAAAGTTGGTAGAAGTTTACCACGTGTAACATATGCTCAAGAAACAGCTGGCTCTTACATCTCTGTTTCGCAAGCACAGCCAGGAGACTTATTGTTCTGGGGTCCAAAAGGAAGCTCTCACCACGTTGCAATCTACATGGGTGGCGGACAGTATATCCACGCACCTCAACCTGGACAATCTGTAACGATTCAATCAATTTCTTACTACGCACCAGATTTTGCGGTTCGTCTGTAAAAATAGGATTATTTAACACCTAACCTCTTCATTTGAAGAGGTTTTTTTAATGCCATAGGATATGCTATAATATAGCAGACTATGCATTTTTAGACTGCGAGCCGCACTTGTTTTTCTTGTTGTTGAATGAGATTAGACAAGTGATGAGCGGCAAAAGGAGGCGTTCGTGTGAGCGAACAAAAAACGTTTTATATCACAACACCTATTTACTACCCTAGTGGCAAATTACATATCGGTAATGCCTATTCGACGATTGCTTGTGATGTGATCGCAAGATATAAAAGATTGATGGGTTATGATGTTTTTTACCTAACTGGGACCGATGAACATGGCCAAAAGATCGAAAAGAAAGCTGAAAGTCTAGGAATCACTCCTAAAGAATATGTTGATAAGCAAGCTGAAGATATCAAAGATTTGTGGCGGTTACTAAAAATCAGTAATAATAAATTTATTCGGACGACAGATCCTGAACATGTCACAGCAGTTCAAAACATATTTGAACAGTTATTAGAACAAGGTGATATCTATCTTGGCGCTTATGAAGGTTGGTACTCTGTTTCAGATGAGGAATTCTTCACTGAAACTCAGCTTAAAGAAGTTTTTCGCGATGACTCAGGTAAAGTAATCGGAGGAGTTGCTCCTAGTGATCATGAAGTAGAATGGGTCTCTGAAGAAGCTTATTTCTTTAAGATGAGCAAATATGCAGATCGCTTGTTGAAGTACTATGAAGGGCATCCAAAATTTATTCAACCAGAATCACGCAAAAATGAAATGATCAATAACTTTATCAAGCCTGGATTGGAAGACCTTTGCGTCTCTAGAACATCATTTAGTTGGGGAATCCCAGTTAAAAGTAACCCGAAACATGTTGTTTATGTGTGGTTAGATGCCTTGACCAACTATATTACGGCTCTTGGTTATGGCAGTGATGATGAGTCACTCTATCAAAAATACTGGCCAG
Organism: Bavariicoccus seileri WCC 4188; assembly: GCF_000421665.1. Taxonomy (GTDB): domain Bacteria; phylum Bacillota; class Bacilli; order Lactobacillales; family Aerococcaceae; genus Bavariicoccus; species Bavariicoccus seileri. The sequence goes on along the minus strand of NZ_ATXL01000036.1, from coordinate 6,379 downwards.
CTGACATACAAATGGTTGGTAAGGAGATTGTGAGATTCCATACCATCTATTGGCCAATTATGCTGATGGCTTTGAATTTACCCATACCAAAACAAGTATTTGGACATGGTTGGTTATTGATGAAGGACGGTAAAATGTCCAAGTCAAAAGGAAATGTCATTTATCCAGATCATTTGGTAAACCAATATGGACTTGATCCATTGCGTTATTATCTGATGAGAGAAGTTCCGTTCGGAAATGATGGTGTTTTCACGCCTGAAGATTACATCCAAAGGTTGAATGTTGATTTAGCTAATGACCTAGGAAACTTACTGAATCGTACAGTTGCTATGATCAATAAATATTTCGATGGGAAAGTTCCGACTGACCTAGTAACAGGAACACCTTATGACGACGAGTTAGTAGCTACAGCTAATGAAGCAATCAAATCGTATCATGACAATATGGCTCAAATGCACTTTAGCCAAGCGTTAACAAATGTTTGGGATATCGTATCTAGAGGAAATAAATATATAGATGAAACAGAACCTTGGGTACTGGCTAAAGACAGTAGTAAGCAAGGTGAACTAGCAGCTGTCATGACAAATCTTGCTGAGAGTCTCCGTTTAGTAGCTGAACTCATCAGACCGTTCATGGTTGAGGCGCCAAATGAGATCTTCAAACAATTAGGCTTGCCAAGCCTTGAAGAAGACACACCTTGGAAAGACTTACACTTTGGTAAATTCCCTGATGAAATCACGGTTATCAAGAAGGGGCAACCTATTTTCCCTCGTCTGGACTTTGATAAGGAAGTAGAAGCATTGAAGAAAGAAATGAAGGGTGACGCACCTACCAAGCCTGACTCCTCAAATGACGGGTCAGATGAAGGGGCTGAAAGTGACTGGGACCCAGAGACTGTTGAATTGGTTTCGACCAAAGATAGCCAAATTAAATATGATGTATTCGATCGTGTTGAACTAAAAGTTGCAGAAGTGTTGGATTGTCAAAAGGTCAAAGGAGCAGATAAGCTATTGCAATTTAAGCTTGATGCTGGGGATAAAGGGTATCGTCAAATACTATCTGGAATTGCTGAATTTTATCCCGATCCAGATAAGTTAATTGGCAAGAAAGTCTGCATCGTAGCAAACTTGAAACCACGCAAAATGCGGGGGCAGATTAGTCAAGGTATGATCTTATCAGCTGAAAAAGATGGCAAATTACAAATTATTTTTGCACCGAATGATGCTGAAAATGGTTCAGAGATAGCTTAATTAAAAGTGTCGAGTCCTGACTACTAGAACTAAGTCGTTTAGGCTCATACATAGAAGAGGGTTGGGACAAGTATTCCGACCCTCTCGGTATAGAAACGATAAATGAAGCAAAACGAGCAACTATCAGAAAACTAGCAAGAAAAGTAGCAAGAGCCTTAGCAATAAAGTTGCGAGAAGGCAGAAGTGAATGGTATATGACAGTTAAAGAGTGAAGGGATGACAGGGGTTTATGACGGAATTGTTCGATACGCATACGCATATCAATACAGAGGCTTTCTTTGGTAAAGAAGACGAGACAATTGAAAGAGCACGAGAACTTGATGTCACGCGACTCACGGTAGTGGGATTTGATCTTCCAACAATCAAACGGGCTATTGAATTGGCTGATCACTATGATAATGTTTGGGCAATCGTTGGCTGGCATCCCACTGAAAGCTATGCTTATAATCAAACTATCGAGGCCTTTTTAATCGAGCAACTACAACACCCTAAAGTAGTTGCGATGGGGGAAATGGGCCTTGATTATCATTGGAAGGACTCTACTCGGGAAGAACAAGACCGTGTCTTTAGGAGACAACTGGCAATTGCACGTGAAATGAATCTCCCAGTGACGATTCACAACCGTGACGCAACTGCCGACTGTTATAAAGTTTTAAAGGAAGAGCGAGTCTTTGAAACTGGCGGCATTATGCATAGTTTCAATGGAGATCCTGAATTTGCAGATAGATTCATCGATCTGGATATGTACTTATCCTTTAGTGGCGTTGTGACATTTAAGAATGCCCCAGAAGTTCGAGCATCAGCCAAAATCGTTCCGAGCAATCGCTATTTAGTAGAGACAGATTGTCCCTACCTGGCACCTGTCCCTTATAGAGGTAAACAAAATGAACCAGCCTATACCCATTATGTTGCAAAACAACTAGCTGAGACCCGTGACATCAGCTACGATCAGGTAGGAAAAGAAACTACCGCGAACGCAATGAGACTATTTAGAATTTAACCTCAGAGTAGTGTAACTCTCTAAACATATAACAAAAAAAGAGAACTCTGTAGCGCCATAAGACATATCAGACACATCAGACAAAATTAGACACTTAAAAGATCATAATAAGACAGAAATTTAGAGGATAAACTGTGGATAAAGAAAGACTCAAACAGATAATAGAACAAGTAGTGATTATCGTCGAGGGACGTGATGATACGAGACGTTTAAAGGATGTTTTTGGTAGATCTATCAATACCATCGAAACAGGTGGGTCGGCAATCCCTGAGTCGAGTCTCTCAATTATACGAGAGGTTAGTCTAAACTCTCCCATCCTGATTTTTACAGATCCGGATGTTCAAGGTGAGAGAATCCGACGAATCGTATCAGACTTTTTGACTCATCAAACTGGCGAGAAAGACATTGTCGTTTATCATGCCTTCTTAAGACGTCAAGAGGCTGTTGGCAAAAAAGCTCATCAAAGCCTTGGCGTCGAACATGCTAGTGATATAGCTATTTGTCAGGCGCTGACGCAAGCGTTAGAAGGTTATGTGCAAGAACCAATAAGTAAAGACAAGCCAGAAGGCGGCCAATTTGCGACCGCTAAAGACATTCGTGAGTTAGGGTTAGTCGGTGGAGCTGATTCTAAAGTCAAAAGACAACTGCTTGGTGAAAAATTACGTATTGGATACGTGAATGGAAAGCACTTTGCAGATCGGTTAGCCTTAGCTGGTATTACACGAAAAATATTATATGATGCTTTGTTATCTTTAGAAACGACAGTAGAGACAACTAATAACAGTGAAAACTTATCGGATGTCGACAAACAAACCACTGCTAGTTCATTGCTAAAGGAGGAAACTCATGAGGGATAAACCGATTGCTACACCTTCACGGACAAGAGAGATATTGAGAAAGTATGGGCTGGACGCTAAGAAAAGTCTTGGGCAAAATTTCTTGACGGATGTTTCTGTATTAAATCAAATGCTTGATGCAGGTGGAATAGACGATCAAACCGTTGTGATCGAAATCGGTCCCGGAATAGGCGCTTTGACGGAGCAACTTGTTGAAGTTGCGAAAAAGGTATACGCATTTGAGATCGACCAACGCTTCATTCCAGTATTGGAGGAAGAACTGTCCGACTATTCAAACTTGGAAGTCATTCATCAGGACATCCTGACTGTCGAGTTGCAAGAAGTGATTCCTGAGATAAAGCATCATTCTGGAGAAAGGATCGTCGTTGTTGCTAATTTGCCGTATTACATTACGACACCTATCATTATGCGTTTGATAGCTTCAAGTATCCCTTTTGATTGTATGGTGTTAATGATGCAAAAAGAGGTTGCCGAACGAATGGCCGCAGGACCAAACACCAAAGCTTATGGTTCTCTGTCTATTGCCGTGATGAATCACTGTCAGCAAGATATTGCGTTGATCGTACCAAGGACAGTCTTCAACCCGGCTCCAAATGTTGATTCTGCCGTTTTATGTTTGACAAGACGAAGTGAACCGTTAGTAAAAGTTGATAATGAAGAGGCTTTTCAAACCTTTGTCAAAGCAACTTTTCAGCATCGTAGGAAGACCTTATGGAACAATTTAATGAGTGTGTTTGGTAAAGACAAAACCGTAAAAAGCAAACTATCAATCATACTTGAGCAATTAGGTATTGATCCTAAAAGAAGACCTGAATCTCTCACTATTTCTGAATTCGGACACCTTTATGAGGCAACAAGTCCATTACGAGATTGTTCGGAAAAGACAAACTAAACATTAAATAAGGATTAAAACGTTCTAAAAAAAACCGAATTACACCTTGAATTTACTAGATAAATATGATATAATGGCTAGGTGAGGTGAGATTATGGCAAATAATTTGCAAACTATCAAGAACATTTTGGACCAATACATTGGTAAACGTATCAAGATAACGGCAGAGATGGGTCGCAATCGTATTCGGGAACGCGAAGGCGTTCTGAAAGAAACCTATAATTCGGTATTTGTCATCGATCTTGATTCGGATCAATCTATTGAGCGTGTCTCTTATAGTTATACAGATGTCTTGACCAAAACAGTTGTTGTCAGTCATGACAATGAAGAATTACAATTGATACCACAGTAACCTAGTTTAGACAGTGTTCGTGGAGTAGCTTTTCATTCACAAATCAATCGATACAACCATAGTGACTCTTAAGTGAGTCATTTTTTTTTGCTTTATTTTATTCTATGATATGAGGAGACGAACGTTCTTATCTATTAGTAGTGATAAATTTACCTGATGTATTTACCAGATGTATTTAAGGTATTAGAGGACTAAAAGCGAATAGATTTGGGGCTTGTTTGGTGTGATAGAATAGGGTTAGTGAGAACTGTAGTCCTGTAGATGGGAGATTTAAAAGCAAGGGATTTATCAAGGATCGGAAGGTGACACGATGGAATATTTAAGCGTTAAAGACTTATCGTTCTCTTATGGGGACGAACAGGTTTTACATGATATCACATTTGATATCCATGATGGCGAGCTTTATTGTTTAACAGGAGAAAATGGCGCAGCTAAATCAACATTGCTCAAAAATATATTAGGGCTGTTGAAACCTGACTCAGGAAAGATCATCATCCCCAAAAAGAACAGAGCGAATCAACCGTTCAATATCGGGTATTTACCCCAACAAGTGGCATCGTTCAATGTAGGCTTTCCAAGTTCCGTTTATGAACTAGTTGCCTCCGGACGTTATCAGTTAGGGAAATGGTTTAAAAAACTGGATCAAGAAGATCGCGACCACATTCGGAAAGCGTTAGACTCGGTAGGTATGTGGGATTTCAGAAAACATATGATTGGAGACTTATCGGGCGGGCAAAAACAAAGGGTATGTATTGCTCGAATATTCGCAACAGATCCAGATTTATTTGTGTTAGATGAGCCAACAACAGGAATGGACCAACAGTCTAGAAAAGAGTTTTTGAGTCTACTTCAACACAATTGTCATGTCCATCATAAATCAGTTTTGATGGTGACACATTTCGATGATGAAGTGGAGATGGCGGACGGTCATCTTCGTTTAGAACGAAGGGAGGAGTTACCTTGGCGATGTTTTTCTATGAGTTCATGCAAAGAGCCTTCGCGGCTGCAACATTGATTGGTGTCATGGCTCCTATTTTAGGGGTATTGTTAATATTGAGGCGTCAATCTCTATTAGCTGATACTTTATCACATGTGTCTTTAGTTGGGGTAGCGCTTGGACTTTTGGTTGGTGTCGATCCCACTTGGACAACCTTATTGGTCGTGGTTTTAGCAGCTCTGTTGATTGAAGGAATAGCCAGTCTTTTTAAAGGGTATACAGAAGTCTCTATTGCTATATTGATGGCAGGGGGTCTTGCCCTTGCACTGTTTATGATGTCTTTTCAGTCGGGACAAACGACTGTCTCAATCAATCAATTTTTGTTCGGCTCAATCGTAGCGATTTCCGAGAATCAATTGTGGGTGCTTTTGGTGTTAACAGTTGTTGTGGTGAGCGCATATGTTCTATTTAGAAGACCACTATTCGTACTGATATTTGATCCAGACACGGCTCATACTGCGGGCCTGCCAGTTAAATTGATGTCAACGATTTTTACCGTCATCACAGGAGCGGTCATTTCGGTGATGTTGCCAATCGCTGGGGCACTTTTGGTTTCGGCTATTATCGTATTACCTAGCGCCTTGGCATTAAGAGTCAGTAAGACCTTCACAACAGTTTTTATTGTCGGAATTATCACGAGTTTGGTCGGTATGTATATCGGTCTGATTGGCTCTTATCAACTAGGCACGCCACCAGGTGCAACAATTACTTTGACCTTAGTAGCACTGTTTAGCTTGACTGTTCTTATTCAAGCTATTAAAAAAAGACTCAGAAAAAAAGACATTGTGACAGATAAAACGAGCTTTTTAGAAAAGTAATAATGCTCCAAACAAAAAAACTAAATTGTTTAGCGATAAGCCTGATTTTCGAACAGGCTTATTATTTTTTTGAATTAAACACGAATTTAAAGAACAAATATCAAAACAATGTTCTATTTTTAGACTGTTATCGGTATAATATGAGAATAGATAAAGGTTTGAGGAGGAAAGATATGAAGTTTAAACGAAGTGAACGATTGATTGATATGGTGT
>NZ_ATXL01000035.1 GCF_000421665.1 Bavariicoccus seileri WCC 4188 | reverse complement strand
AACACACAAAAATAGGATTGAGAATCATCTCAATCCTATTTTTTTATGCTTTCTCTTTTTTTATGCTTTATGGCTCCCCGTCTCCTCAATCTTCTACTGGTTTAGCGTGAGGAAGATAGACAGTCACGCGTGTCCCATGTTCTGGTTTTGAGGTCACCTCGATTCTTCCCTGATGAGCTGTTACTAGTAATTTAACTAGGGCCAACCCTATACCGGATTGGGAGTATTTTGTTTTTTGTCGTGAGTCATCAATTTTATAGAACCTCTCCCAAATATTATTTAATACTTCTTGAGACATACCGATTCCGGTATCAATAACTGCTATAACGCTATAGTCATTCTCACTACTTAAGGTAAGGGTTATCGTTCCATTCTCCGTAAATTGGATGGCGTTTTTTATGATGTTAACCAAAATCTGCTTCAGACGATCATAATCGGCATAGATTTTTTCATTAGGATTCAGTAACGTCACTTTGATTTTATCTTGCCGTTCAGCGGCTATTTCGCTCATCAGCATTTGAAGATCGTTCAGTAGTTCGGCTCCATTGATCTTCGTTTTAGTTAACGTAATCTGATTGGCTCTGATTTTTTCATAATCCAAGTTATCATTAACGAGTCTAATCAACCGCTTCGTTTCGCTAGACATCAGTTGTAAGCTCCGTCCCCGCTTATCTGGCGGGATCATGTCATACTCTAAGCCCTCTATCAATCCAATCATCGTCGTCAATGGCGTTCGCATCTCATGAGCAACATCCATCATAAATTGGTTTCGCAAACTTTCTTGTCTAGTGATTTCTTGATTGGAGATCTCGAGAGCCTGTGTCATTTGATTGAAATTATCGCTCAATTCCCCTAATTCATCTTTCCGATCTGTCGGTAGCCTAACAGCATAGTTTCCTGTCTTTATCTCTTCAGTGGCCTTTTGGATCGTACTGATTCGTTTAGTGAAGTAGCGGGCAATCAAATAGCTGAACAATACCCCGAATAACAATACAATCGAAAAGACTAAAAAAATGAGATTTCTGATTGCCTGTTGTTCATTTCTCAAGTCACTGACAGGTGAACCGACCATAATGAAACCATTGAACGTGCCTTCAGTAAATACAGGATAATAAACATTGACCATTTGAACATTAGAACCTGGAAATTCTAAGGGGTGGTGTCTAAGAGAAATGGCTCGATTCTCCTTCAACTGTGCAATATCCTCTTCACTGAGTGAACTAACGAAGTTACCCGACATCTGAGGATAGATCAATTGATTATCTGCAGAGAAAATAGCAAACCGTACGCCGTTAGCTTGAAGTAAGGTGAAACTTTGCTCTATCTCAGTCAGGTCCATATCATCTGACACAATCGTCTGCGCATAGCCCAATAGTTGTTGGGAATAATTATCATAGATTTGATTGGTAAAAAAGCGGTAAGATAACCAGCCACCAAGCACTATAGTGATGATAATGGCTGATAAAAATGCGACCAATTGTTGATAAAAAAGTTTCATACCCTCAAGTCCTTAGTTTTGTTTTAAAGTACTATCATCAAATTTATAACCAACACCCCAAACCGTTTGAATCACATCGGGACCAGCAACAGCTAACTTTTGCCTTAATTTTTTGATGTGGGCATCAATAGTTCGTTCTTCACCGTAATAAGGTTCTCGCCAAACAGTATCTAGTAAGTGTTCCCTCGAGAAAACTTGCTTTGGATGTTGCGCCAAAGTGACCAGTAACTCAAATTCCTTAGGCGTCAAATCCTTGATCTCTTTATTATATAAACGGACCTCTCGTGTATTAGTGTTGATCAATAGATTAGTCGTTTTAATATCGTATGAGCCACTATCAGTCGGTGTAAGCCGCCGCACAAGCGCTTTGATCCTTGCAATAACTGTCAACGGACTAAACGGTTTAGTCACATAATCATCGGCACCAATCTCAAGTCCAATTACTTGATCACTTTCAGAATCTCGTGCTGTTAACATGATGATTGGTACTTTAGGATCGATCTCGCGGATCATCCGGCAAATCTGCATGCCGTCTAGCGATGGGAGATTCAGATCCAATAAAATCAAATCATAATCTGAAGGATTTTTTTTGAATGCATCATATCCAACCTGCCCATCATGAATAAACGAAGCAGTCCAATGTTCATTCTCAAAAAACATCCCCATCATTTCGCATACTGCTTCATTATCTTCAATCATTAAAATGTTCATGGCTATTTAGCTCCTCTACTAATATTGTTTCTTCTTAAAAGTATTAACATTCATTCGACTACTTCAAGCCTTATTATCACTAGCGTACTCCAAGCTTTGGTTTATCACAACTAGTTTCTTAGGATCTATAGCCTAATTTAACGTTAATTCACTGTAGCTCTTCAATACTCCTTTAGTTTAACGGAGTACTTATCCCAATGCTATTCTTTGGAACAAGTCCTTAATAGGAAACAAAAAAAGACTACCTTTTCAGGTTAGCCTTTTGTCGATTTCATGATGACTTACTTTGTTTTAGCTTGGTATTTTAATCCAACAACTCATTCAAGTCGCCTGAATCTGGCAATGTTTCTTTTTTCTTAGGTTCGAGTAAATCTACTGTATTAACGACTAATTCAACGACATACACTTCTTGATCATCTTTATTGCGATAATGTCTTGATTGTAGTCTCCCATCAACTGCTATTTGATGTCCTTTTCTGACGTATTGGTTTACCATCTCAGCTGTTTTTCCCCATGCTACAAACGGAATGAAGTCAGCATTTTGTTCTTCTGACCCGCGTATTTTGCGGACTGCCAACACATTGTTCATCACTGTTGTGCCTTGAGGGGTCACTTGTGTGCTCACGGGACGAACAACTCTACCTGTTGCTGTATAGCGATTCATTTGATTACCTCCTAAAGAATTTCCATACCTTAATCACTAGCACGCGCTATGCTCGTGATTCTTTATATAGGTATGTCTACTTTAAGAGATGTAAATTGTTTCCTAACTGATGAGATTTATTAACCACTCTACCTAAAAATAACTACTATTCATCAATTTATCTTTTCGTCTACTGATCTATTTATCTACCCATTTTTCGCATTTTTGTTAAAGTCAGAGCTACTCTTCTTTTCGATTGCTTTCGATTGGAGTTTCTCAGCAAACTCGTTTATCTTTCTAAGACGATGATTGACACCAGATTTCGAAATAGGGCCATCACTAACATACTGTCCTAGTTCGCTCAAACTCACATCGGGCCGCTCTACTCTTGCTCTAGCCATATCAGCCAACTTTTCTGGCATTGAATCAATCCCAACTTCTTGGTCGATATATTGGATATTTTGGATTTGCTTAGCAGCAGCTTTAGCTATTTTATTGAGGTTCGCCATTTCACAGTTAACCAAACGATTAGCCGAATTCCTCAGATCTCTAACGATACGGATATTCTCAAACTTGAGTCTAGCACTCGTTGCGCCTATAAAAGCTAAGAAATCTGCGATTTTTTCTGCTTCTTTGATGTAGACGATGTAGCCACTACGCCGTTCGATACTCTTGGCTGCAAAATGATTGTTATTGAGGATCTTTTCGAGATCTTCATTATGTTCTTCATAATTGGAATAGATTTCTAAGTGATAGCGACTGCTCTCAGGATTGTTGATCGAACCCGTTGCTAAAAAAGCCCCTCTAAGATAAGAACGACGAAGCTCCTTATCATCAATCAGTCGTTTGGGAATGTGTGGGTTGATACTCATGTTATCCATGATGGAAAGATCATTCAAAATTTCCTGTGCTCTTTTGGTAATTCGAACGATATACACGTTATTCTTTTTTAACTTCATCTTGCGTCTGACCAGTAATTTACTATCTACCCGATAAACATCCCGTAATAAGGTATAGATCCGTCTTGCAATCGCTGCATTCTCTGTTTGGATGTTCAGTATCATCTGTCCTTGATACAAACTGATTGCACCGTTCATACGGATGATTGCTGCTAACTCAGCCTTAGCATGAGCTGGATGGACTTCTAAATGTGTCAATTCAACTTTTGTTTCAGATGCAAACGACATTGATTTCACCCCTTTTTATCACATTCCTGCTTATCTTGTGTGTTCTTATTTGTTCTTAGCACTTTGGATAATCCGCATCAATTCATCAATGACTTTTTGCCCGTCGTGGTAAACCCCACCATTATTGATATCTAAGAAGTCAGCAGAAATAACGCGACAACCTTCTTGTCTTAATCCCTCAAACTCATAGGTGACTTGATAGAGGTATTCACCATTTTCAACAGGATTAATATAGGCATCTGGTACTGTTTCAGTATTGACCAGCACGGTATCAATGAATTTTTGCCCCAAATGTTTGTGCAAGACTCTCACATGGTCTGCATCTGTAAAATGTTCTGTTTCTCCCCATTGGGTCATGATATTACAAATATACACGACTTCAGCTGATGTTTCACAGACTGCCTTTCCAAGATTTGAAATCATCAAGTTAGGCAAGATCGACGTATATAAACTTCCTGGTCCTAAAACGACCATATCGGATGCCATAATGGCTTTAATCACATCATCATTGGCAACAGGGTCACTATTATTTTGACGGTCTTTCACCCACACTCGTTTGATGGGTTTGTGGAAAGTAGCGATTTTCGATTCGCCCTCGCCGATTGAACCATCCTTGAATTCAGCAAACAGTGTCAACGGATCATCTGCGGCCGGGAAGACGTGGCCATTTATTTTCATCATCTTGTTCAACAGCAACACGGCTTCAAAGATATTGCCCTTCATTTCGGTCAATGCTGCAATAATCAAATTACCGATGGCGTGCCCTGCAAAGAATTGGTCTTCTGAATCAAAACGATACTGGAAGATATCCTTCATTAAATGATCGAGTTCAGATAAAGCCGTCAGGCAATTCCTGATATCACCAGGAGGCACAACATTGATGTAGTCCCTAATGATGCCGCTACTGCCGCCATCGTCAGCGACCGTGACAATGGCCGTGACATCTGCGACTTGCTTCAGCTGTTTCAATATGACAGGTATACCTGTTCCCCCACCAATAACGGTGACTTTCGGGCGTTTCCTCAAGTGATTATTCTCCACGTAATGCGGCCTCCTTCAAACGTCTTTCATGATCTCTGTGAGTGATCTTGACACGATAGCCATTATCCATCAACTCATGTCCGATCCTCTCAGTCAATGCGATTGAACGGTGTTTACCACCAGTACAGCCTATCGCAATAACGACACCAGATTTTCCTTCTTTTTTGTAGCCTGGTAAACAAACCCAAAGTAGTTGGATAAATTTACGATAGAACTGCTCTGTTTCAGGCTGCTTCATCACATAGTCATAGACATCTTGGTCTAACCCTGTTTTAGGGCGCAGTGCATCAATATAGTAAGGATTTGGCAAAAAACGCACATCCATTACGATATCGGCGTCAATTGGTAAACCATATTTGAAACCGAAAGACATGACATTAACCGTAAACAATTCCTCTTCATCGCGATTATATTCCGTCATAATCTCTTGCCGTAATTCACGGGGCGTCATTTCAGTTGTATCAATGATTTTTTGAGCTCTTGATTTGATTTCTTTCAAGGCTTCACGCTCTGCCGTAATACCACTCATCAAACCGCCACCCTTGGATAGTGGATGGCTACGACGCGTTTCTTTATAACGAGAAACGAGTTTATCATTGCTGGCTTCTAAGAATAATATTTTAGTTGTGACAAAGGATGTATTATCTAGATTAGGGATCACCGACAAAATCTCATCGAAGAACGCCCGAGAACGAAGGTCAATGACCAGACAGATCTTAGTGACCTTCCCTGATTCCTTGATCAATTCCCAAAATTTAGGTAGTAAGGACGGTGGCATATTATCAACACAAAAATACCCCATGTCCTCAAAACTTTGCATTGCGACGGTCTTGCCCGCACCGCTCATACCGGTGATCACTACTAATTCTAATGTTTCTACCATTTGATCATCACTCTTTCTCACTCTTTCTTACGGGACATCACGGGACATCGCCTAAGCTTCATAAGTTACTTTCTTTTTTCCAGAACACTATATCAGACCCATTATAGCATACCAAGGTAGTTTGTAGGTCTTATGGCGGATGTGTTTATAGACAGTTTACCCTAGTGACATTAATTGCGGGTTTTGCTAGACTTAAACCGACAACAGACAGTTTACCATCAGCTAACAGACTGTAGCATTAAGAGCACTCTTTCTGATAAGATAGGCTCTTCTGAGAAAAAGGGGTAACGGATTATGACACGTGTTTTTGTGATAGAAGACGATGACAGCATCTTGCATAGTATCATCAAGGGTCTACAGAAGTGGGATTACACCGTTGGCAGTCCAACAGTCTTTACAGATATCATGCCAAGTCTTGTCGCCTTTAAGCCAGATTTAGTCCTGATCGATATCAAGCTTCCTTTTTACGATGGCTACTATTGGTGTCAAGAAATTCGAAAGAAATCCACAGTCCCCATTATTTTCTTATCCTCGCAATCTGAAGCCAAAGACATTGTAATGGCAGTCAATCTTGGCGCAGACGACTACATAACAAAGCCTTTCAAGATGGCAGTTTTGATTGCCAAGATTCAAGCTGTCATGCGGAGAAGTTATGATCTAGCACCTGAACAGACCAATGAATTAGTCTATGGTTCTGTGATTCTCAATCTACTGGATATGACACTTTCTTACCAACAAAAAGAACTCGTATTAACTAAAAATGATTTTTGTATTCTGAAAACACTATTTTTGGACCCTGGTCACCTGGTATCACGCGAATCATTAATGGAGGCTCTATGGGACAGTGATTACTTCATCGATGACAATACACTAACCGTCAACGTCGGAAGGCTCCGGAAAAAACTCAGTAGCATTGGCCTTAGTGGTTTGATCAGAACCAAGAAAGGAATAGGCTACGGCCTGGGATCACTATGACTAAAATGATCGTTACCACTCTAATCTGTTGGGTTACTGTTGCTTTATCAGTCTTCACGTTAGTTTACTTCTACAACTTTCAAACAAATGCTATCGGATATGTATTATTACTTGGATCCGTATTTTTCCTGATTTTGTTAGGAGGTGTTGCTTTAATAGAACACCGTCGTCAACACAAACTGATCACTCATTTTTATGAAGAAGACAAGCACATAGTGACTGATGACTTAACTCTCACCACCAGCGAACGATTTCTTCTCACACAATATCGCCAACTCTATAATGAGACTGAAAAAAATGAAGAAGAACATCAAGATATCAGACAAGAAGAAGAACTCTACTATACTAATTGGATCCATCAGATCAAGACCCCAATCGCAGCCATCCAGCTTCTATTGGATGATCTTCCAAATGACTCGGTTAAACGTTCCATTATGAACGAACTGATTCGGATAGAGGATTACACGCAATTCATTTTGACCTACCAAAGGACTTTGTCCTTTAACCATGACCTCCACTTTGAAGTGATTGAATTAGACAGTATTATTCGCCAAGCACTGAAACGGTATCGCACCTTCTTTTCTAAAAAACAATTGACACTCGTATTTGAACCTAGTCATCAGCAAGTTGTTAGTGACCGAAAATGGTTACAATTTGTGATTGATCAACTTTTGAGCAACGCCACTAAATATACGCCTAAAAATGGCAAAATAACGATTTCATGGTCCAATAATCAACTTCTCTTATCTGATACGGGTATTGGTATCTCAGCAGCCGATCTCCCACGAATCTTTGAACGTGGGTATTCAACCCGTGAAAAGGATAAGGCTTCTGGACTAGGACTCTATCTCTGTTTTGAAATCTGCCAACAATTAGAACATCATCTCAGCATCTCATCAACCATCGGATCAGGAACCACAGTGGCTCTCACTCTAAAATGATTACGACAGGGTTGTGAGTAGAGTTGTGAGTAGTTTTATGCTAAAACAGGTCATGTCCAATGTGACAAAAATGTAAGTTTATCTGCCGAAAATGACACCTTAAGTTAAGGTAAGTCGTTTTCGGTCTTCTTATAATAGAAGCATAGTTAATAGAAGTAACGTAACAGTGGTTATGATCGTTGGCTTAGCCTTTTATAAGACCTAAGCTATCCCTATCGATCCTAAAGCTGATAAAAACGAAAGGATGATTATGATGTCATTATTGACAGTAGAACACTTAGCAAAAACCTATCAATCTCGTTTAGGAACCCAGAAAGTTACGGCACTGAAAGATATCAATTTTGAAGTGGAAAAAGGTGAGTATGTCGCCATCATGGGAGAATCGGGTTCTGGTAAAAGTACCCTCTTGAATATTCTCGCAACCCTCGACCGTCCTACAACAGGACATGTTTACTTAGACGGGCAAGATATTGAAGCTATTAAGCCAAAAGAAAGAACCCGATTTAGAAGAGAACAACTCGGATTTGTCTTCCAACAGTTCAATTTATTACCAACTTTGACAGTTGAAGATAATATTGCTTTACCTCTTGTTCTAGCCAAGAGACCGGCGAACGAGATTTTGAAACATGTCCGCATCAGTGCTCAAAAATTGGGGATAGCAAATTTCCTAAAGCAATACCCTTACGAAATTTCTGGTGGGCAACAACAACGTGTCGCAGTTGCACGATCGTTGATCACAAACCCATCACTGATTTTAGCAGACGAACCAACTGGTGCCTTAGATTCTAAGTCGTCTATGACGTTGCTTCAACTGTTTAGCGACCTCCATAAGAATGGACAAACAATCGTAATGGTCACTCACAGTACAGAAGCGGCTAGCTATGCTAATCGTGTCCTCTTCATTAAAGACGGTGCGATCTACCACCAATTATACCAAGGAGACGACAAGCAACCTGTCTTTTATCAAAAGATAACTCAAACGCTTTCTGTGATGGCAGGAGGCGCGGCACATGTTCTCTAAACTGACTTTTAAACTTGCCTATAGGAATCTCATTCAAAATAAATTGTTCTATTTACCATTTCTACTGATCAGTAGCCTTTTATATGTGAGCTTCTATCTCTTTTTGACCTTAGTCACTAATAAAGATATTACCTCATTGCGGGGTGGCGAAACGATCGCAACAACATTAAGTCTAGGCATCATTGTTGTTGGTATCATTTCTCTCATTATTTTACTTTACGGCGATAGTATTATTATGAAAAATCGTCAAAAGGAAATCGGACTCTATCGTGTCTTAGGACTTGAAAACCATCACTTACTACTGATGACATTTAACGAACTGACAATGGTCTATATCACTATTGCAATCTTATCAACAGGAATCGGTGCTTTGCTACAACAACTCTTCTACAGTTCGTTGCTTGCAATAGTCGGATTACAACCACAACTCTCCAGTCATTTTTCGTTTCTACCTGTCATTATCACAGCAGTTATTTTCTTAGGGTTCTTCTTTGTTCTTTGGCTCTTTAACTTAGTCTCACTCGCTAAGACCAAACCGCTGACCCTACTGAACGAATCGCAAGCGGGTGAAAAACGGCCGAAGTTCTCTTGGATCATTTTAGTAATTGGTTTAATTAGCATTAGCGTTGGTTACTACATTGCTGTTACCATCAAAGATCCAATTACAGCCGTTATGACCTTTTTTATAGCCGTCTTGCTCGTTATCTTAGCTACCTACTGTCTCTTTACTAGTGGGACGATAGCCTTCTTAACTAGGGCGAAACGTCATAAAAACTTTTACTATCGTCCTCAATCGATGATAGCCATCAGCAACCTTCTTTTTCGAATGAAGAAGAATGCTGCTGGTCTAGCCAGCATCTGTATTTTGAGTACGATGACAATCATCACAATGTCGATGGTCATATCACTCTACTTTGGGACAGGAAGTTATATGGAAAAACTATACCCTACTGATTTCTTGATTCAACCTTCGGCACTTGCCAGTACAGACGAGAACGGCGAAACAGTCACCGCAATTGCACCGCCAGATGGTAGCCGTTCCTTTCAAGAAAAACTACTCTCGACTTATGACTTTGAGCCAACTGATAAAATTGAGGCCCATTATAATACAGTCATGACCCAAGAGAGCAACAAACCAAGTAATGCCTTAACACAATTATCATTCTACTCAGCAGAAGATGACCTCCAAGAAATCTATCATAAGCCATTTTCGGTCACTTACGTGCTCGACCAAGAAACATACAATAATCTTTACCATCAATCGATTCAGTTAAATGATGACCAAATAGGCTACTGGGTCAATGGACAAGATCAAGCTGAAAATGTTGGTAATCTTACAATCGATGACCAAAGCTTTACAACCACAGCCGTCCGTAAAGATCCAATGACCTTAATTCCGGATGAAACAGCCAGCATCAGTCAATATTCTGTCGCCATAGTCGTCAATAATACCGATGCCTTCTTTAAGAAGCTACCAAATCGGATGGTAGATAATCAATTCTACACTGGTTTTAATAGTAATCTACCAGAAGATAAGCAAATTGAACTCTATGAAAAAGCTACGAAGATACATGGTGATGACGTCGTCATTTCCAGCAAGTACGACTCATCTAGACAATACCTAAGCTTCAACGGCGGGATATTCTTCATTGGAATCTTGCTCAGTATCATCTTTACGAGTTGCCTAATTCTAGTGATCTACTACAAACAAATCAGCGAAGGCTACGAAGATCGTGCAAACTTCTCTATCCTACAAAAAGTCGGAATCAACGATAAGGATATCAAGACAAGTGTTCGCTTACAAGTATTACTCATGTTCTTCTTGCCAGTTGTGACTGCAATGATCCATACAGCCTTTGCTTACCCGATGCTTCATAAAATATCACAACTGTTGATGGTAACCGATGTCACAATTCTACAACTGAGTATCATGGGTACCATTGGCACTTTCTTCTTAATTTATATGGTCGTCTATTGGCTCACATCCCATCAATATACCAAACTGGTGACACGAGCAACTAATTAATAAAAATTCGGCGACTTACGCCAATGCTGACAGTTAACGAATAGTCTTTCATACCATAATTAAAGAACCTTTATCAGTTAAGGCAACTGCCTTTCCAGATAAAGGTTCTTTAGTGTTACATGATAATTCTATTGGCTACAGCACTGATTTCATACATGATTCTCTGTCTAGAGCTTCAAGCAAGGTGCTACAATTAATTGAATAGCTCGCTAAGAGAAGCTTCATAAGCTTGCAGTTTCTCAGTTGCTTTTTCTTTGGTATCAGCTGTGACACCAATATAGAGCTTCATTTTAGGCTCAGTGCCACTAGGCCTTAATGCAACCCAATCACCGTTTGCAAGGTGATATTTCAAGACATCTGATTTTGGTAACGATAGTGGTGTCGTTTTACCAGATTTCTCTATGCTAACAGAATGTAAGATGTCACTAACACTTTCAACTTCAACCCCGTTAATTTCAGTCAGTGGTGCTTCATGGAAGCTAGCCATCAATTCTTTCATTTTGACAAGACCTTCACTACCTGGGAATGTCTTCGCAATGGTTTTTTCTAAATGCACCCCAAAACGATCATATAGATTATCAAGAGCATCAGCTAATGTCTTACCCTTTGCTTTTTGACCTGCGGCTACTTCAGCTAAGAGTAAACTAGCTTGTAACGCATCTTTATCTCTCACAAATGGTTTGATCAAGAAGCCATAACTCTCTTCATAACCAAATAGAAACTCATGGTCATGTTCTGTTTCAAATTGATGGATTTTTTCTGCAATAAATTTAAATCCAGTTAAGACATTGAACATTTCTACACCGTACGATTCCGCAACTGCTGTTGCTAATTCGCTTGATACGACTGATTTGACTACTGCACCATTTGCTGGCAAGTCATGTTGTTCTTTTTTAGCACGTAACAAATAGTCTAACAAAATAGCACCGATTTGGTTTCCTGTTAGTAATTGGTAAGCCCCATCTGGTTTACGAATCGCCACACCCATACGGTCAGCATCAGGATCAGTAGCAATCAAAACATCTGCATTGACTTCAGTCCCAACCTTTTCAGCTTCTACAAAAGCTGGTGCATCTTCTGGGTTTGGTGATTTAACAGTTGTAAAATCACCATCTGGATCTTTTTGACTAGCAACATAATGAACACCAGTAAATCCTGCATTGGCAAAGACTTTTTCCATCAAGTATTGTCCAGTCCCATGAAGGGGCGTATATACGATTTTGATATCGTGGTGTTCTTTGATCACGTCTTTATTCACGGTGACTGTTTTTAGTTTATCTAAGTAGGCTGAATCAATCTCGTCATCGATAAATCGGAATAGAGAGCTTTCAGCAAGTGTTGCATCTTCCACAACTGGCACATCAAACAAATCGACCTTGCGAGCTGCTTCCGTTACGATATCTGCTGCTTCAGGTGGTAATTGACCACCATCTGCCCCATAACACTTATACCCATTGTACATTGGTGGGTTATGACTCGCAGTGATCATGATACCTGCTTCTGTTTTTAATTCTCTAACCGCAAAGCTTAACTCAGGAGTTGGTCTCAAACTACTAAAGACATAAGCTTTGATTCCTTGTGCTACTAACACCTTGGCAGATTCTAATGCAAATTCTCGTGAATGGTGCCTAGAATCATATGAAATCACGACGCCTCGTTGTTTAGCGGCTTCGCCTCGTCCAACGATCAAAGTAGCTAATCCAGCAGTAGCCTGACGGACTGTATAAACATTCATTCTGTTAATACCAGGTCCCATCACACCACGCATACCAGCTGTACCGAAGCTCAAAGGACTACTAAAAGCTTCTGCTAAGTTTTTTTCATTCTCTTTCAGCGTTACCAACTCTGCTGAAAGGTCTGAATCTGCGGGCAATTTACTTTCCCAAACTTTGACACTTTCTTGCCATACCATCTCTATCCCCACTTTCTCATGATTCATTTCTTACTACTTATTACTACTTCTTACTACTTCTTTAAACAACCCACTCTTCATCCAAACCAACCAACAATCAAACTAAGTAACAATCAAACTAATCACTAGTCTGCTAATGCTTCAATATAATTATAGGCTTCTTGACCAGCTTGGCCTCCATCACCTACTGCTGTTGCAATTTGTCTTAGTGTTTTTTGGCGAACATCACCCACAGCAAATATACCAGGGATTTTAGTTGCCATGGTATCATCCGTAATAATCCAGCCTTCATCATCAGTAATACCTAGTTCTTTAAACGGTTCAGTAACTGGCAATAATCCCACATAAATGAAAACGGCAGCAGTATCGACTACTGATTCTTCTCCCGTTTTTTTATGTTTCAGGCGAATTCCAGTCACTTTTTGACCATCACCCAACACTTCAAGTGGTATCGTATCCCAAACGAAATCAATCTTTTCATTTCTAAAAGCTCTGTCTTGTAAGATTTTTTGGGCTCTTAATTCATCACGACGATGGACAATTTTGACAGACTCTCCAAACTGCGTCAAATAAGTTCCTTCTTCAACGGCAGAATCTCCTCCACCAATTACGACAATTGGTTGACCTTTAAAGAATGCCCCGTCACATACAGCACAGTAGGAAACACCGCGACCTGCATATTCTTCTTCGCCAGGGATTCCTAATTTACGATGGACAGATCCTGTTGCAATGATGACTACCTTTGTCGTGAAATCTTTTTTCCGTGTTTTGACTTCTTTATAGTCGCCATGGTCAATTACTGTTTTTACCTCACCGAATTGATGTTCGGCGCCAAATTGCATGGCACCTTCATACATCTTTTCAGCCAAGTCCGGCCCGTCGATGCTCGCAAAACCTGGATAGTTTTCTACCTCAGCTGTATTGAGCAATTCTCCACCTGGAACACCCTTTTCCAAAATCAAGGTTTTCAAGTTGGCGCGCGAGGCATAAAGTGCAGCAGTCATACCTCCGGGACCAGATCCAATAATAATGACATCATAATCTGTTACAGTCATTCGATTCTCAACTTCCTTTCACTCTCTAACACTCTTTAGTAGTAGTCTATACTACCAGAAAACGTCATTTTTAGCTTGCAGAATGACTTTTACTTCAACAGGTCACTAAACAGGTCACTATTTTTTGCTCTTTGGTTCAGTTTTTTTATCTTGAGCAGTCAAATCGCCGGCTAATTCTTTGATGTAATCTCTTAACCTATCTTTTACTTCTGGATGGGTTAATCCATATTGGATGCTTGTCTTCATATAGCCAAATTTATCGCCAACATCGTACCGTTGTCCTTTGAACTCTGTCGCAAAGACACGTTGTGTTTGGTTCAATTTGTCGATAGCATCTGTTAATTGGATTTCACCACCAGCACCTGGTTCTTGTTTTTCTAGTAATACAAAAATTTCTGGTGTTAATAAGTAGCGCCCAATGATGGCTAAATTGCTTGGTGCCTCTTTTGGATCAGGCTTTTCAACAAACTTTTTAACGCTATACATATTGTCTCCAACATGTGATTCAGGATCAATAATGCCATACTTAGACGTTTCTTCTTGAGGCACCTCCATAACTGCGATATTGGAGGCATGTGTTTTTTCATGACCATTGATCAATTGTTTTGTCAATGGTACTGGCGAATCCATCAAATCATCACCAAGCATTACCACGAAAGGTTCATTGCCAACAAAAGCTTTTGCATGTAAAACAGCGTCTCCCAATCCCTTAGGATAAGATTGACGAACGAAGAAAAGATTGATACCAATATTAGTTGTATCTTCAACCAGTTTTAATAACCCGGTTTTTCCTTTTTCCTTCAAGTTTGATTCTAGTTCAATATTTGAATCAAAATGGTCTTCGATTGGTCTCTTTGATTTCCCAGTAACGATTAAAATATCTTCTATACCCGATTTCAATGCCTCTTCAACGATAAATTGGATTGTTGGTTTGTCCACGATAGGAAGCATTTCTTTTGCCATCGCTTTTGTTGCTGGTAAAAATCTTGTTCCTAAACCTGCTGCTGGGATCACTGCTTTTCTTACTTTTGCCATTTTTATTTACACCTATCCTTCTTTTAATGTTTGCTCTGATTTTGGATCACGATTCATCAATTTTGCAATACCCGCCTTAATATCTCCTCCTTCATAAAGGACGTGATATAAAGCGTTAGTGATGGGCATTTCTACACCGACTTCTTTGGATAATTCGTAAACTGCCTTAGTAGTCGATACTCCTTCAACGACCATCCCCATATTTTTTAAGACTTGGTCAAGAGGTTCCCCCTGACCTATAGCGTAACCAGCACGCCAATTTCTAGAGTGATGACTCGTACAAGTCACAATCAAATCGCCAACGCCACTGAGTCCAATAAAGGTCAGCGGATCAGCACCCAATGCACAACCAAAGTCATTGATTTCAGATAAACCTCTGGTAATCAATGCAGCTTTGGCATTATCGCCATATTTGAGACCGGCCAAAACACCTGCTGCAACCGCAATAACGTTTTTTGCAGCTGCTCCAATCTCTACACCGATGACATCCGGATTAGTATAGATACGGAAATAGTCGTTCATCAATAAGTGTTGAACCTCTTTTGCCGCCCCTAGATTTGAGCTAGCAGCTGTGATTGTGGTTAAATCTTTGACAGCTACTTCTTCCGCATGACTCGGGCCACTCAAAACAACGATGGCTTTATATGATGAAGGCTTTAATTCCTCCTCCAAAACAACCGATATCCGTTCATGTGTCTGTAACTCTAGCCCCTTACTAGCATGAATGATGATTGGGTCACTTGTTAGTAACGGTGCAACAGCTTTTGCAACAGGACGTATAGCTTTAGTTGGTAAAACAAACAACACAAAATCAGCCCGATCTAAAGTTTCTTTTAGATCAGTTGTTGCTGAGAGTGTCTCTGGTAGTAGCGTATCTCCTAAATAATGGTGGTTGGTGTGCAACTGGTTGATTTCTTCGACTTGCTCAGGTTTATTACCCCAAAGCACGACTTCATGGCCGTTTTCGTCCAAGACTTTTGCCAATGCAGTCCCCCAGGAGCCAGCCCCCAATACCGCTATTTTCTTAGGCATTTGCTTCCTCCTATAATAGTATAGTAGTGATGACCCTCTTTATAATATCGCTATATTATATGGATTATCAACTGTTTGATAGTAAATGTATGTATTCTTTTTCTTGTATCTGTATATAAAGCTGATGATACCTACAAAAAGGATAACAAGTGATACAATTTGCGAAACTCTTAAGCCGGTAGAGAAGAAATACAGACTATCTGTCCTAAGCCCTTCAACAAAGAAACGACCGAAGCCATACCAAATCAAGTAAAATGAGATTTGGTCGCCGACCCTTAGTTTCATACTGGAATACCGAGCTATCAATAAGAGTATAACTCCTAGCAAGCTCCATAATGATTCATATAGAAAAGTGGGGTGATAGTACACACCATCAATGTTCATTTGTTGGATAATAAATTGTGGCAAGTGTAGACTTTCCAAAAACGCACGTGTCGTCTCTCCACCATGAGCCTCTTGATTAATAAAATTACCCCAACGACCAATTGCTTGTGCCAACAACACAGCCGGAGCTGCAATATCTAACAAGACGAGCATCGAAGCATTATGATGCCGGCAATATAGCCCAAAAACAAGTGCACCAGCTATTAGACCACCATAAATAGCGATTCCTCCTTGCCAGATTGCTATTATTTCAGTCGGATGCTGTAGGTAGTATGGTAATTCAAAAAGGACATAGTAAAAGCGTGCCCCAATAAAGCCAAAGGGAATGACCCAGTATACCAAGTTCACTATAAAGTCGTCTCTATACCCCTTATTTTTTGCCTCAACATCACACATCTGAACAGCAACCAGTATCGCTATTGCGATGATGATACCGTACCAATGGACTGGCCACCCAAAAATTCTGAAGGCAATTGGATTAATAACTCCTAACATATCTTAGCCTCCATTATGATTTTTTAGACTGTGGTTCGGATTGTTTATCAGATTGTTTATCAGCCTGTTTAGTGGCTTTCTCTTCAGATAGTCGATCAGATTCCGTATTGGTTTCAATCAGTTTCGTCAAATTATTATTGAACGTTACTGAAGAATCGTATCCCAACAGGTTCGATCGGAAATTCATTGCCGCCACTTCGATAATGATGGCAATATTTCGACCAGGTTTGACAGGAATCGTCAGTTTTTTGATATCAATATCAAAAATACGTTCAACTTCCGCCTGTCCGCCCAAACGATCATAATTCTTATCTTTATTCCAATTCTCTAAATGAATCAACAAGTCAATTTGCTTGTTTTCCCTGATAGCTCCGGCACCAAATAACGTCATGACGTCTACGATTCCGATGCCTCTAATTTCCATGAGATGAGCCAAAATAGCGGGTGGCTCTCCCACGATGCTTACTTCATCTTTTTGATATAATTCTACGCGGTCATCCGCCACTAATTGGTGTCCCTTTTGCACAAGTTCAAGCGCTGTTTCGGATTTTCCGACACCACTTTCACCAGTGATCAGCACACCAATCCCAAAAACATCTACTAACACACCATGCCGTGATAACCGTTGTGCCAATTGGCTTTCCAAAAAGTTAGTCATATTCCCTAACACACGTGTCGTCCGATGACTACTCCGCAAAATTGGAATATGCGCTTTTTCGGCTGCTGCAATTATTTCATCATCGATATCAAGATTACGAGCTACAATAAAACATGGCGTATCCTCTTGTGCCATATGGTCATATATATTCTGACGCTCTGCCACAGTGATACCCCTCAAGTAAGTCCATTCCGTTTTCCCAAACAATTGGATTCGGTCATGAGGATAAAATTTGAAAAATCCCGTTAATGCTAAACCAGGACGTGCAATCTCACTTGTTGTGATATGCCGATTTAGGTAGTCTTCCCCTTGGTACACAGTTAGTCCACCATTATCGACAAGTTGTTGAACCGTTACAAAATCGGCCATAACTTACCTCCATTTTAGTCATTGATCATTCTTATTTTAACACACTTGAAATGCTATAAAAATCAAAAAAGAGCTGAGAAATCAACTCAACTCTTTCATAACTGATAGTTGCGGATTGAACGAATTCAAGGCAACACCTTCTTGGCATCTATTTACCATAAAATAGTCTTTCTGCAAACTGTTGGATCATCGTTAATAAAATACTTACGATAAACGCTGCCCAAAATGATGAGAATGAAAATTGTGGCCCCATCAAACTACTGACAATAGTCAACACAATGGCATTAATCACGAAACTAAAGATTCCAAACGTGATGATTGTCAGTGGTAAAGCAAAGATATGGAGTAACGGTTTTACGGTCACATTCATCAATGCTAAAAGAAAACTAGCAAATACTGCCGTAGGTATCGAGGCCACCATAAAATAGGGTTGCAATAGCCATGACAATATCACAAAACCTAGCGCATTGACCGCTATTTTTTGAAAGAACCCCATTAAAAGTCACTCCACTCATCATCGACATCGTCTGACTTGTCTTCGTAGTCATCAGCTTTTTTGGCTTTCTTCCGTTTAGACTTGCCACGGCGATCATCTTCAGGCATGATAATCGCCAAAATGATATATAACCAAATTGATGATCCTCCTGCCAAACCAAAGACGACGAACAAAACTCGTAAAAGCGTCGCATCAACATTGAAATACTCGGCGAATCCACCGATAACACCTGATATTACTTGGTTTGTACTTGATTTTGTTAATCTTTTCTTACTCATAATATACCCTCCCTTGAACGGTACTTTAACGTGCTGGTTTTAACTTGATAGTTTTGGTCTAATCGACCTGACTGATCTAGTCAATCTTACTGATCTTATTGAACTTATTAATCTTATTAATCTTACTAATCTAATTAATCTTCTTTACTATCGGAAGACTCATTGTCATCTTTATCATCACTAACGACAGTTAAGTCGGCCTTGTTCTTTTCCTTTTCTGGAGCCACAAATCCTTGGTCAGTTTTCTCAGGGAGATGATTGCTTGTTGGATCAACGAGTGGATCACTAGTTTCACCAGCGTTTGGTTTATCTACAGGTTCATCTGTCGTTTTGTCGATTGATTCAACCTTGATATTACCAAATTGGGATTCTAATGAAGCAGTAATTGGTTCCGTTTCAGCGTTTATCGTCACCAAGGCCACTTTAGAGCCTGTAGCTGTTGTTTCGTTTTCGGTCACATCGACCGCCTCACCATCACCAATGAATGGGTGAGAGATTTTACCGACTTTTGTAGTCGCCTTGAAATTGACTGCTGGAAAATCAGCATCAACCCACAAGATATTTCCGGTCATCGTCTTCACAGTCAAAGATTTTAATGACTTTCCAAGTCTGAATTTAGCGTTCCCAGTTTTTGTTTTCAAGATCAATCCTGAGATATCGCCATCTATTTTTGCGTTACCAGTGCCATTTTTAATCACGGCATCACGATAAGAAGAGGAAAAAATCCCAGTATTTCCAATACTATGGTCAACTTCTAACATCGTACCATGAAGGTCTTTCGCTTTAATATCACCTTGTTTTACCTTGAGTAAGAAGTCTTGCCCCTTCAAGTGCTCAGCTTTGATATTACCTGTGATGACTTTCAGTGATACATAGTCAAAGTTAATCTCTGGTACATAAACAGTTACTTCTGCAGCGATATATGCGTTTGAAAAGTGGAATCGTGTTTGTTCCTCATCTAAAACTACCGTTGCGTCCGTTATGATTTTTTCTTCAAGTTCTGATTGTGTAAATTGTCTTAAAGGACGATACAATACGACTACTTTGTATGTTCCGTCATCACTTGGATTGATCGTCAAGTCACCTGTTGCAATCTTAACATCTAATACACTGGCATCTACATCTGCATCATATGTCTTAGTCACCGTATGGAAGACATCACTCTCAGTCGTTTTTCTTGGTTTTGAGGAATTGAATCGTTGTCCAAATTCTTGGTTAACGAAATCGACTAAGCGGTTCGCATATTTTTGAACCGTTGCTGAGGCTTCCGGAAGCACATCATTGACGGCTCCAACGACGTCATTTTTGATTTTTTGACCATCAGTCTTTTTGACTTTCTCTTTGACCTTATTAATAGCCTCTTCAAACTGACCCTTTTCGACGTCCTCAACATGTTCTTTCGCTTCATCTCGTTCAGCAGTTAAAACTTCAATCTCCTCTTTGAGACTTTCAATTTTATCCTCTAATGCACTGATCTTCGCCAAGTCTTCACCAGTGAGATCTTCATTAGCTGCTAACTTTTCGAGCTTAGCTACTTTACGTGCTAGCTTTTCACGACTTTTCTTGATTTTTTGATCGGTCGCATCTACCTTGACAGAATAGCTCGAAATTTTATTTAGTACTTTTTCTAAAATATCGCTGTCTGAACCTTCCGAATTATCTGAATCTTCAGAGATTGTTACACCTGTATCTGCTTTAATTTTTTGTTCTGTGCTTTCTTCTTCTAATAGGGTTATAGCATCTTCTTTAGTGATGATGCCTTCTTTAACGAGTTTCATTACTCTCTCTTTATCAACCATATCAATCGCTCCTTTATCTGCGCCTTTGGTTTTTCCTATAGTCCTATTATGCAAAAAAGAAGGTCTCAATACATGGTCCTAGAGATGTATCTTCACTACATCTAAGTAAGTAATGGTTTCAAATAGTGACCTGTATAGCTTTCAGCTGATTCCGCAATTTCTTCAGGTGTTCCTGTCGCAACAATTGTGCCACCCTTAGCACCACCCTCAGGACCAATATCGATAATATAATCTGCTGATTTGATGACATCCAAATTATGTTCGATCACGATCACTGTATTTCCGGCGTCTACCAACCGTTGTAAGACACTCAATAACCGCTTGATGTCTTCGGCGTGTAGTCCTGTAGTCGGTTCATCCAAGACATAGATTGTATTACCCGTCGCGATACGTTGTAACTCACTCGCTAATTTCATCCGTTGCGCTTCACCACCAGATAAGGTCGTTGCTGATTGGCCTAATTTGACGTAGCCTAAACCAACATCGACGATGGTCTGTAACTTGCGTTTAATCTTCGGAATCGAAGAAAAGAAGTCTACAGCCTCTTCCACCGTCATATCTAAAACTTCTGCGATGTTCCGTCCTTTATAGGTTACTTCTAACGTTTCAGAATTATAGCGATTACCATGACAGACATCACAAGGTACATATATATCTGGTAAGAAATGCATTTCAATTTTTAAGATTCCGTCGCCACGACAGGCCTCGCAACGACCGCCTTTAACATTAAAACTAAAGCGTCCTTTTTGGTATCCTCTGAGTTTTGCTTCATTTGTACTTGCGAATAACCCTCTGATATCATCAAACACACTGGTATAGGTAGCAGGATTACTCCTTGGCGTCCGTCCAATTGGAGATTGATCGATGTCGATGATTTTATCGAGGCTTTCATAGCCTTTTAACTCATCATAAGGACCAGGTTTTACAGTAGAGCGATTGATTTCTTTAGCTAGAGCTCGTTTCAGAACAAGATTGACCAGTGAACTTTTCCCCGAACCTGAAACACCTGTCACACAGATAAACTTCTCTAATGGAAAAGAAACCTTGACATTTTTTAAATTGTTCGCTCGAGCACCTTTTAAGGTAATAGCTCCTCCATTTGCTGTTCGCCGCTTACTTGGAACAGCAATTTTCTTTCTGCCAGACAAATAAGCTCCTGTCAGAGATTTAGGATTTGCCGCTACTTCGGCAGGGCTCCCAACTGCAACGATATGTCCACCGCTCTCGCCAGCACCAGGGCCAACATCAATCAGATAATCTGCTTGTCGCATGGTATCCTCGTCATGCTCAACGACAACCAATGTGTTTCCTAAATCCCTCATCATTTTTAAGGATGTAATCAAGCGATCATTATCTCTTTGGTGTAAACCAATAGAGGGTTCATCCAATATATAGAGAACACCACTAAGGTTAGACCCAATTTGGGTCGCTAAGCGTATCCGTTGTGCTTCTCCACCCGATAATGAACCAGCTACACGACTGAGGGTCAAATAATCCAGTCCGACATTAATCAAGAAAGACAGACGGTCATGGATTTCTTTAATGATTGGTTTTGCGATTTTCTCCGATTGTTCACTAAAATCTAGACCATCGATCCATTTCAAAGAATCTCCTATTGATAAATCAGACACTTCGCCAATATGTTGCCCACCAACCTTGACGCTTAAGGCTTCTCGATTCAATCGATACCCATGACAAGTCGGACAAACCGATTCGGTCATATACTGGCGCATTACTTTACGAGTGTACTCGCTATTAGTTTCTAGATAGCGACGATTGACATTGGTTGCGACACCCTCAAACTGAATATCCCTAACGGACTCCTTACCGAAACCATTCGTATAGCTAAATTTAAACGTCATATCGCTACCATTTAACAACATATCTTGTTGCTTTTGCGTCAATTTATTAAAGGGCTTATCTGGGTCGATTTTAGCGTTCTTTGCAAAAGCTGCTAACATGGTCGGATAAAACTGACTGCTGATTGGTTGCCAAGGCGCGAAAACTCCTTCATTAATCGATAACGTCGGATCAGGAACGACTAGATCAATATCGACATTCAGTTTGCGGCCTAGGCCATCACAAGTCGGACATGATCCAAATGGTGCATTGAAGGAGAACAAGCGTGGTTCAATTTCACCGATTGAAAAACCACAAATCGGACAAGCATAGTGCTCACTGAAGATAATATCTTCGCCATCCAGAACATTTGCGATGGCATAACCGTCAGCTTCCCTCAAAGCTGTTTCAATAGAATCAAAAAGGCGACTCCTGACCCCGTCTTTGACAACTATTCTATCCACGATGATCGAAATATCGTGCTTTTTGTTTTTTTCTAACTCAGGTACTTCTGAGACATCATATGGTTCATCATCGACCATGACCCGGATATAGCCCTTTTTCTTTATTTTTTCAAATAATTGTTTGTGTTGCCCTCGTTTTTTACGGATGATTGGGGCTAATAATTGAATCCGACTTCGTTCTGGTAATGCTAGTACCTTATCGACCATCTGTTCAACTGTTTGACTTTCAATTGGAGTCCCATCATTTGGGCAAATTGGAACACCCACTCTGGCATAAAGCAGCCTCAAAAAGTCATTGATTTCTGTAACAGTCCCTACTGTAGATCGTGGATTGTTGCTGGTTGTTTTTTGATCGATAGCAATGGCAGGACTTAACCCATCAATACTGTCGACATCTGGTTTATCCATTTGACCTAAAAATTGCCTAGCATACGTTGACAAGCTTTCAACATATCGCCGTTGCCCTTCCGCATAAAGCGTATCAAAGGCTAGCGAACTCTTCCCTGAGCCGGACAACCCAGTGACGACCGTCAAACTATCACGTGGTATTGTGACATCAATATTCTTTAAATTGTGTGACCTTGCACCATGAACTATGATTTTATCTTTTGCCATACTAAACTCCTTTGACACGAATATATGTTCGCTTAATTATAGCATACTTTTCCAAATTGGCGACTGTCTATATCAGGTGTTTCTTTCCATTTATAACACCATACCACATAGATAACATTATGGATAACATTAGAGTACATATATGATATTACAATACATATATGACATTACAGTACATATATAACATTACATAGACAATATTTCTCATCGATAACGTCATTCATTGTACTATTAGTGATTAGCGAATGAAAGATTTCTGATTTGTCTAGTCTTAAAATTAAGATAGAAAAAAGGAGTTGTGAAAAAATCACAACTCCTTTTCATATTTAAAAACATTATACATGAGACTAGGTTTTATAGATAGCTTTCATTATTACTAAAAGCTGAACGCTTGAGTAACAACCTCTATCCTTAAACGGTGTTCCTGAACCAGCTTTTTCGGTAATAAGTCAATCCATCTCGAAAATTTAAGTTCCTATTTTCGGATGGCTA
>NZ_ATXL01000034.1 GCF_000421665.1 Bavariicoccus seileri WCC 4188 | reverse complement strand
AAAGTTGTTCCTGAAGTGATTAGCTTTGAGCTATAAGACGAGATAGCAGAAAATTTTTAATTTTCTTGCTAGATTGACTTATGGATGAAAAAGCTGCTTCAGGAACACGGATTACAAAGTTGTTCCTGAAGTGATCAGCCTTTAGATCTAAATCGAGATATGACAAATTTAGTCAGTATTGGTGAGATAATGAATCCTGTCACTACTGTAAGAACAATGAAAACTCCCAGATAAATTGCCTCATGATCTGAAGTATTGAGTAATTGACTTTGGAATATGAGAAGGTACACGAGTCCACTTAGTATATAGGCTACAGCATTACACACTAATTTAGTTGTTGTATGTGATTCTCCTTTATTTAGTTCCTCGTGATAATTATTAGGTGGCACATAGTTAGGGTCGATTGTGACATTAGGATTGTTATGTCTTGGGTTTGGAGTAGGATCATCTGGTTTAGTCGATGGAATAGTGTTTTCAACTTTTGTGTTCTCTCTAACATCTTTCTCACTCATTTTGATCACATCCTTTTTTTAAGCCTACCATAGAAAACGCTTATATTCCATTAACTAACACTATTAGCTATCCATAGATAGATAAAAACACCAGCCGATGTTTTTAGAGTCATTACCCTAAAAACATCGGCTGGTGTTTACTTTATGGCTATTAGTGACTAAGTGACGAGCTCGCTTCTGCCTGCTCTTTCTCAATTTTTGCCATTGAAACCTTCCCACTCATTTTCGCTTCTTTGACACGTTGTGCTACATCAACTTCTTCTCCGGCTTTTCTCATGTCGTAAAACTCTGCAACTGCAGTGAATAAGAGATCACTCGCTGAGTTAAGAGCTGTTTCCACTGAATCTTGTATCACACCGATAATAAACCCAACACCAACGACTTGCATTGCGATATCGTTTGGAATGCTGAATAAACTTGCAGCCAATGGAATCAATAACAAACTCCCTCCCGCTATACCTGAAACACCAGTTGAAGCAATCGCTGTCAACAGGCACAGTAAGAATGCTAGCGTAAACGGAACATTATAGCCCAACGTAAAGGCAGTAGCTAATGTCATGACAGAAATAGTAATGGCCGCTCCACCACTATTTGCAGCCGCTCCAAGTGGGATCGAGATTGAATAAGAATTTTCAGACAGTTGTAATTTTTTGGCCAACTCCATATTGATTGGAATGTTAACAGCACCACTTCTTGTAAAGAATGCTGGGATCCCACTTTCTTTCATACAGTAAAAAGTTAGCGGATAAGGGTTTTGTCGAATCATTATCCATGTCATGAATGGATAAACCACAAAACCAACAAAAAACATCGTTCCAACCACCAATAAAATTAATTTTCCGTACTCAGCAAGACCACCTAACCCTAGTTCCGCGACGGCTGTATATACGAGACCAGCTATCCCGAATGGTGCGAAGTTGATGATGATTTGGATAACAGAACTGATAGCATCCGCAATATCACCAATGACCAATTTAGTTTGCTCATTAGATACTCGCAAAGCTAGTCCTATCAGACTACCCCAAAATAAAAGTGCTAAATAACTTCCTTCAGAAATGGCTTGTACAGGATTCATCACAGCGTCAGACAAAATAGATGAAATAATCGCATACAAACTTTCAGGCGGTGTTTGTTCAATCGTCACATTTGGTAAGATAATTTTGACTGGAAACAAATAGACAGCAATAACCGCTGTGAAGGCTGCAACCAAAGTTGCCGCTAAATAGAGAACAATCAACGTTTTCATGTGGGTCTTATTACCCTTTTTGTGTTTCGATAACGAACTAACGATCACGAAAAACACGAGTAATGGTGCAAATGCCTTTAGAGCCCCAATAAACAATTCTCCCATAAGACCAATTGCGGTGAAGGAGGGTAGGGTGGTTCCTAAAACGGTCCCGACGATAATTCCGATGATAATACGTTGAATCAATGTTAAGTGCAATAATTTTTTCATTGTTACTTTCCTCCCCATCCAATATGCGTCTCATTATAACTAAATAACAGTGAATTTCCAACCATTTTTTAATGTTTTTTTAATCTGAATTTTGTCCAAAAAATAAAAGCCTGGTTACAAAACCAAGCTTTTATTGATATAACAACATTTGACGGTATTTCTAACGTCAAATGTTAGCTATAACCATAGTTTTACTCTTCATAATCAATCTTTGTAATCTCCTAAGTGATTACCTATGTAATCAATCGAACTCTTCATACTCGTTTGGATCTTGACCTTCAACACGTCCTGCTTCACCTTGGTCCAAACCATTGATTTTATCGATATCATCCTTACTCAACTCAAAATCGAAGAAATCAAGATTAGCTTTTTGATGGTCGTAAGAGGATGCTTTCACAATAGAAAGAACATCACTTTGATAGTTCCATCTCAAGATGATTTGAGCTGGTGTTTTATGATATTTCTTCGCAAGCTCAACAATCGTCTCATTCTCTAAGACATCGTTCAGTTTTCTCCCGAATGTGCTCCAAGACTCCACTTGAATCCCACGTTTTTGGTTTTCTTTCACTAGTTCCAAATTGTTGAAATAGGGATGGCGTTCGATTTGGTTGACCGCAGGTGTTACACCGGTAGCTTCTATAATCTTGTCTAAATGTTCTGGCAAGAAATTAGAAACACCTATTGTTTTAATCAACCCAAATTTTTGAGCATCAACTAGTGCTTGCCAAGCCTCAACGTACTTCCCTTGCTTAGGCAATGGCCAGTGGATCAAATATTGGTCAAAATAGTCTAAGCCAGTACGATAAAGTGATTCTTGAATGACTGTGATTGCTTTGTCATAGTCATGATTAGCACCAGGTAGTTTTGAACGGATAGCGATGTCCTTACGTGGCACATCGCTTCTCCTTATTGCTTCACCAACCGTTCCTTCATTCATATAATTTGTCGATGAATCAATTAAGCGAAACCCGGCATCGATAGCTGATTGTAATACTCTGATTCCCTTGGCTCCTTGGACAGTATAAGTCCCAAAGCCAATGACTGGGATAGTTGTGCCATCATTTAATCTAAAAAAGTTACTTTCTGTCATTTCGAAACCCTCCATTATTAAAAATTAAAATCTGACAATCTATTTCAAAAATTTACTTCAATCGGACTCATTCCCAATTGACAACTCTCTCAACAGACTACATATCTAGTATATCGAAATAAAGAGCACACCCCTTATGATATGCTTGGTCGAATTGAATACAGTCCATATAAGCATTTTATTGTCTATTCTCTCTTATCCCCATTATACTTAAGTTGTAACCCCTATTATTAGAGGCCATTTATCAAAATCTAAGCGATTCTTTTGACCTCTAAAATAGAACACTGTCAAGCAAAGAAGGGAGTACAGAAATGGTTAAGAAATTATCTATTGCAACTGTAGTCAATGAAGGCGGACGAGAGGGAGAAATCAAATCAGTCACAGGTGATTTAGATCTCAAAACTACTGGCACAAAGAAAGCAGGATATACCAATCCAGAAGAATTATTTGCTGCTGGCATTTCCTCATGCTTTAACGGCGCCCTAAGTTTTCCACTCGAAAGAGACGGTTTAAAGGATAACAAACGTACCATTAGAGCTGAAGTCACATTACTGGGAGATTTAAGTGATTCTTCTTTGCTTCACCTGTCAGTGACTTTAATTGGACACATTGATGGTCTAAGTGCAGAAGAAACTCAAAAATATCTCGAAGAAACCGAAGGCATTTGTCCTTATACTAAAGCAATAAAAGGAAATGTTGATATAACCTTAAAGGCAGAATAGGTCTCCTTTAACCAAATAATAATCTTGATAATTGTCCTAATCACTTTAGTGACTCAATTAGAATAATGTCAAAAAAACACTTAAAAAAGGTACTTAATATAGAGAAAAAGACTTTCTTCTCAAATTAAGTACCCTTTTCTATTCATTAAGAAGACATCATTACAATTACCAACTGGCTTTTTTAACCCCGGGTAAAAGTCCCTTGTGTGCTAATTCTCTAAATGTAATACGTGACATTCTAAACTTCCGCATGTAAGCATGTGGCCGACCGTCAAGTTCATCACGATGTTTCAAACGATTAGGATTTGAGTCACGCGGTAACTTGCGTAAGCCGTCGTAATCTTTATTCTTCTTTAACTCATATCGAATTTCTGCGTAATGTTCAATCAATTCGATTTGTTTTTTGTTCTTTGCAACTTTGGATTTCTTTGCCATACTCTTCTCCTTAAACTATGTATCCATTTTTCCTGAAAACATTTCTAAATCAGACAAATCGTAACGGTTACGTTTTAATAAGAATTATACTCTCCACACGACCGTTTGTCAACTCGAAACCATAACTCACACCTTATGACTCACACCTTATGACTCGCATCACTAGTCAGAACTCCCGTTTATAATCCTTAACCTCTGTAATAGTTGCATAATTGGGACCACCCAAACGAGCAACAGGGTCCAATGCTTCTGCTATCACATATCCTTTTTTCTCGTCATAGATACTTGGATCAATGCTAACAGCCTGTATTCGTAGCAAGAATAAATCAGATAAGATAAAGTCCCCTGTAGGATCAGTAATCGGAATCTGATTCATCAAAGTCGTTTCAAATCGTACTAGACTATCCTTCAAACCCGGTGTTTTAATCACATTACTCTTTTCAAGTTCTAAACCAAGTTGCCTCACTTCACTCGCATCACGACCTAATACCTCCGAAGATTGATCCATAACTTCCAATTGCCTTTGCGACGGAATATGGACCACACCCTCACCAGTCGTCAAAAGATTGAGAGCTGTATCCTTATAATAATCACTCGTTAACGGTGCAACCTCCCCTACCGGTACCTTCTGACGCCTTTGAATCGATACAGATAAAACTGTACTCGTGACTGCGTTAAAAAAACTAAATGGAGCTAAATTGATTGTGCCATCAGTAACTTCAGTAATTTCAGTAGTTTCAGTGGTTTCAGTAGTTATAGTAGTAATCCAAGCAATTGGTCTAGGAATAACAGTCCCTTTGACTAGCTTACTTTTTTCTTTTTCTGTTAACGACTCAAATCTAAAAAATGGCATTTCTTTACCTCCCACAATGTCTCACGATGCCCAAAATGATAGCCTTTTATTCATTGTAATGATCGCACCTAAACACTGCAAATAATCATTCTTACTCGGGGATAATAACTCTAGTTTCATCATAACTCTAGAAAAAAATAACATAAAAAAGCTCCCTCACACTGCATAACTTGCTAGTAACCTGAGGTAGCCTTAATTGTACTGACAATCGCAAATAATGCTTATTATCTTTCTACTACTCGTTTTTATTATCCCTTGCATCATAAAACTCTTTTGCAGCTATTATCTCTTGTGTTCTTAGTTCGTACCCACCGTAGACTTGTAGCAATTTAACCTCTGGGATATGTCTAATGAGGGATTCTTCGAGTTCTTTAATCTCATCCATATCAGTAAAGACGTCTTCGTCACCAGCTGTTAAAAAGACTCTTAAATCAGGTTGGTTCTTAAATGGCACATCTTTTCTAAAGTGAACTGGGTGAAAGAGGTAGGCACCAACGACATTGAGTGGTGTTAGGTCATATTCTTTTAACAGATCACTAATGACATTGGCTCCGTTAGAAAAACCAATCAAAGAGATGTTGCTTTGTTCTAAGTTCTCTGCTGCAATCACTTTTTTAAGTGTTCGATAGATTAAAGTCGTAGCGCGTGCTAAAAATTTTTAAGTCTGCAGTTCCATCTTTATACCGCTTAAAATACCGTCTAGACTCTCCTTCTAACACATCTCCCTCTACCCCAATATAAGAAGCAGTAGGGTCGATGGCGGTGACGATATCATACAACTGCCCCGCCTCGCCCCCAGTCCCATGAAATGAGAAGAAAACGTGCTTTCTATCTTTCATTTTTTTACCAACAAACATTTTCAAATATCCCTCCTGTTTTCTGAGCCTTGTCTTTCTTTCATATCATATTTTTAATCAACTTTTTGGTGACTTCCTTTTGAGCTTCGTCAGTAGTATCTTTATCTGCAGCTTTGTAGCCCACTTTTTTGAGTAAATACTGTAATTGCTGTTCTTCCTCTTCTTCTAATACTTCAAAATAGGGTCTCATGAATGATTCGTGCTGTTGATACAAATTTGTGATAGTGTCTTTTCCTGTCACAGTCAAAGCAACTCGTTGTACTCGTCAATCTATAGGATCTTTGGTGCGATTAATCAGCCCTTTTGAATGCAACCTATCCAAGACATAAGTCATACTACTATTCGGCAATAATACTCTATTCATCAAATCGCTTGTTGTCAATGAACCAAGGGTATTCAAAGCTTCTAAAGCAGTAAATTCGTTAATTGTCAGCTCAGAGCTTTTTAGCGATTCCTTGACTTTCTTTAAGACTGCTTGGTAAGTCTTGAAGAGAATCGTCAAGGTTTTTAAGTTAGAGCGTTCACCAGTCGATTTCATGACCAAGATACTCTTTCTCGCTTGTCGTCCAGATCGAATCAAAGGGTTTTAAATCTTCTTCAATCTTTTGCCTATAATGCCTCAAATGTGGTGGTAAGGTCAGCTTTTGCCCAAGCTCTTCATAGCTTTCCTCATCATCAATAAATCCTGGTCCGTCTGTCGCCAATTCAAATAAAATATTAGGGTAAAAGCGGAAATACAGTGATTCAAAGTAATACCGTTCAACTAATCCAGAATGTGGCCAGTTATGGCTGTCAAAGAACGCTTTCCAACTAGCAAGTTGAGCCTTATCAGCTACTCGGAATGCCACATGATGAACGCCACCATAACCTTGCTGAGCAACAGTCGCTTGCTCAGCAGCTACCATGATCACACTGGCCCCATTTCCACCATCCCCTGTTTCAAAACGGGTCAAGTCATTTTCTGTCGCGACTGCTTTAAATCCCATAATATCCGTCAAAATAGCGGACATAAACTCTGGTCGGTCAACACTCAGGTAAACTGGTCCTAGGCCCACAATCGCAAACTCGTCTGGAACCGGACCATCATGCCATGGCTCGCCGGCTGGTACCCCAACGCTTCCTCCTTCATCTGAAATGAAAGCATAGCGTTGCTGATCAAAATCTTCAAAATAAAGGACTTGGCGACCAAATTCTTCTTTGAGATTGTCGTGTTTTACCTCATAACGATCCAATCGATCGACCCAATACTGTAAAGCTTTGTCACTGGAGACTCTAAAAGATGTTCTCAAAATATCATTGGTTCCCCTTAGATGTGATGAAATACCCGAAAAGTCAAAAAAAGTCATGTCTGTTCCTGGATTACCGCGATCATCCGCAAAGTACAAATGGTAGGTTTGTAAATCATCTTGATTAACATTCTTTTTAACCAGCCTCAATCCTAATACTCTCGTAAAAAAGTCATATATTTTTTTGGCATCACTGGTGATTGCGGTCACGTGATGAATACCGATCAAAGCTTCTTTTGTCATTCGTTTCTCCCTTTCTTTTATATTCTATATCGCATATGATGTGATGCATATGTTATGCCCCCTATTTTATGATGCAATTATATGTTTCTCCCAACAGTCCAATTGCCTTCTGGCGATAATGACTGTTTCAATCCTTCTTTTACTTCTAACAAGCGAAGCTCTTCTGTTTCAGTCAACTGACGCTCATTCTTGATTTTTTTAAGCTTTAAATAATCTTGTCGTAGATTTTTCCGTTCTTCTAATAGGTCATACTCAGCACGGTTTCTGTACCCATAATCGTCCAAAGATGAGACCTCACGCACAAATAGTGGCATCATATGCTCAACGATTTCTCTTTCTTGGTCTTTGTAATGCGCTGGAATAATCAAGTGACTTCCGAGATCATCACTTTTCTCATCGGCCAATACACCTGGAGACAGTGTCGCAAGCTCAATTAAAATGCCGCCGGGCTCACGGAAGTAAACTGATTTGAAGTAGAAACGATCCTTAACTTCTGTAGGTTGATAACCCATTTCCCTTAAATAGTCGACCCAATCATCTATCGTGTCATCCGCTACTTTAAAAGCAATGTGATGAACTGTCCCAATCCCACCACGGCCAGCTTCATGTGGTTTGTTTTGTAAGTATAGTTCCCCACCAAGCTCATCGTTGATCCTCAGCTGATAGCCTTCCTCATCTTCACTCACTAGCTGATACCCTAAAATATCCGTCAAGACTTCAAGTGTTTCTTTTGGCCATCTGGAAAACAAAGTAGCCGAAGCAATTCCTGTAATGGTAAAGGCTTCCTTGACACCATTAAAAGTCCAATGGTTCTTGGCACCAAGCTCTGATGCTACAAATTCAAGTTCAAGACCATCCGTATCTTTAAACGCTAACCGCTCTGTGCCAAAACGTTTATAGCGATAATGTTCGATGCCAAACTGGTCCAATCGTTTTTCCCAGAACGGGAACGAGGCTATCGGAACCGCATGGGTCACGAAGCCCACTTGTCCATCGCCAATGACCCCTTCACGTGCACCAGGCATTGGAAAAGTCGTCGTCAAGCCTGTACTCCCGTCGTGATTTCCAAAGTACAAATGAAATTGCCTAGCATCATCATAATTTAAAGTTTGCTTGACAAGACGTAGCCCAAGTACGCCACTATAAAAATCGATGTTTCGTTGCCCATGCCCCACAGTAGAGGAAACATGGTGTATCCCTTGTGTTGTTAACATTTCTTATCCTCCTTAGTACGTTTCACTTTTTTTAGTTTTTAAAAGCCCTTTATCAGTTTATGAGTGATTCGATTCTGATGTTTATAAATGTCTAACTGACTTAAACCAACTATTTAACTTACCTTTTGTAAGTTATAAATATTATATTTCGAATTCGAACTAATTGCAAGCTTTTAGTTTTGTTTCCCGATACGACGGCACGATACAACATAAGATAGGCAAAAATGGCATAACAAGTTAGACAAAAAAGACTACACCATCACTAGTGTAGTCGCTGTTTGTAAGTTTTAAAGATATTTTAAACCTTAACTATTTTTTTAAGAGTCAAAGATGTTTTTAAGCCTTAAAATTGAACTTGCTCCACGGCTTGATAAAGTCTAGCAAGACCAATTCTTCAGGTTTGATGCGTCCAACTTTGTTCTTACGACTTTCTTGGTGAGGTTCTAATACAATTTGGAGTTCATTCTTATAGATACCAAAGTCGTCATTTCCAACCAACACATCCCCACGTTCAAAGGTTTCAGTATTATCATGAGGCGTATTTGGGACATCTTTATAAGTTACACGAGGCATGGTCGAGCGAATAACTAGTTCGTTCATATCACCACGACGGAAGTGTTGTGGTTCTAACACAATCGTTTTTTCGATATCACTCACCTTTGAAACGAAATCGATATTAAATTGTACTTGGTAACGATCAATATTACCGACTGCCTTCAATTCTTCTTCCGAGGCATAAGCATTACCGATAATCACATCATCAATCATGTTTGTCGCAAATAAGTGCTTTGCTTGAACCTCAATTGGTAAGCGACGATCCATTTCCAACGTTGGTAAGCCATCGTTAACATTCCAAGGTCCGATCTCTCCCACCTGGCTTGCCACAAAAGCAGCGGTATGAATGCCAAATTTACGGAAGCGTTCATTACATTCCATAAAGAAATCATATGGGAGTCCAGTCCCAACTTGAGGGTAAAAGTTATGACAGCCATAAATGAAAGGCTCATTGGCTTGGAAGCTAATAATATTGTTCAAGTAGTCCACATTATTACTCATGTTCAATTCAATGATCAGGCCATAAGGGTTATAAGAAATCATTGCCTCTGTGTTGCCATCAAAACCTTGATCTAGGCGAATACCTGCCACCCCTAAATCCGCGAAAAACTTCAAATCATTGTAACTAATCCCTAATTGAGAGAATATATGTGGTGCCACATCGATGATGACTTGATATCCCAAGCCATTAGCCACATCGATAATTTTTTGGTATTTAGCTATCGTCTCTTCTACTGTTCCCGTCACCTCTAACATACTCATAAAAATACGGGTAAAGCCATATTTATGACCTAATTGTAAGTATTTCTTGTCTGCTTCAAAATCACTGTGATCCGGATAGATTGATAAACCTAGTTGTCTCATTGTCATGTGAGTAAACTCCTTTTCCCTCTATAGTCTTAACACTTCTTATACTACTTGAATTCTTATTTTTTTCTTTTTTTATTACTCTCTATTATTCTCTATTGCTCTCTATTGTCCTCTAGTCACTCTACTGCCATCTAGGCCAGTAAATCGCACCGATTGCATTGTTAGACGTTACAACAATCGGTTTTAGTTCAGGAAGATGCTTCCTCAACTCTTTGACTAAGGTTTCTCTAAAGATAACATTGTGAACCAGTACAGATCCAGATAAAGCTAATGACGTTGGCATTGGTCTTTGATATTGCTTCATCAACCCCCACACCTCATCCGCTAAGGCTGTTGCTTCTATCTTTAAAACAGTTTTAGCTTCTTGATTCCCGTCGATCGCTTGCTTGGCTATATCTTCAGCCAGACCGGCGATAGCCGCTCGATCCAAACTATTATACGTTTTAACAGCTTGCGGGAGTGTATCACTAGCCAACAAGCGTAATAGGGGATACATAAGCAAACTAGGCTCGCCCTCATCATACTGCTTTAAACAATGCTTCATAGCACGTTCAGCAATTTTATAGGCACTTCCTGTATCACCTAACATAGCGCCCCAACCACCATAACGACTGAAGTGATGGCCTTGACGTCCATAAACAATAGACCCTGTCCCAGAAATAACTAAGGTCCCATCGCTACCTTTTAACCCATTGAGGAGGGCCAATTTAGCATCACTGATGATCACAATTTTTTGATTGAACTCTTTTTTAAACTTTTCCTCTAATTGTTCAGCATTACCAGCTGTTTCGACGCCCGCAATACCCAGTAAGATATATTGACACTCGTCTGCCCTGAATTCCGAAAGCAACCCACCGACTACTTTTTCTAAATTACGGACGGCATGTTCCTCATCACTAAACACATTACCAATACCTGCTTTGCGTTCTGCTAAAATCTCACCTGAAAGGGAGAGTGCCAATCCCGTCACATGTGTTCCACCACTGTCGACACCAATCACATACTCCATTTATTATTGCCTCCTATTAGACCTCTCATAGGCCTTCTTCTTCATTATAGAATGACAGACCCTGTTTTCAATAATCATTTGAATTTCTAGCGTAATTCTAATGGAACTAGTACTATTGACTCATAAGTACCTCATAAGACTTTAACAGAATCCTAAAGGAGAGAGAAATTATGGCAGTTTTGACCTATCAACGTTCATCAGACATCTTACAAGTTCAAACAATTGTGACTGTTGTGTTACCCGATAACATCACTTCAGATACCTCACTTCCAGTCCTTTGGCTATTACACGGCCTAGGAGATAATGGGAGTGCTTGGCAACGAAAAACAGCCATCGAACTGATTGCAAGCACACATCAATTAGCGATCATCATGCCAGACTGTGGCCGTGGCTTTTACACGAACACGGCTAGTGGTACAGCTTATGCTGACTATCTGACAGACGAATTAATCCCTCAAATGAGACGCACCTTTAACCTCAGCAAAAAGCCATCCCAAAACTTTATAGGAGGCAACTCAATGGGAGGCTATGGGGCCTTTAAACTGGCTACAAGCCACCCAGACTGGTTTTCTAAAGTCGCATTGATTTCACCCGTCACAAATCTTAAGAGTGTCCCAGACTTCATGACCGATTATGAAGCCGTCTTTGGTCCAAATGGAGAAGATATCTTTAAGCTTCAACCAACTACACTTGTTGAAAAGGCTGATTTAAAACAACTACAACAATTGAAATGGTACCATACCATTGGCAATGACGACTTTATGAAAAAAGACAACGATGCCTTTGCTCACTACCTACAAGACACCCTAAAACTTGATATCACCTACCAAACCGCTCCAGGAGGACACGATTGGTATTTCTGGAATGATCAAATCGCTCAAATCATTCCTTGGTTGATGGCATAACCTTTTGGCGTTATCTTTTTAACCTTATCTTTTGGCTTCAAATCCTGAGCCCTTTTTAAGTTCTATAGTGATTCTATAGTAGTTCTCATTAAAAATCATGACTCTGCAAGAAATAAATTATCACATATGATGTCATAAAAATACTAAGATTGAAATTGCATTTCATCATGTTATAATATGAATTGAAGCGGATACATTCTTCACATGAGATGTTAGCTTTAGCATCATCACAAAACTTTAAGGAGGAATTAGATTTGGAAACATTTATGAATTGGGTCGAAGAAAAACTCGTCCCACCAATGGCAAAAATTGGTTCACAACGCCACCTTTTAGCCATTCGTAATGGGGTTGTTTCAACGCTATCATTGATTTTGATTGGTACTTTTTTCTTGATTTTTAACAACCTACCATTCCCTGGTTGGCCGGAATTCATCGCACCATTTTCTGCTACTCTTGTTTTGCCATTCAGAATGACTATGGGTCTGATGGCGATTTATGCCACATTTGTTATGGGTTCTGACCTTGCTAAGTCCTATAAACTCGATAGTGTTACCGGTGGTATCCTATCACTCGGAGCATTCTT
Source organism: Bavariicoccus seileri WCC 4188 (assembly GCF_000421665.1). Lineage (GTDB taxonomy): Bacteria > Bacillota > Bacilli > Lactobacillales > Aerococcaceae > Bavariicoccus > Bavariicoccus seileri. Next base: position 11,796 of record NZ_ATXL01000034.1, on the reverse strand, counting down.
CATGTTACAAATGCCAGTCAATGTGACCACTCCAGAAGAATCACCATTAGGATTCGTTTTACCAATGGCTTCACTTGGTGCATCTGGTATGTTTGCAGGTATTTTATCGATGATCTTCGCAGTTGAGATCTATCGCTTCTTCCAAACCCATCACATCACAATTAAAATGCCAGAACAAGTCCCACCAGCAGTCTCGCGTAGTTTTGAGGCCTTGATCCCTGGTGGTGTAATCCTAGTGACCCTATGGCTGATTCGTGGTGTCTTAGGTTTTGACGTCAATGCCGCATTACTGGCACTCTTCAGTCCATTAACCAACATCTTAGGAAACAACTTATTTGGAGCATTAATCCCAATGTTTCTGATCCATTTACTCTGGTCATTTGGTATCCATGGTATGAGTATCGTTGGATCAGTTGTACGTCCACTATGGTTAATCATGCTTGATGATAACGTCAACGCCATTGCTAGCGGAACATCTCAAACGCAATTACCTTATATTGCTCCAGAACCATTTTACCAATGGACCGTTACTATTGGTGGTGCAGGTACAACGATTGTGGTCTCCTTCCTCTTCCTGTTCATGTGTAAATCGAAATTTTTAAAAGAAGTTGGAAGATTCACCATGGTGCCAAGTATCTTCAATATCAACGAACCAATGATTTTTGGTGCACCAATGATGCTGAACCCTTACATGTTCATACCATTCAACCTAGTACCACTTGTTTTAACGACTATATCTTACCTTGCAGTCAAATTTGGCATGGTCAATGGCTTCTCGATCATCCCTGCTTGGACACTACCAGCTCCGATTGGTGGTTACCTTGCAGCAGGAAACGACTGGCGTATGATTATCTTGATCTTAGTCAACCTAGTTATCGCTACTGTTATCTACTACCCATTTGTTAAAGCATACGATAAGAAAATGCTGTCAGATGAACAAAGTGGCACAACAGAAGCATAACCAACTACAACAACTTGATTGGAGTGATAATCAGTGTATTGGATCATCGTATTTTTTGGGTTTCTTGGTCTACTCGCTGCAAGCTATGGCACACTTTACCTCCTGAAAAAACGAGGAATCATTATTAATCGATGGATCTGGGCCATTGCCTCCTTTGCAGTCGTTATTGTTCCAAACCTGATCTTTCAACCCATCAATCAAATCGTCTCATATATTCTATATGCCTTTTGTGGTTTATTTGCCTTAAATTTTATGATCGAACAACACGATCGATTCGTAAAACGGAATAGCTAAAAATAAGAGAACATTACCACTCTAAACAATCCAAATTAAGCAAATCAATTAAGCATAAAAAAATCCAACCCTATTGTGACTAGGATTGGATTTTTTGTTTATGCGATTTTTATGTACTCAATTGATACTTATGTCATTATTTATCCTCAGATTCATCATCATACTTCTTTTTACTACTATTTTTATTTTTCTGATGATCCATCCCTGACCCTATTGCAACTCCTAGCGCAATCCCAAAAGCTATCCCTAAAGCTATATTATCAAAGAGAGCACCAAAACTGACTCCTAAAGCCGTACCAATGGCTATCCCAAGACCAATCTGACTCCCTGAATTCTCCTCACTAGCACCACTAGAACGATCCTCATGACCGTCGGAAGTTTCCCCTAAGCCATTTTTTCTCGTCTTATTTTTACCTACCGTCTCTGTACCTTCTAGCTCTGTGCTATCTTTCTCCATATCCCTATCTCTGAAATTATTTGATTTATTATCTTTCCCCATTTTTTACCTCCTACTAGCTTATTCACAATTACCAAACCAACAAATAGTTAAAAAAGGTGACAAGTTAACTCGTAATCTCACCACGATAGACAGCACGTCAATATATACTACCTCAACACAGTATTTCAACAGTACTTCAAAAACAAACTTTCTAAGGGAATCAGTTGATTTACCCCTATAACTCTTATACCATTATTGTATAACATAGCTAGATAACATAGCCACATTTCAAATCGTAACCCTAATCATACCACACAACCATTCAATCGAAAGCGTTTATTAATGAAAGGAGTCGTTTATGACACCACACTATTTTAGAAAAATGTATATAACTTTTATTGCAATTTTTTGTCTTTTTCTAGTAGGAATTATAGTATTTGAATTCTTTATCCCACAAGAGTTTATGAGAAATTTTTGCGTACTTGGACTTATACCCCCAGTCATATTATTTATTGACTTTAAAAAGAAAGAAAAGCAACAATCAACTAAAAAGTCCTAAAAAAATGAAGAGTAACTTTACAAGTAGAGGAGTTTATCCTGTGATAACAATAGAGTGCCAGTAACCAAGACACTGACTGCCCTTACCCTTTCACTTTCACACGTCCAATATAGCCTATAAAGTTTCCTCTTCCCTATCACTATCCACTGTACCTATCGTATATAGTAGAGTTTAATCGAGAAAAACCACTGTAAACTCATGCTTTTGCACTAGTTTACAGTGGTTTTTTCTATTTTGAATGACGATGATCATGGACCAGAGAGTAAATAAACGTCGCAACATACAAGCCAGTTAGAACAGGTAAACGTAGCTGAGTTTCTATAAATAATACTGCTGCGTTGAATCTCGAAAGATATCCGATCTGGTTATATGGTAAAAATATGACAACAACTGAAATGAGTGCTAAAACAAGTAGCAGAACTTTGTAATCTATGTCCTTTGCGTACACAAGTGACCCGTAAAGCAAATTGAGAACCACAGCAATTGCAACAGTCGGCACAATTACCAATAACAATCGACCACCTATAGAAATTTGTCCATACCGCATAAACTGCTCTGAGATTTTCAAATAAATCGATTGATTGACGGTGAGTCCGATAATTGGCAATAGAACTAGTCCAGTATAATAGCAAATTTTCTTCATACACTTCATCTCCTAGTCTGTTTGTTATGAACCTTTGTTTTATACTACCAAAAGTAAGTGAAGAAAAGTATTAATAACACTGAAAATGTTGCCCTAGTCCATTTCTATAATGGTATACTATATGGTAAATACCGTAAATGTGTATGGGAAATATATATCACAAACCAGTTTGAATCAGGGGAGGTTTCTATGTTAGTTTACAAGGAATCGAAAAAAACATTTGTCGATCAGGTCATTTCAAATACGATTGAAGACAGAATATATGAAGATTTTTATCGGGAAACTGGTCATCATACTTCTAAAAATGAAATAAGATCATGGCAAAACTCTATGCAATATGTCCAAAATGTAGTTAACCATCCTGACGTTCCAGATGATTGTACAATTGCGATTGAGTATACCCTTCCTCAAACGTCTAAACGAATAGATGTCATTATTGCGGGGAAAAACAAAAAATATGAAAATTCTATGGTTATCATTGAATTAAAACAATGGGATAAGGCTGAAGCTACCAACCAAGATGGTATAGTCTCTACTTTTGTTGGTGGTGCTTTGCGAAATGTTGCTCATCCTTCTTATCAAGCTTGGTCTTACGCAGAGTATTTGCATGACTTTAATGAAACCGTCGAGAAAGACAAAATAGGTTTGTATCCATGCGCTTATCTTCATAATTACAAAAACGGCACAGTTCTATCTTCTCCTCTTTATGAAACTTACGTTAGCAAAGCTCCGATATTTTATCGCCATGATTCTCTTCTGCTGCGTGATTTCATAAAAAAGTACGTGACCTATGGTGATACTGATGATTTAATGTACCGCGTAGACTATGGTAGAATTCGACCTTCAAAACAACTTGCCGATAGTTTAGCAGCAATGTTAAAAGGAAATCAAGAATTCGTGTTATTAGACCAACAAAAGGTTATTTACGAACATGCAATTCACCTACTTAATAAGGCTGAAAACAAAAATAAGCAAGTCTATATTATTAAGGGCGGACCAGGAACTGGAAAATCAGTTGTAGCAATCAACTTGTTAGTGGAAGTCACGAAACGAGGACTACTCACTCAATATGTCACTAAGAACTCTGCACCACGAGCTGTCTACGCTTCTAAACTTACTGGCGTTATGACGAAGACAAAATATAACAATCTTTTTAAAGGTTCAGGCTCTTATATTGATACACCTAAAGACCAGTTCGACATGCTGATTGTAGACGAAGCTCATCGTCTCAACGAAAAATCTGGTATGTTCAACAACTTGGGAGAAAATCAAATCAAGGAAATTATTAACGCAAGCAAGTGTGCGGTCTTTTTTATTGATGAAAATCAAAAAGTCACATTCAAAGACATTGGTCGTGTTGAAACGATTGAAAAATATGCAAAATTACTAGGTGCATCTGTTGAAACCACTGAATTAGAATCTCAATTCAGATGTAATGGTTCAGATGGATACTTAGCATGGTTAGATAATGTATTACAGATTAGAGATACTGCGAATTATTCTATGGATTTGCCAGACTACGATTTCAAGGTAGTAAATAGTCCAGAGGAACTACACCAACTAATCAAACAAAAAAATAAGCTTAACAACAAATCACGTATGGTTGCAGGTTATTGTTGGAACTGGAACAGCAAGAAAAATCCTTCTATATACGATATTCAAATTGGCGATTATGCTGCTCAATGGAATCTGTCCGACGATGGTATGCAATGGATCATCAAAGCAGATTCCGTCGATCAAGTGGGGTGTATTCATACTTGCCAAGGATTGGAATTAGATTATGTTGGTGTCATAATTGGGGATGACCTTAGCTATCAAGACGGGAAAATCCAAACTGACCCCTTTAAAAGAGCAAAGACCGACCAATCCCTTAAAGGGTGGAAAAAACAACTAAAAACAGATGAAAAAGGCACTCTGAAAAAATGCGACGAAATCATTAAGAACACTTACCGTACATTGATGACTCGTGGCATGAAAGGTTGCTATATCTATTGCACTGATAAGAACTTAGAAAAACACTTCAAGAGAATGGTAAAATCACCGGATATTATATATAAACCAATCGAAGGGTAGGAATTAAACACATGACTTCTATTGAAATCATCAATCAATTTATCAACGACCGTGACTGGCATCAATTTCATAATGCCAAAGATTTAGCCATTTCAGTATCATTAGAAGCCAGTGAATTACTGGAACTGTTCCAATGGCGGACACCTGAAGAAGGAACAGAAAATATTGAACGCGTAAAAGAAGAATTAGCAGATGTGCTGATCTATTCTTACATGATGGCAGACAACTTAGGACTAGATATTGATCAGATCATTGCTGAAAAAGTACAAAAGAATGCTGAAAAATATCCAGTTGAAAGATATAAGTCAAGTCGTGGAAAGTATGATAAATGAGGCAACGCTAATTTAGATTTGACCACTAACGAATCTCTGTTAGGTCATTTCTAATAACAAGAATATGAAAATTCCACTCGACTGAGTGGGATTTTTTTACATTTTATCTGTTTGCTTATCCTTATTCTCTGTTTATTTAATAGAAGTTCTAATCACCTATACTCATCTTATTAGCCTTACTTTCTATTTAGTGATACTATTCATTTAAGACTGAAAAAGTTCAATGAGCTTGTCTTCTCATCATCTACAGACTCTATAAAAGCGTTCCGTTAGATAGTGAGCAAGCACTATTTTTAATCGACTTATCAAACTATCTTATCAAGCTACTGTCCAAAAATTTGTATCACCCATTTTATCAACTAAAATAATCTATTGAAGGTTTCTACCCATGACAAACAACATATCCAAGAATCAAACATTAAGTACGAAAACAGCTCATCCAAAGGGCACACCCCCAACGAAACACTCAATCATTACAACTGATGGCTCAGTGATTACCTATTACAAAAGCGGCAGAGGTTCTACGCATTTACTCTTGATTCATGGTAACTATGGTAAAGCAGCTTATTTCGATACCATCACTGATTTGTTAGCTCAACATTTTTCTATCATCGCCATGAATACTAGAGATCATGCTGATTCAACTAATACACAACAAGAATTAACCTTCGATCTCGTCTGTCAAGATATTTCCGAACTACTCGCCCACGAAGGTATTACAAAAACAGCAATCTTCGGATTCAGTGATGGTGCCAATATTGGCTTGTTTTACACTATCCTACACCCAGAACAAGTCGAGGCTTTGATCCTAGGTTCACCTAACCTTACGTTTAACTCCCTTAAAAAATTTTTCCAGGTCGAATCACGAGTGCTTTATCATGTTGCGCATTTTCTAAGTTCACTACTACCGATTTTCAAGCGACCAAGTCGGATTTTTTCACTCCTCACCGCGGAGTTACCTATATCAAATCAACAGCTAGAGCAAATGACGACACCTTGTTTATTATTATATGGCGAAACAGACGTTGTTAAGCCACGCCATATCAACAAACTTTATGACCAGTTACAACAGGCTGAACGATTTACCTTTCACTCAGTCGGCCATCGTTATATTAAGAAACATCCTGAAGAAGTGGCAAGTCTTATCACCCATTTCTTACAACTTCATATCTCAAAAGGAGGCGCTTAATCTTGCTTCAAAGCGTTAAAAACTTTTTTACAAAATACGGTCAATACATTCGAACGATCTTTTTGATTTCCGTTGTTGTCATCGTTGTTCGAGAGCTTTTATCCCTCTCAAAGACGGTCAATGTTAGCGAACTCAAAACCCATTTATCTGATCTTTCTATTGGACAATTTTTACTGTTAGCTATCGTGGGGTTAATCACGGTAGTCCCTATGTTTGGCTACGATGTGATCTTAAATAAGCATCGTGATGTGCCATTAAAACCATTAGCTTTTCTACAAAATAGCTGGATCATCAACACATTCAATAATTTGATTGGTTTTGGTGGCATTATCAGTACCGGTTTACGGCTCGAGTTGTTTGGTGAGGAGAAGGAACGGACAAAGTTTCTTAAGATTATCTCGGTGATTATATTCTTCACCACTGCTGGTCTCTCCGTCTTATCTGTCGTAACACTCATTATGATGCTCTTAAACTTACAACCAGCCATTATGAACCATTACTGGATCTGGGTCATCGGAGGTAGTTTATACTTCCCAGTTTTACTAGTCATCACAAGAGGTAAGAAAGCTCGCTTGTGGTCCTCTCTCAAACAAACGGAGATATTTTGGCTACTTGGAACGTCTGTCCTAGAATGGCTAGGTGTCTTATCTTTCTTTGCTTTCGTTGGTTATACGCTAGGCATTTCTTATCAACTCGCTGACTTATTTCCTATCCTTATCACCAGTTTTATCTTAGGGATACTATCTATGATTCCTGGCGGTATCGGAAGTTTTGATCTTTTTATGATCATCGGTCTACAATCCCTTGGAATCAGTCGTGAAGAAGCCCTTACCTGGTTATTTTTGTACCGCTTATTTTACTTTATTATCCCATTTTTGATTGGTTTATTGCTCTTTGCAAAAAATCTAGCCTCTCGTATCAATAAAAAATGGCGTGGTATTCCCGGGATTCTGTGGCGAAAATTTTCGTCCTTCTTTCTAATCAGTGCTCTTTACTTTTCTGGGATACTTTTAGTCTTAACTTCTGCCATTCCTGATGCCTTTATTTCAAACGACTGGTTGAAACGATTGGACATTTTTTCCTTCCATTTGATCAGTTCAGCACCGGGGATTCTTATCGGCTTTCTCTTGCTGGTGGCTGGCCGAGCGACTATTGCTCGCGTCAAAAAGGCCTACTGGCCGACGCTTGTTGTCATAGCTTTTAGCACTGTATTCACAGTACTAGATGACTTCTCATTGTTTACTACCTGCTTTTTCTTAGCACTATTAGTAATTGTATTCCTTTCAAAAGGCTATTACTCACGCTCTAGGATGCATTATTCATGGGAAGCATTCACGATAGACGGTGCAATCTACTTCTCATTGATCATCCTATACTTGATCATCGGTATCCAATATGTACCAACTAAACATCACTTACACCTGCCTAGAGCATTTGTCGATTTCTATTTGTTTCCAAATGAAAAGGCCTGGTTCACGAGTTTTCTGCTGATCCTAGCTGTCGGGTTGCTCATCTTTTGGATTTTCCGTTATATGAGTAAAGGAACTTCACAATTACTCGAAAAGATTGATCCCAAAAGAGTCCATAAAATTTTGAACGACTTTGGTGGTAATGAAACCAGTCACCTTGCCTTCACCAAAGATAAGTACATCTACTACTATCAAGATAGTAAGGGAGAGGATGTTGCTTTTCTACTCTTTCAAACGTGCTCTAACAAATATATCGTGATGGGGGAGCCTTCTGGTGACCAAGCCTACTTTTCTAACTTGATCCAGTCTTTCCTTGATGACTGTGAGACAGAAGGTGTCCAGCCTCTCTTTTACGAAGTCAAAGAAAGCTTTGTGATGTATCTCCATGAATTTGGTTATGATTTTATCAAGATGGGTGAAGAAGGATACGTCGACTTAAAAAACTTTAGTTTAAAAGGGAAAAAGAATCGTGGTACACGCTCGATTATGAACCACTTCAGTGAGGATCTCATCACTTTTGAGGTGCTAATGCCACCTTTTTCAGATGAGCTATTTCTAAAACTCGATGCTATTTCAAATAATTGGTTGAATGGTAGACCCGAAAAAGGATTCTCAGTCGGCTTCTTCGACAAGGAATATCTGTCTCAAGCTCCTATAGCTGTTGTTAAAGATCGTGAAGGTGACATCATAGCATTCGCCAACATCATGCCTTCCTATACACCAGAAAGCATCTCAGTCGACCTGATGCGTCACCGTTTAGATGCACCAAATGGAACGATGGACTTTCTGTTTGTGTCGCTCTTTGAGTATTTTCAGGAACAAGGCTATTCTTCCTTTAACCTAGGCATGGCACCCTTCTCTAACGTTGGGCACTCTGAACAAAGTTTTTGGGAAGAACGATTAGGTTATTTTCTCTATGAATTTGGCAATAACTTTTATTCCTTTAAAGGCCTTCGTCAATACAAAGAAAAATACGTTGCCTCTTGGATTCCTAAATATACCGTTTATAGTAAAAAAAGCTTTTTCTTTTACAACATGCTCCAGTTATTGATTGTGGTTGGCAAAAATAAGAACGAAAAAATCAGCTAGAAGCTAGCTGATTTTTTTGCCCTTTTATACGGTTCAATTGAGTCATAGGATCTCCAAGGGTTATGTTTCATGGTAAAGCGATTCTATAGTTGCATAAGGTAAATCAAAGGATTCAGCAACTTCTTGCGACACTAATTTTCCTTTATAACAATTGATGCCAAGACCAAGGCCAAGCGTCTGCCTAACCGCTTCTAAAAGTCCCTTTGATGCTATGGCTAACCCATAACGAAGTGTCGCATAGTTGAGTCCAATCGTTGACGTTCTGGGAACAGCACCTGGTATATTGGCTACACAATAATGCACGATATCGTCAACAATATAGGTAGGATCCTCATGCGTCGTTGGCCTGCTTGTTTCAGAACATCCACCTTGGTCAATAGCCACATCAACGAAAACTGAGCCAGCAGACATCTCTTTAAGATAAGACCGCTTGATCAACTTTGGTGCACTCTTACCAGGAATCAACACCGTACCAATGACGAGGTCAGCACCAATGACCGACTGCTTGATCGTGCTAGCAGTACTATACAGGGTTTGGACTGAAGCACCATATAGCGTGTCGATACGTGCTAATTTCGCCAGATCGACATCTAAGACCGTCACACTTGCACCCATACCTACCGCGATATGACAGGCGTTTAACCCAACATTTCCTGCACCAATAATAACAACTTTCGCCTTAGGGACTCCAGGGATGCCACTCAATAGAACACCTTTCCCACCAGATTGTGTTTCCAAACAATTAGCACCTACCTGAACACTCAATCGACCAGCAATCTCAGACATCGGCTTTAGTAATGGTAACTCCCCATTGCTATCGCGAATGGTCTCATAGGCTACTGCTATACATTTTTTCTCCAGCAAAATAGTTAACAACTCGCGATTTGCCGCTAAATGGAGATAGGTAAACAATATTTGATTCTCACGAATCAAGTCGTATTCCGATGACAGTGGCTCTTTTACTTTGACGATCATGTCACTTTTAGCCCAAACATCTTTCGCACTCGATACAATACTAGCACCAGCCTGAGAATAGAGTTCATTGGAAAAACCAGATCCTGTTCCTGCATTGTGCTCGATTAAAACTGTATGACCAGCTCTGACATAAGCCCTTGTCGCATCAGGCGTTAAGCCGACACGGTACTCTTGCGCTTTTACTTCCTTTACACTTCCCACAATCATGCCATCATCTCCTCTTTTGCATTTCGCCTGTCATGCCACTCCACTTATAAGTAAACGCTTTCTATACTTTTAGTATACGATAGCCAGTTTTATGACACAAACAAAACCAATAGCTTCTTGCCATTATCCTTTATACCTTGCCCTGGTTAACCTAGTAGTAGCTAGTAAAAGACCATTGCACTACTGCACCATTTCACCATTGCACTTAACTATAGCCAGTTTCAAGAATCTGGTATAATGAAGTTAGAAAAGGAGATGGTAGCCATGAAAAGATTTAATTTCCTCGAACTATTCCTGTACATGATCTGTATCATTAGCTTTATCGTCGCCCTAGTCTCACTCGGTGGTTTGTTAGACAATTTGGGATCACTATTATTCCCTGACACTAGTTCAGATGGTGACTATTACAACAGTGCTTTATACGTGAAACGAGGCTTGGTCTCACAAATTCCAATGTTTTTCGTTGGCATCGGATTATTTTACTATACCATCAAAAAAGCGTTGGTTGTTCACAGAGAAGAACGCGAACTACGCGAAAAAGAAATCCCCGATAAAAAATAGGTTATTCAGTTCATGAAAAAAGTGTCATGGTAGACACTTACAATCTACCATGACACTTTTACTTTTCAGAGAAAACTTACAAAAAACCAGCACCCTCTCAACTACTTTAAGTGCTAGCTCGCATGTTTACAACAACTTTAATGACCGTCCCAATTGCCCCTGAAATCGCAAGACTGACAATAGTCCATAAAGTAATATCTGATAATGCCCAGCCAATGAACAAACCTACAACTAATCCTATGATCACCCAAAACCAGATAGAAGCATATGCCTTTTGCCGAATAAAAACAGGCTGCCGATGTTCTCCTGGTTTTGGAACTGGCATAACTTTCTTTGGTTCATTCTGATCTTTCTGATGATGTGCTTCTACCATACTTTCTGGTGCATTTGGACGATCCTTGTCTTTTGAAATACTCACGTTATGTCACCTCACTGACTTGACTGTTTGCATCAACCATGACTATAGTGACGTTTTAAAAACTTGTAGTACCTAATTTGAGTATATTGAAGACAACTAAAAATCGCAATATTTTGAACTCATGGTCTTGCTGTCATCAGATGATTAGATTATATGATCAGAGAAAAAGAGTTAACTAATTGATTTAAATGCTCAACGAGAACAGTGTATTACGAGAATAGTGTATTCAAAGAGGATTAAGTGCTCTAGAACTAGAACGATTAATCCCTTTATCAATCCTCTAAAATCTGGCTCTATAATATTTGGTGTTGTTGCTTGAAAAAGTAGCGACACCAATTTTTTTATGCAAAAAGACATTTGGTTGTCCTATAATTAAATCGCTAAACCAAATCATAGGAGGCTAACCAAATGTCCAGTACTAATATTAACAAAACTAAAGATGAAAACATAGATAACATGTTAAAAAAAATCCTTAATATCAAAGATTCTAACATCTCTTTTTCTAAAAATGCAGTCTCAAAAGAAAGAATTAAAGGCCGAATGGCCACTGTCTACACCGGAACCCTGACTTATGAATCGACCTGTTG